>NZ_BAAAGX010000010.1:386787-400143 GCF_039524755.1 Cryptosporangium japonicum
GACCCGACCGGCCCGCCGGACGCCGTCGAGGTCCGGTCAGACCGCGGCCGCGGCCCGGAGGATGACGTCGGCCACCAGCTGCGGCTGGGACACCGGCAGGGCGTGGGACGCGCCGGGAACCTCGATCGCCTCGCGGGCGTTGGCGCGCGCGGCCATGAAGCGGAACACCTCGAGCGGAATCGCCCGGTCGAGCTCGGGCGAGATGAACCAGGACGGGATCGTCTTCCAGGCCGGCTCGGCCGACGGCTCGGTCACCGCGGTGGAGTTGAACGGCCGCTGGGTGGCGGCGGCCAGCGCGGCCTCCTCGGCGGTCAGGTCGGCGGCGAAGTGCTCGTGGTAGTGCTCCGGCACCACGAAGGCGTCGGCGGTGCCGTCGGCCAGCGGCACCTCGCGGAGGTGGTCGCCCAGCGTGGCGCCGGGGAACTTGCCGGTCAGGTCGGGCACGTTCTCGCCCTTGTCGGGGGCCAGCGCGGCCACGTAGACCAGGGCCTTGACGTTGTCGTTGCCGGCCGCGGCGTTGGAGGCCACGGCGCCACCGTAGGAGTGGCCGACCAGCACGATCGGGCCGTCGATGGTGGCGAGCAGGCTGGCGACCGAGGCGGCGTCCCCGGACAGGCTGCGCAGCGGGTTCCCGGCCGCGATCGTGGGGTGACCGGCCGCCTGCAGCCGGCTGATGACGCCGTTCCAGCTGGCGGATTCGGCGAAGGCCCCGTGGACCAGGACGATGGTGGGCTTCATGTCGGCTCCTAGACGATGCGCGGCCGGTGGGCGGCCGCTGACGAGATTCAGCATCGGCGGCCGGCCGACCGGCCGAATCAGTCATTCGCCTGTCCCCGGAGCGGCCCGGAGCCCCGGTGTTCCGACCGCGGGACGGCTCCGGCCGACGTCCGGCGGGCGCGTCGCCCCAGCGGGGTTAAGTCATTCGACCGATGACGTTCCCGGTCACGGGGTGCGCGGAGCGTCCGGGTCCTCGACGTCGAACACCTCGGCCAGGCTCAGCCAGTTGTCGCGGGCGGCGGCGGCCGCGCCCTCGGCGTCGCCGGCCTCGCAGAGGGCGATGATGCGGTCGTGCGTGGCCACCGAGCCGCGGCCGACGAGCGAGGAGAAGCGCAGCCGCTCCAGCCGGCGCAGCACCGGGGTGAACTGCTCGAGCACCGTGCGCACGGCCGGGTTGGCGGACGCCGTCACCGTGACGTTGTGGAACTCGTCGTCGGCCGCGATCGCCGCGTCGACCTCGTCGGCCCGGAGCGCACCGGCGAAGCGGGCGTTCGCCTGACGCATCGCCTCGATCTCGACCGCCGACAGGTGGGGCACCGCCTCCCGCACGGCCAGCTCGTGCATCGCGGCGGTCACCGTCTGGGCCGCCCGGGCGGCGCGCGTGTCGAGCGGACTGACGATCGTGTACCGGCCGGGCTTGGTCTGGACGAGGCCGCTCTCCTCGAGCCGGGTCAGCGCCTCCCGGATCGGCGTCCGGCTCACCCCCAGCCACTGCGCCAGTTCGGCGTCGTTCAGCCGCTCCCCCGGGGCGAAGGTGCCGTCGACGATCGCGTCCCGGATCGACCGGTAGGCGTTCTCACGCAGCAGTGGTCGCGCGATGACGCCCACGTCCTCAGGAATCGGCATGCAAAATATTTCACACCGCGTCGCGAGCCGGAGTCAAAGAGGTCTGCGCCACCGCGCCCGCGGTGCCCTCCGCCCAGGGTTCCGGGTCGGTGCGGAACACCGACGCGCCGTCCTCGCGCTGCATCGACAGCCAGGTCCGCAGGAGCGCGCGGGTGCTCGCGGTCGGCACGTTCGTCATCTGCGCCACCCCCTCCGCGCGCAGGCCGGCCCGCAGACCGACGTCGTAGGCCGCGTTGATGATGCGTTTCTGCGCGGCCACCGCGGCCGGCGAGCGGCGCGCGTACCGGGCCGCCAGCGCCTGCGCCTCGGCGACGACGTCCGCGGCCGGCCGCACCTCGTCGACCAGCCCCGAGGCCTGCGCCTCGGCGGCGGAGATGGCCCGGGCGTCGAGCATCACCCGCAGGGCACGGGACGGCCCCATCAGGTGCACCAGGCGCTGCGCGCCGACGGTGGTGGTGAGCCCGATCGACAGCTCCGGCAGCAGGAACGACGCGGTGTCGGCGGCGAGCCGGACGTCGAAGCAGACCGACATCTCCAGACCGCCGCCTCCGCACGGACCGTCGATGGCCGCGATCCAGATCGCCCGGGACCGGAGCAGCCGCGTGACCAGCTCGTGGAACCGGGTGATCGCCAGGATTCCCGACAGCCGGGACCGCTCGACCACGCGCTCGCCGCCGACCGCGGTGAGGGTGCGGACGGCGCCCAGCAGCAGCCGGGCCGCCGGCCGCGGCAGCAGCGGCGCGGCGTCGGCCGCTTCGAGCAGATCACCGATGTCGTAGTGGGTGATGTACCGGCCCGGCCCGGCTCCGGTCACGACGACCACCCGGACCGTGTCGTCGGCGTCGACGGCACGGACCAGGTCCAGGAAGTCCCGCTGCATCGCGGCGGTCATGTAGTCGTGCGGCGGGGCATCGATCCGGACGGTCAGCACCGGGCCGTCCTGGGACGATCGCAACGTCGTCAGCGGGAGGTCGGCGACGGTCGGGCGGGCCATGGTGATGCCTCCAGGGTCAGGGCAGCCGGTTCGAGGACGGGATCACCCCGCCCACCCTGTCCGACGACGGAGAGGCCGCATCGTTCAATCCGTGCCCCGGGTCACTGCCCGATCGCGTGGGCGGACCGGATC
Organism: Cryptosporangium japonicum; assembly: GCF_039524755.1. Taxonomy (NCBI): domain Bacteria; kingdom Bacillati; phylum Actinomycetota; class Actinomycetes; order Cryptosporangiales; family Cryptosporangiaceae; genus Cryptosporangium; species Cryptosporangium japonicum. Next base: position 389,537 of record NZ_BAAAGX010000010.1, read on the forward strand.
AGGTCGGCGGCCTTCTCGCCGATCATGATCGTCGCGGCGTTGGTGTTCACGCTGACGATGCGGGGCATCACCGACGCGTCGGCCACCCGGAGCCCGTCCACGCCGTGCACCCGCAGCTGCGGGTCGACGACCGCGTCGGCGCCGGTGCCCATCGCGCAGGTGCCGACCGGGTGGTAGTAGGTCCCGGTGCCGCGGCGCAGGTAGTCGCGCAGCGCGGCCGGATCGCGGTCGTCCGGGCCGGGGTGCACCTCACGACCGCGCCAGCCGTCGAACGGCGCCGCGGCGGCGATCTCCCTGGCCACCCCGATCCCGGCGACGAGGCGCCGGACGTCGGCCTCCGCACCGAGATAGGCCGGGTCGATCAACGGCGGAACGGCGGGGTCGGCGGAGGCGAGGCGCACCGTTCCGCGTGCCTCGGGCACGGTCGCGACGCCGAACGTGAAGCTGTTCGGCGGCACCGCCAGCGCCGGCGGGGCGAACGGCACGTGGATGAACATCAGCTGCATGTCCGGGCCGGGCAGGCTCGGGTCGCTGCGCCACTGCAGCGACGTCTCGGCGTGGTTGGTCAGGCCCGCCGGAACGGGTCGGCTCGCCTCGTACACCACGCTGACCAGCGGGTGGTCGTGCAGGTTCCGGCCGACTCCGGGGAGGTGCTGCACCGCCGGTATCCCCAGCCGGCCGAGGTCGTCCGCGTCCCCGACGCCCGACTGCAGGAGGAGCCGCGGCGAGTCGACCGCGCCGGCGCTGACCACCACCTCGTGGTCGGCGTACGCCGACGTCACCTGGCCGTCGCGGGCGAATTCCACTCCGGCGCAGCGTCCGCCCTCGATGATCAGCCGGTGCGCGCGGGCCCCGGTCAGCACGGTGAGGTTCGGCCGGTCGGCCGACACCGGGTGCAGGTACGCGGCCGCGGTGCTCTGCCGTCGTCCCTCGGTGATCGACAGCTCGTGCCAGCCGACGCCCTCGGCGACCGCGCCGTTGAAGGCCTTGGTCCGCGGATGGCCGAGCGCCGCCGCCGCGTCCACGAACACCTGCGAGAGCGGGTTGGGATCAGCCGCGATCGCCGGGCGCATGGGGCCGTCGGTGCCGCGGTACGCCGGATCCCCCTCGGCCGTCTCCATCCGCCGGAAGTACGGCAGCACCGAGGCGTAGTCCCAGCCGTCGGCTCCCCGCGTCGCCCAGGCGTCGAAATCGGCCGGGTGGCCGCGCAGGAACACCATCGCGTTGATGCTGCTGGATCCGCCCAGCGTGTGCCCGCGCGGCCAGTCGTGAGCCGTGCCGTCGAAACCGGACTGCGGAACCGTGCGGTAGGCGTAGTCGACCGCGCTCCCCCACAGCGCGGGCCACGCCGGCGGGGTGGCGATCTCCGGCAGGGTGTCGGCCGGGCCCGATTCGAGGAGCAGGACGCGGACGCGGGGATCCTCGGACAGGCGGGACGCGACGACGGCGCCGGCCGAACCGGCCCCGACGACGACGAAGTCGTGGTGAGTGGTCATGGCGACCACGGTTTCGCGCCGCGGTCAGCGGTGCTTGACCACATCCGCCGGTCGTGTTGACGGAAGCCGCTCCACAACCGTGTCACTACCGTTGAAGTAGCTGTTCACGGCACCCGCTTAGCGTTCCGCACGACCCATCGAAGAACGCTACGGGGCCCCTCCATGACCACCACCACACCACCGGCCGGTCGCGCATTTCCCACCGTGGGCACCGTCAAGTCACGTGCCCACTACGCCGTGCGGTCGCTGCGCACCGCCCTGCTCGGCAGTTGACGTGCGTGCCGGGCGCGACCCTGGGCCGCCTGACCGTCTTCCGGGCCGGTGGACGGGCGCAGCTCCTGCGTCGTCTCCCTCCGGCCGGGCGAGGGGGAGCCGCCGACCGGTTCACGCTGTGCCTGCTCACCGGCGGTGCGGCCACCGTCAGCCAGGACGGTCACCGGGTGCGCCTCACGCCGGGGCGGATGGCGCTCTACGACACCGGCCGACCCTACGAGCTGCGGTTCGAGGAGGACTGGTCGGGCCTCGTGCTGGCTTTTCCGCGCAGTGCCCTGTCGCTGCCGGACAGCGTGGTCCGTTCGGCGATGCGTTCCGCGCATCCGTTCGACGAGGGACCGGGTGCCGTGCTGGCGGAGTTCGTGGCCGTCGCGATGGAGCAGCGAACGGCGATCGGGGCCTCCGCCGGGCGGCTCGGCGAGGCGGCCTTCCATCTCATCGCCGGGGCGCTCGGCCGGACGCCACCGGCCCACGGCGCGGCGGCGGACGCGCAGCGGCTCCGGGTGCTCGCGTACGTCCGCGAACACCTGGCCGATCCCGGTCTGACCCACGACGCGATAGCCGCCGCGCACCGGATGGCTCCCCGCAGCCTCCACCGGCTGTTCGAGCAGGAGCCCCACACGGTCACCGGGTACATCCGTCTGCACCGGCTGGAGTCGGCGCACCGGGACCTGGTCGATCCGACGCTCGGTCACCTGAGCATCGCGCGCATCGCGGCGCGCTGGTGCTTCGCCAGCCAGGCTCATTTCACCCGGGCCTTCCAGGCGCGCTACGGCGTCGCACCGTCGGCGGTCCGCCGCGCCGCCGGAATCGGCCGGGACCCGCTGACCTAGCGGCGCGGATCCCCTCCGGCGCCGCCGGGAAACGGGAAACCGGAAAGGACGACACATGCGACCCGGAGCCATCGTTCGGTGGGCCCGCGGCAACGTCGCGAGCGAGGCCCAGGTCCTGCTGCGCGGCGGCGAGCCCACCGTCGAGCTGCTGCGCCACCTCGGGCCGGACGTGCCGACCGATGCCCAGGTGCTCGAGGTCCTCGACCTCTGCATCCAGGTCGGTGAGGTGTTGCTGTCCACCGGCGAGCCGGTGGGTGAGACCGCGGCCACCATGACCCGGCTGGCGGCCGCCTGCGGCCTGCCGACGGTCGACGTCGACGTCACGTTCAACGCGATCACGATGTGCTTCCACCGGGGCAACGTGGCCGCACCGGTGACCACGATGCGGCTGGCCGGCTACGGCACCACCGACCTGACCCGGATCGACCTGATCACCGGCATCGTCGACCAGGTGACCCGATCGCGGATGACGGTCCCGGCCGCCGTCGCCGCGGTGAGCGAGGCGGTGAACGCCCGGCATCCGTACCCGCGCTGGGTCGCCACCGTGGGGATGGCCGGGCTGGCCGCCGCGGTGGCGGTGCTGCTCGGCGGCTCGGCGCTGATCGCGGCGACCGCGTTCGTGGTGACCGCGCTCATCGACCGCCTCGGGTTCGTCCTCCAGCGGCGCGACGTCGCGCCGTTCTTCCGGCAGGTCGCCGGTGCCCTGCTGACGACCGTCGCGACGCTCGGCCTGCTCGCGTCCGGCGCGCTGCCCGCCGACACCCAGCCGTCCCTGGTCATCGCGGCCGGCCTCACCGCCCTGCTGTCGGGATTGACGGTGGTGGGAACGGTGCAGGACGCCATCTCCGGCTACTACGTGACGGCGGCCGGCCGCGCGGCGGAGATCACGCTGCTGTCGGCCGGGTTGCTGGCCGGCGTCATCCTCGGCCTCCAGCTGGGCCTCGTGTTCGACCTCGACCTCGACCCGGCCGAGCCGCTGCGTGCCGACATGGCCGGCTTCGTCGTCAGCACCGTCGCCGCGGCCGCGTCGGCGGCCCTGTTCGCGCTGGCCGGTTACGCGCCGCTGCGTTCCTTACCGGCCGCTTTCGTCGTCGGAGGAGCGGCGTGGGCGGCCTACGCCGCCCTCACCCTGTTCACGGACGTCGGCTCGGTGGCGGCCAGTGGTGTCGCGGCCACCGTCGTCGGCCTCGCGACGGGGCTGTCCCGACGCGGTTCCGGCCGGCGTACCCCGGTGATCGTGCTGTCCGGGATCATCCCGCTCCTCCCCGGCCTGACCGCCTACCGGGGCTTCTACGAGCTGGCCGTTCACGACGTCGTGAACGGTCTGGTCACGCTCGTGCTCGCGCTCACGATCGGGCTGGCCGTCGCCGCGGGGGTGGCGCTCGGCGACCTCGTCGCGCGCCCGGCCGTCAGCCGCCGGCGAGCCCGCCCCCGCACCCGCGACCTCCACCGGCGCTGACGGCGCTCAGCCGTGGAGGCGGACGGGCAGCGCCAGGGGGCCGCGCATCATGCCGGCCGGGATCCAGCCCAGGTCGGCGAGCGGGACCGCCGGGCGCAGCGCGGGGAAGCCTCGCAGGAGGGAGCCGATCGCGATGCTCGCCTCGATCCGGGCCAGCGGGGCGCCGACGCAGTGGTGGATGCCGTGCCCGAAGGCCACGTGGCGGGCGTTCGACCGGGTCACGTCGAGCCCCGCGGGGTCGCCGTCGTCGTCCTGCGGCGCGTCCCGGCTGGCCGCGCCCAGATAGACGACCACCGGGTCGCCTCGGCGGATGTGCACGCCGCCGAGCTCGAGATCCTCGGCGGCGAACCGGAACGTGGACTGCTCGACCGAGGAGTCGAACCGCAGGAACTCCTCCACCGCACCGGCGATCAGGTCGGGACGCGCCCGCAGCCGGTCGGCCTGCTCCGGGTGCCGCAACAGCGCCACCACGGCGTTGCCGAGCAGGTTGACGGTGGTGTCGTGACCGGCCACGACGAGCAGCGCGGCCATCGCGATCAGCTCGACGTGCGAGAGCCGCCCGTCCTCCTGGTTGTGCTGCGCGACCAGGTCGGACAGCAGGTCGTCCGACGGCGCCGTCCGTTTGCGGTCCACCAGGTCGGCCAGGTACCGGGTGAAGTGGAGACCGTCCTGCCGCTGGGCGGCGGTGGGGAGCCCGACCAGGGACTGCGACCAGGCGCGGAACTGGGCGCGGTCGTCGACGGGCACGCCGAGCAACTCGCAGATGACGGTCATCGGCAGCGGCGCGCAGTAGGCCTCCACCAGGTCCACCTCGTCGCGCGACGCCATCGCGTCGAGGAGCTCGTCGGCGATGCCCTGGATCCGGTCGGCGAGCAGCCCGATGCGACGGCCGCTGAACACCGGGGCCACCAGCCGGCGCAGGCGGGTGTGGTCCGGCGGGTCGGAGAACAGCATCGAGCCGCCGAAGCCCTCACCGACCTTGTGCGAGGTGATGCCGGCCGCCTCCAGTGCCGCCAGGGCGGGCTCGGGATTCTTGCGGAGGTCGGGGTGGGTGAGCGCGGCGCGGGCCTCGGGGTACGACAGCACCGCACCGGCCCTCCAGAGGGGACGACGCCGGCGCCTTCCCCGAGTTCAGACTCGTGCCCGATCGGACCCGTCCGGTCGGCTTTCGGGCACCCGGCCGCCCCGGGCATTGACACCGACCCGCTCGCCCGAGTGCAATATATTGCATGCCGCCCACCGCCCTGGAGTCGTTGTACGGCCGTGACGTCGAGCTGGACCGCATCCGCCGCTTCCTGCGGTCGATCCGCCACGGCGGCGACATGCGGATGGTTCGCGGCGAGCCCGGCGTCGGCAAATCAGCGCTGTTGGCCGCGGCGGCGGAACTGGCCGAGGCCGAAGGCATGCGTGTGTTGCGTGCGAACGGCTCCGAGTTCGAGGCCGAGATCAGCTACTCGCTGCTCAACCAGCTGCTGCTGCCGCTCTATCCCGACATGCAGAAGCTGCCGCCGGCGCTGCGTGACGCCCTCGGCGTCGCTCTCGGCTTCGGCCCGGGGCCGGCACCGGCCGCCCTGCTCGTGTGCAACGCCGCGCTGATGCTGCTCAGCACGGTCGCCAGGACGAAGCCCGTCCTGCTCATCGTCGACGACGTCCAGTGGGTCGACCGGCCCAGCGCGGTCGTGCTCGGCTTCGTCGCCCGGCGGGTACGGGGAACGCCCGTCGGCGTCATCGCCGCCTCGCGTACCGGTACGGAGAGCTTCCTCGACGCGCGCGGCCTGACCGAGGTCACCGTCGAACCTCTCAGCGACGAGGCGTCCGCCCGGCTGGTCGACACGCGCTTCCCGTCCCTCACCGAGCGCCTGCGCCAGCGCCTGCTCGAGCTCGCCGGAGGCAACCCGCTGGCGCTGCTGGAGCTGCCGGACAGCCTCACCGACGCCACCCCGCCGGCCGACGTGGTGCCGCTCAGCGACCGGCTGCAGACCATCTTCGCCACCCGCATCGCCGCCCTGCCCGAGGCCACCCGCTGCCTGCTGCTGCTCGCGACGTTCGAGGGAAGCGGTGACCTGCGCACCCTGCGTGGCCTGGCCGACCTGGCCCCGCTCGCCGCCGCCGACCGGGCCCAGCTGGTGCGCGTCAACGACGCCGGCGGGCGCCTCGTCTTCGGCCACCCGCTGATCCAGTCGGCGATCGTCGCGATGTCCACCTCCGAGGAGCGCCGGCAGGCCCACCAGGCCATCGCCGCCGCGCTGCCGAGGGACCCGGAACGCCGCGCCTGGCATCTCGCCGCGGCCACGGTCGGCCCGGACGAGAAGGTGGCCGTCCAGCTCGAGGAGGCCGCCCACGTGGTGCTGCGTCGTGGTGACGCGCTGGCCGCCATCGCCGCGCTCGTCCGCGCGGCCGAGCTGAGCAGCACCCCCGAGGACGCGGCCCGGCGACTGGCCGAGGCCGCGTACATCGGCGCGGAGGCCGGCGTCACCGGCGACGCCACGACGTTGCTGGCCGATGCCCGGGCGATGAACCAGGGCCCGGCCGGAGCCCTGCACGCCGCCAACGCGACCGCGCTGCTGATGATCAACGGCGACGGCGACGTCCGCACCGCGCACCGCCTGCTCGCCGGGGCCATCGAGACGGGCGGACACGGCTGGCGCGCCGACGACCCGGCCCTCGACGAAGCCATGCACACCCTGCTGCTGCTCTCCTGGTTCGCCGGCGGTTCCGACCACTGGGCCACCTTCCACCGCCTGCTGGCCCGCCTCCGGCCGGAACCGGGTGACCTCCTGTCGGTGCTGAGCCGCACCTTCCCCGACCCCGTGCGCACCGCCGCGGCGGCGCTGCCCGACCTCGAGGTGCTGATCGCCGCCCTGCCCACCGAGACGGACCTGACCCGGGTGGTGCGGACGGGCACCGCCTCGGCCCACCTGAGCCGGCTGGGCGACATCCGGGAGCACTCCTGGCGTCTCGTGCGTCAGGGCCGGGAGGGCGGCGCGCCCCACTGGCAGGTGAGCGGGCTGATGCACCTGTGCGAGGACGACTACTACACCGGGCGCTGGGACGAGGTCGAAGAGCTGGCCGGTGAGGGTGAGCGTGTCGCGGCCGAGAGCGGGCTGCCGTTCCTGCGGTGGTACTTCCTGCTGAACCGGGCCGTCGTCGCGGCCGGCCGGGGCCGGTTCGGCGAGGCGTACGACCTGGCCGACGAGATCACCCACTGGGCGGCACCACGCGGCGTCGCGACGATGCTGGCCGTCGCCCACCTCCCGCGCACGCTGGCCGCCGCGGCCCAGGGCGACGTCGAGGCCGCCTACCGGCACGCGACCGCCATCAGCCCGGCCGGCGTGCTGGCGCCGTACGCGCCGACCGCCCTGTGGGTGATGCTCGACCTCGTCGAGGCGGCCCTGCGCACCGGCCGTACCACCGAGGCCAGGGCCCACGCCGACGCGATGCGCACCGCGGACGTGGCCGCCCTGTCCAGCCGGATGCGGTTGATCCAGCACGGCGTCGACGCGCTCGTGCTCGGCGACGAGGCCGGCGACCGGCTCGAGCAGACGTTGGCCGACCCCGCCACCGAACGCTGGCTGTTCGAGTCGTCACGCATCCGGCTGGCGTTCGCCGAGAAACTGCGCCGACGCAAGGAGTACAGCCGCGCCGGCACGCATCTGCTGGCCGCCCGCACCGGTTTCACCGCGATGGGCGCGGAGCCGTGGCTGGAGCGCACCCTCGGGGAGCTGCGCGCCGCCGGACACCGGCCGGCCGTCAGCGACCGGCCGCTGACCGCCCTGACCGCGCAGGAGATGGAGATCGCCAACCTGGCCGCCGCCGGCCTGACCAACAAACAGATCGCGCAGCGGCTCTACCTGTCCCACCGCACGGTCGGCGCCCATCTCTACCGCGTCTTCCCCAAGCTGGGCGTCTCGTCCCGGGCCGGACTGCGCGACGCCCTCAACGCGTTATGAGACTCCGGTGAGCGCCGCGCAGCGTCTCCACGACGTCGTCGCGCCGGCCGCCCTCAGCGCGTCACGAGCGGGCGTTCGGCTACGCCGGCGGGCGAAGCCGGAACCGGGGCGCCGGTCGGGCGGGGGCGGACGAACAGTGCGGCCAGTTCCGCGTCCGAGACGGCCAGGGCCGCACGGTCGAACGTGCTCCCGGACGTGACGAGCTCGGCCGCTCCGGTCCGCTCGAACAGCTCGTCGAGCGCGCTCTCCACCCGGGCCGGGGTGCCGGCGATCGCCGCCGCGACGGTGCGGTCGAGGTACTGCTGCTGACGCGACGTGCGGCTCGCGGCCCGGACCGCGCCCACCGGCTCCAGCGGCGGGAACACCCCGGTGGTGCGGCCCAGCGCCATCGCCCACGCCTCGGGCAGCAGCAGGTCGGTGGCCTCCGCGGCGGTGTCGGCGACCACCACGTCCAGGCTGATCGCCACCCACGGCTCGGGGTGCTGCGGCGAGGGCCGGAACGACCGCCGGTAGTCGGCCAGCGCGGCCCGCCCCGGCGCCGGGTCGCCGCCGACCCCCAGCAGCGGGCCACCGACGATCGCCGGCAGGCCGAGCCGCGCCGCCACGCCCAGGCCGGCTCCGGTGGCCAGCACGTAGAGCGGCAGCGCACCCCGCGGCCGGGGGTGCAGGGTGATCTCCGCCGTCCCGGTGAGGAACGCGCGCAGCTCGGTGACGTCGGCGGCGAAGTCGTTGCCGGTCTGGCGCAACGCCCGGCGTACCGGCGCGGTGAAGCCCGGCGACCGGCCGAGCCCCAGGTCGACCCGGCCCGGGGCGAACGCGGAGAGCGTCGCGAACTGCTCGGCGACCACGAGCGGCTGGTGATGGGGCAGCATCACGCCGGCCGAGCCGATCCGGATCGTCGTGGTCGCGGCGGCCACGGCGGCCAGCAGCACGGCCGGGGCGGCGCCGGCGATCCCCGGCACCCCGTGGTGCTCGGCCACCCAGAACCGGTCCAGCCCGAGCCGCTCGGCGTGCGCGGCGCGGGCGACCGTGCCCGTCAGCGCCTCGGACTCGGTTTCGCCGACGCGGGTCCGGGACCGGTCGAGCAGGGACAGGCCGTGGTTGATCACCCCTGGTGCAGCGCCACCGGCGCGCCGCGTGTTCCCGCGAGCGGCGCGGTCCGGACCCCGGGGCCCGCTAGCGCCCGGACGGGCCCGTCGCCGCGCCGAGGCCACGCTCGCGGTTGCGGAAGCGTCCGGGGGCGATGCCGAAGCCGCGCCGGAACGCCGCGGAGAAGCTGAACTCGGTCGCGTAGCCGAGGTGCTTCGCGACCGCGGCGAGCGGGAGATCGGTGTGGCGCAGCAGGCGGGCGCCCTCGTCGAGCCGCCGGCGGGCGAGGTAGGCGCCGGGTGTCTCACCGGTGGTGCCGGTGAACCGCCGGGAGAACGACGCGCGGGACATCCGGGCGAGGTCCGCCAGATCACACACCGTGAGATTCGTGGCGTAGGGACGAGCCAGCAGGTCGAACACCCCGGCCAGGCTCGGGTCGACCGCGGCCGGGTGCGCCGCGTCCTGCTGGTCGCGCCACATCCGCAACAGGTGCACCAGCAGCAGGTCCACGATCGCGGGCAGCGCGACGTCGCCACCGGGACGATCCGGCCCCGCGTGGCCGGCCAGCAGGTCGGCGAGACCGCGCACGCCCGGATAGCGCTCCTCGTCGATGACGAGCGTGATGACGTCGGGCAAGCCGTTGAGGTAGGCGTGCCCGGTCCCCCGGTCGAGGTGGTAGCAGCAGGACACGAAGTCGACGTCGACGTGTTCCGGATCGGGCGGCGGGGTGCGCACCGCCGGCAGGTCCGCGAACGCGCACGGAGCGCTGCTGAAACCGTGCGGCGGTCCGTGCGGTACGAAGACGACGCTGCCCGGGCGCAGCGCGACCGGCTCACCGTCCTCCGGGATCAGCCACGGCTCGCCGTGCCGGACGACGTGCAGTCCGGCCCCGGTGATCGCGGGGAACCGGGTGGCCCACGCGCCCGCGTACCGATTGTGGACGGCCCAGGCCCGCCCGGCCCGGGTGGAGGCGACCGCTTCGCTGATCAGGTCCACGCACAACAGCGTATGAAACTGCGGAATTCGAGCATGGCGGCCCCCCGCCGGTCCGGGTTGGGTGGACACGTGACAACCCACGAACTGGTCCTCGACGGTGTCCGGCAGCGCTACCACGTGGCCGGCACCGGCCCGGTGTGCGTCGCCCACCCCGGCGGTCCGGGCCTGCACTGGTCGTATCTGCGCTCGCCCGAGCTCGAAGAACGCTTCACCGTCGTCTACGTCGAACCGATCGGCACCGGTGGTTCGGGGCGGCCGGCCGATCGCGGCGGCTACCGCCTCGACGAGTACGTGCGGTACCTCGCCGCGGTGGTCGACCAGGTCGGCGGTGGGCCGGTGCACCTGCTCGGGCACTCCTACGGCGGGTTCGTCGCCCAGGCGTACGCACTCGCGCACCCCGGACGCCTGGCCGGGCTGGTCCTCTACTCCACCGCGCCGGAGAACGGCCCGGAGCTGTCGGCCGGCGCCGCGACCGGCTTGGCCGCCTACCCCCAGCGGCACCCGGACGCCC
>NZ_BAAAGX010000010.1:400154-429886 GCF_039524755.1 Cryptosporangium japonicum
CCGCCGTGCCGGCGGCGTTCAGCGCGGCGCTCGCCGCGATCCCCGCCGGAGACGACGCCCTGAGCAGCGCCTTCGCCGCCGCGCTCCCCGTCTACTTCGCCGATTTCTGGGCACGGCAGGACGACTTCGCGCCGTTCCGCGCCGCCGTGCGCATGTACGCCGAACCGGCCGGCGCCCCCGACCCGGTGCTGTTCGACGTCCGCGACCGGCTCGGCGCGATCACCGCCCCCACCGTGGTGATCGGTGGGCGCCACGACTTCCTCTGCGGTCCGGTCTGGGCGCACCGTCTCGCGGAGGGCATTCCGGGCGCCCGGCTGACGATGCTGGAGCGCAGCGGCCACTTCGGCCACGTGGAGCAGCCGGCCGAGTTCGCCGACGCGGCGGCCTCGGTGCTGTCCGGCACGTGAGAGCACCGGCGCCGGGGCTCACTGGCCCACGGTGGCCTCACCGGGCGAACGCCGGGGGCACCCGCGGATCGCGTACGTGAGCAGGCCGGCCACCGCCAGCGCCGCGGCCAGCACCGCGGCGGCGCGGCTGCCGTCCGGCTGCAGTTGCCAGAACAGGAGCTGCCGTCCGACACCGCCCGCGGCGGCGGCCGCGCCCATCGCCTGGACGCCGGTCCAGACGACCGGGACGAGCCAGGCGAGCTGGGCGCCGGTGAGCGCGGCGCCCAGCCCGATCAGCCCGGTCAGACCGGCGCCGTTGCGCACGACCTGCCATCCGGTGCCGAATTCGCAGCCCAGCGCCGCGGCGACGGTCAGCAGCGCGACCGCTCCGCCGAACAGCGCGACCAGGTGCGCGGCCCGCCGCGGCGGCCACGGCAGCGCGGCGGTCGACTCGAGGGCGTCGTCGTCGCCGCTCAGCGTCGGGATCAGCGGGGCCAGCGCCAGGAGGCCCACGCCGACGGCGAGCCGCGCCGGGGTCACCGGGTCGTCCGAGAGCAGCCGCCAGACGCCGGCCGCCACCGCGACCGCGACCGCCGAGAAGGCGATGGCCGCCGGGAGACGACGGGAACGCGCGTACAGCACCGTCCAGCGGGTCATGCGGCGCTCTTTCCGGTGAGGATGGCGGTCAGGTCGGTCGTCCGGCAGGCGTTGGCGGCGTTCCGCAACGCCGTCACCCGGCGGAGCTGCTCCGTCGCGGGCGCCTGCCGCAGGGTGCTCAGCACCGGCCGGTAGTCGTCGGGGAACAGCTTCAGACCGAAGACGAAGTCCTTCACGTCGAGGGTGTCGCCGCCGGCGAGCCAGGCGCCGGCCGCCCACAACGCGTCCGGGTGCTGGAGCCGGCACCCGTTGGCGGTCGTGCCCGCGCCGTTGAGGATGCTGGCCTCGACGTCGGTGTCCACGTCCTGGTCGGCCAGGTCGAGCCGGAAGAACACGGTGCCGGGCTCGGTCGTCGGGGTGTCGCCCAGATAGTCGAGGTCGTCGCCGGTGCCGACCGTGTCGGGATGCCATTCGACGACCCGCGTCGGGGCGTCCGGGAGCTTGGCCAGCTTCGTCAGCGCGGCGCGCGCCTGCGGAACCACCGACGGCAGCAGGTAGGCGTGCACCGCGGTGACACACACCTGCGGGCCGCCGTCCGTGCAGACCAGACGCTGGGCCGCGGCGTCGATCCGGTTGGTGGGCGACGATGCCGTGGCCGGTGACACCGCCATCGTGACCGCGACGCCGGCCGCCACCGCGACCAGACCACCGGCGCGGACCGGCCGGGAGGCGCCGACCGTCAGCAGACCGCCCCCGGCCAGCAGGCCGAGCCCCAGCGCCAGCCGGCTGAGCACCGCCGCCCCGCTGGCCGTCTCCCAGTCGGCCCCGGGCGGCTGGACCAGCATCGACAGGGCCGCCAGCGGGGTGGCCGAACCGTCGGGCCCGATGATCGTGTCTCCGGCCAGCTGGACCACCAGCCCGATGACGGCCAGGGCGGGCGGAACCATCGGCGCCGGCCAGGCCCGGCCGACGCCGATACCGACCCAGACGGCGCCGGCGAGGACGACGAGGTCCACGAGCATCGACACCAGACCGGCGACGCCCAGATAGCTGCCGTTGACCGCGACCACCACGGCGGCCACGCTCAGGACGAGCAGGTACGCGACGGTCGTCGCGACCGTGAGGGCGGCGATCCCGGGCGTGACCCGCTGCCACCGCGGCCGGCCGGTGCTGCCGATGAGCTCGTCGGCGCGGGTCCGCCCGTCCCGGCGGCCGAGCATGGCGCCCCCGGCCAGGGCCAGCGGCGCGAGCACGAACATCGCCGACGTCGCCATGACCGCGAACCAGTTCCACTGCCGCAACCAGTGACCGGTCTGGCCGGCGAACCAGGCCGCGGCGACGACCGCGACGACCAGCCCGAGGGCGCGCGCGTTCGAGCGGCGCAGCTCGATGAGCGTCGGACCGGACATCAGGCACCACCGCGGTGGCGCTGGAGCAGGCTGGAGTAGCCACGCTCGGCCGGGCTGTCGCCGATCCCGCCGTGGTCACCGAGGCGGACCAGGTCGGACGGCACGCCCTGGAAGACGCTCGAGCCGGCGGCCATCACGACCACGTCGGTGCAGGCCGCCACGACGTCCTCGACCAGGTGCGTGGAGACCACGACGCAGCTGTCGGCGCCGAGGTCGCGCAGCAGGCCGCGGAACTCGACCCGCTGCTCCGGATCGAGTCCGACGGTCGGCTCGTCGAGCAGCAGCACCGCCGGATCGTTGACGATCGCCTGCGCGATCCCCGCCCGGCGCAGCATGCCGCCGGACAACGACTTCAGCCGGGAGTCGGCGCGCCCGGTCAGGCCGACCCGGTCGATCGCGCGCTGGGTCGCCGACGGAACCGACCGCTTCGGCATCTCCCGCAACCAGGCCATGTACTCGACGTAGTCGCGCACGGTGAACTTGGGATAGAAGCCGAAGTGCTGGGGCAGGTAGCCGAGCCGGGTGCGCAGCTGCCGCAGATCGCCGGCGCGCCGCACGTCCGTGCCGAGCAGGCGCAGGGCACCGCCGTCCGGCTTGACCACCGTGGACAGGGCACGCATCAGCGTGGTCTTGCCGGCGCCGTTCGGTCCGAGCAGACCGTGCACGCCGGTGCCCAGCGACAGGTCCAGGCCGTCCACCGCACGGTGTTTGCCGGCCCTCACCTGCAGCCCGGCGGCATCGACCGACCAGGCGTAGCCGGGTGGCTGCAGTTCGGAATCGCTGACTGCGCGGATCATCGGCTCTCCTATCGCCAGCTGCTCAGGCGCCGCAGGGCGCCCGACCGCAGCAGGGTCAGAACGGGCAGGAGGACACCGGCGACGGCCCAGCCGGGCACGCTCACCGGCTGGATCAGCACCGGGGACACACCGGCGACGACGGCCGGCGTCGCGATCGCGAGAACCCAGCCGCCGCCCAGGACCGCCGCGGCCCTGGACACGCCGATCAGGCTGCCGAGCAGCAGCGTCGCCGAGGTGAAGGTGAGACAGGGCAGCAGCCACAGGGCCGGGGCCCGGCCGAGGGCCCAACCGACGACCGCCAGCGGGGGGACCACCGCGGCCAGCACCACCAGCGCGCGACGCAGCAGCAGGTCCAGGCCGGCCCGTGCGGTGCCGGCCACCGTCTCCCACCCCGGGTCGCCGTGGTGGGACCAGGCCAGCGCCAGGCCGGTCAGCGGCGCCACCGGCGCGAGGAGCAGCACCAGCGACGGCCGGTCGGGGTACTCGCGGTCCAGCCCGAACGCGGCGAGGAGCGCCAGCGCGGTGACGACCGCCGGCCCCACCAGCGACCAGCTCGTCCATCGCCGCCACGTCCGCGCCCAGGCCCGCCGCCGCACCGGAGCGGCCAGCGGCCCGTGCGCCCCGATGCCCGCCCGCCCGGCGTCGACCATCGCCTCGACGTCCGGCCCGGCCAGGTCCGCGAGCCGCAGCACGCACACCGCGCAGCTGTCCACATGGGCCTCGAGCGTCCACGACGACGCGTCGTCGAGCTCGCCCCGGGCGTAGGCGGCGAGCGTTTTCCCCGGAACGTGACCGGTCATGACAGAGCCCCCCGCAAAACGATCTTCGCCCGCCGCGCGCGCGTCTTGACGGTTCCCTCGGGCACCCCGAGCAGCACCGCGGTCTCCCGGACGGTGAGGCCGTCCAGCACCATCGCGCGCAGGACCTCGCGCAGGTCGGGGGCGAGGGCGGCGAGCGCAGCACCGAGCTCGTCCCCCACCGCGCCGGCCAGCGCCTCGTCCTCGGCCGGGGGCGCGCTGCGGACCGGCAGCTCGTCGGTCGGCACCTCCCGGACGCGCTGCTGCGCCCGCAACGCGTCGACGAGCCGACGCGCCGCGATGGTCCAGAGCCAACCCGCTCCCCCGGCGCCGCGGACCGGCCCGAAGGACCCGGCCGTACGCCACACGCTCAGGAAGGTGTCCTGGAGGACCTCGGTCACCAGGCCTTCGTCGGCGCAGCGCCGGCGCAGACGCATCGCGAGGTAGGGCGCGGTCCGCCGGTAGAGCTCGTCGAAGGCGTCCCTGTCCCCACGCGCGATGCGCCGGAGCAGCTGCTCCTCGGTGGCGAGGGTCGGTTTCACAATCGACTGATCGTCCGGCGCCGAGCGTCAGGTTTCCCAGGCTTGTGTGCCGTAGGTCACACCGGCGTCTCTTCACTGTTCGTGCACCCCGGGTCCCTACCGTCGCGGCGAACGAGGCCACCGGCGAGGGGACGACGAATGACCACCACCTCCACCGCGAGACCCTCCGCCGAGGGCGCCGTCGACTACGCGGTCTACGCCGACGTCGAACCGCTGTTCCGGCGGTACGCCGATCTCGGGGTCGACACCGACGAGCGCCGCGCGATGCGGACGAGGCTGGTCACGCTCCATCTCCCGATCGCCGACCACATCAGCCGCCGCTACGCCCGGCGCGGCATACCCCTCGAGGACCCCCAACGCCACCGCGATCGCGGACCACCTCGGGGTCTCCCCCGGCGACGTCGCCGAGGCGCTGGCCCTCACCCACGCCTACCGGCCGGTCTCCTTGGACGCTCCCCCCGGTGGTGCCGCACCGGGCGAGCTGCTGGGCGTCGACGATCCGGCGCTGGCGACGGTGGTCGACCACCAGGCGCTCCGGGCGGCGCTGGCCCGGCTACCCAAGCGGGAGCGCGGCATCGTCGCCATGCGGTTCTTCCACGATCTGACGCAGAGCCAGATCGCCGCCCGCGTCGGCTGCTCACAGATGCACGTCTCGCGACTGCTCAGCAGGACCCTCGGCCATCTGCGCCACCAGCTTCTCGCCGACGGCTGACCGGCATCCACTGCTCGTCCACAGTGCGCTCCTACGCTCGTTCGTACCTACCGACGAAGGAGACCCGTGATCGAGCTACCGGTCGACCGGACCCTGTTGATCCGCACGGACTTCGGTGACGACGCGGGCTGGCTCGCCGTCCGCGCGCTGCTGGCGGGGCACGCCCGGGACAGCGGCACCGAGCTGCGCTTGGTCGACGAGCGCGCTTTCGACGGCCGCACGCCGGAGCAGCTCGGCGTCGAGCTCGGCGCGGATCCCGAGCGGAGCTTCACGTTCGTCGCCGACGCGAGCACGCTGGCCGCGGCGGAGCACCCGGTCCTCGTGGTCGACCTGGCCGACCGGCCCGGACGCGCCTTCCGCGTCGTGGCCACCGGGGTGGCCGCCGTCCAGGAGGCGCTGGAGCTCGCGAACGTCAGCTTCGACGCGTACCTCCGCCGCTGCGACGAGGACGGCGTGCTCCGGGACTGACGCGCGGGGGCCGGGTGCGTCCGGGATCCAGCTCGTCGCGGTGGGCCGCGGTCCAGTCGTGGGCCGACCGCGTCGTTGCCGGGAGCGGTGACGTGCGGGACACCGTACGGGTTGCCGTCGGCGAACGTGTTGCACAGCGCGAGCAGCGTCGACTCCGGCCCGCCGGGCGTGGTCCGGGTGGCGGTGAACCCCGAACATCCGCTACTGGCCCATGGGAGGATCGGGTGAGCCGCCGAGAAAGGCCCGCCATGATTCCCACACTGATCCTCCTCGGCATGATCTGTGGACGTTGGTGGCGATCGTCGCTCGTCGCCGCTGCCGTGGGTTGGCCGACCTTGCTCGTCGCCGCCGACGTCATGAGCGTCTCGGCGGGGTTGCTCGGTGCGTCCGCGCTGGCCACGGTGAATGCGGCCGTGGGCGTGGCCATCCATCAGATGGTCTGGCGAATCACCCGGCAACTGCGGCGTTCCGGATCTTCGCGTTCCGCCGCCTGACGAACGCACTCCGTGCGGTGATCGGGGACGGGGCGGGTCAGAGGTAGAGCTGGTCGTGTACTTGCTGGGCGAGTTCCTGCAGGTCGTTGGTGCCGAGGCCGCGGCGGCGCGTGCGGCGCAGCTCCGCGTCCATCTGGTCGGTCGTCAGCGCGGCGGCTCGGCGGCGGCGCCGGCGCTGCTCGGACTCCACGGAGGTGACGCGCACCCGCTCGGTGGCCAGATCGTTCCCGGCCGCCATGGCCGCGAACTGCTGGAGCGAGACGACGATCTCCGCGTCGCCGAAGTTGGGGTCCTTGTAGGTCACGAGAGTGTCGTCGACGTCGTCGCCCTGGACGCCCGTGAGCGAGAGGATGTGCGCACCGTCCAGCATCGGCAGGTCACCGAAGCACCACGCCAGCTCGATCCGGGCGCCCTTCCACCCCTCACCGGTGAACGTGGGGAACCCGAAGGTGAACTCGTCGCCGGCGGTCGCGTGGCGCGCGGCGTCGGGGGACGTGCCGGCGAGCTCGGCGAGCTGACCCGCGGTGATGAGTACCGCGGGGCCGCCGTTCTTCGCCTGGACCGTGAACCCGGTGGTGTCGGCGCCGCGGATCACGAAGACCTTAGTCCGGCTCGTGCCGCGCAGCGGGTCGGGCACCCCGGTGAAGTCGTAGTGCGCGAGCGCGAGGGCGGGGTCGGTCGTGGCGAACGGGTTGATGCTGCGCGGTGTGCTGATCACCGACGGGGGCCGGTGCCTGCGCAGGTCGGCGGCGACCTCCTCCAGCGGCGTGCTCGCGGTGAACCGGGTACTGACCGCGGCCGTTCCGAGCAGCTTCTCCTCGGCCCAGAACGGGGAGTCGACGAAGAGCGGTTCGCCGCGGTGGTTCTGCAGCCCCGCGCGGGTGTCCTGGTGGAGCTGCTGGATCGCGCGGGCGCGTTCGGCGGCCGCGGCGTAGGCGGCGCGCACGGGCTCCACCGGGAACGTGGCCAGCGGGTCGGACGGAAGGAAGTCCAGCGCGTCGACCGAGCGCGGGTCGCCGAGCACGGTGCGGGCCGTCCGGACCAGCTGGGCGCGGTCGAGCGGCCCGGCGCCGAGGCTCGCCGCCATCTGCTCCAGCGTGACGGCGAGCCCGCCGAGGATCAACGCCCGGCCCATGCCCGAGCTCGCGCTGCTGCTCGGGTAGACGCGCATCAGGATCTGTTCGCTCGTCGTCGGCGCGCCGTGGGCGTGCAGGACGGACTCGAGCACGAACAGCCAGCAGGACTCCCCCTGCTGCTGCATCAGCCGGTTGGGCTTGGTCTCGATCATCCGCTGCACCGCGGTCCCGCCGGCCGTCCCCCGGTGTGCGGCCTCCTCGGCGCGGGTGCCGACCGCGGCCGCTCCGGACAGCGCGCGCCGGGCGTCGGTCTCGGCCGCGCGCTCGAAGGCGTCGGACGGATCGGAGACCGTCAGCCCGTCGTCGGTCGCCGTTCCCGCGACCGCGCCCTCCCGCTGCTGGATCACGTGGGTCAGCTCGTGGGCGAGCGTATGCCGGTCGGCTCCGCCCGCCCCGAGCACCACGTGCTCACCGGACGTGTACGCCCGGGCATCGAGCGCGGCGGCGGACGCGGCGGCCGCCGGGCCGGAGTGCAGACGCACCTCCGAGAAGTCGGCGCCGAGGCGCGACTCCATCTCGGCGCGCAGCGCTGAGCGCAGCGGCACACCGCGTGCGCCGAGCACCCCGGCGACCGCCGCGCGCCGCCCACCGGCCAGTGCGCGCGCGATCGCGGCGTTGCCGGCCAGCCGCTGGAGCGGGACCGGCGCACCGGTCCGCGGAGGATCCGGCCGGGCCGCACCGGCGGCGGTCACGTGAGCCCACATGCGTCCGCTCTCTCCTGACTCGGGTGTCACGTCGCCGGTCGGCGACCGTGCGGTACGACGGCGCCGGGCCTCCAGCGGGGCCCGGCGCCGTGGTGCGGCCGGCGCTCAGGCCCCGGCGGCGGCCGCGCGGACCAGCGAGACCACGCTGTCCGGGTGCGAGACGTAGACGGCGTGGCTGGAGGTCACCTCGGTCACCGACGCGCCGATCCGCTCGGACATCGCCCGCTGGGCGGCCGGTGGGATCATCCGGTCCTCGCCGGCGATCAGGTACCAGCTCGGCTTGAGCCGCCAGGCGGCGTCGGTGATCGCGCCTCCGACGGCCTCGAGGCCCCAGGGCAGCTGGGAGTCGGCCAGGAAACGCGCGTCGGCGGCGGGCAGGTCGGCCGCGAACGCCTCCGGGAACGCCTCCTTGTCGAGCAGCAGGTAGCCGTCCACCGGCGGCAGGATCGGCGGCGTCGGCGCACCCGGCACCGGGTCCGAGATCAGCGTGTTGACCGATTCGTCCTTGTCGGGCGCGAACGCCGCGACGTAGACCAGCGCGGCGACGTTCTCGTGGGTGCCGGCTTCGGTGATCACCGCACCGCCGTAGGAGTGTCCGACCAGGATGGTCGGGCCGTCCTGCTGGTCGAGGACCCGACGGGTGACGGCGGCGTCGTCGGCCAGCGAATTGGTGGGGTGCTGGACCACGCTCACCGCGTAGCCCTCCCCGGTCAGCAGGTCGTGGACGGCGCGCCATCCCGACCCGTCCGCCCACGCTCCGTGGACGAGGACGACGTTGCGCACCGGTGTGGCGCTCATGGGATCTCCTTCAGCGGGTGACGAATCGTCCGAACCCCATCGCAGGCCGCTGGATGATCAGTGAAGAGCGCGGCTTCCGCGCGGCGCGCGACTCCAGTCCCCGTACAGTGCGGAGAGCACCCGAGGTCCGGAGGTGGCACCGTGGCGCCGACGGCCGGCGACCTCCGCAGCGACGCGGGAACTCCCGCGCCACCGCGGGAGCGTCTTCGGCTGCAGCTCCTCGGCCCGTTACGGATCTGGCGGGGCGACGTCGAGCTGAGCGCCGGTCCCCGCCAACGGGCCTACCTGCTGGCGCTGCTGCTCGCCCACCCCGGCCGGACGGTCGGGGTCGGCGAGCTGATCGACATGCTGTGGGAGGACGACGCCCCGGTCACCGCGCTGAACGTCGTCCAGAAGCACGTCGGCGCGTTGCGGCGGCTGTTCGAGCCCACGCTCCCGGCGCGCGGCGAGGGCTCCTACCTGCGGCGGAACGGTGACGGCTACGCGTTCGTCGCCGACGGCGCCCGGCTCGACGTCGTCACGTTCCACGCGCTCGTGCAGGCGGCCGAGACGGCTGCGGCCGAGCAGCGGCCGGCGGACGCCCTGCGTCACTACGTCGACGCGACCGCGTTGTGGCACGGCCCGGCCGGTGACGGGTTCGCCCATCCCCCGGCCGCGATGCCGGTCTTCGCCGCGCTCGACGACGCGTTCTTCGCCGCGTGCGTCGCCGCGGCCGAACTCGCGATCCCGCTCGGCACCCCCGAGTCCGTGCTGCCGTGCCTGCGTGCGGCCGCGACGATCGGGCCGCTGAACGAAACCGTGCACGCGAGTCTCGTCTCCGCGCTGGGTGCCGCCGGGCACCGGGTGGAGGCGCTGGCGGCGTTCCGGGCCGTCCGCACCCGGCTCGCCGAGGAGCTCGGGGTCGAGCCGGGTCCCCGGCTGCGCGCCGCCCACCTCCGCTCGATCGAACACCCCGGACCGCGCCCACCGGAGAGACCCGCACCGGATGACGGGCCGGCCGACCCCCCGGCGGAGATGGTCGGCCGGGCCGAGGAGCTCTCGGCGCTGCGCCGGGCCGCCGACGCCGCGGCGGCCGACGGCTCGGTGGTCGCGCTGGTCGAGGGCGAGCCCGGCATCGGCAAGACCCGCCTCCTCGAGCGCGCGGCGGCCGAGGCGCGCGGGCGGGGCCTGCGCGTCGTGTGGGGTCACTCGCTCGAGGGCAGCGGGACGCCGCCGTTGTGGCCCTGGGCGCGCGCGGTCGACAGCCTCCTGGCCGGCCTGCGAACGCCGTCGCGGGCACGCCGGCTCACCGCCGAACTCGGTCTGCTCCTGAACCCGAACACCTCCGGCGAACCGGCGCGCGGGGCCCGGTTCCGGTTGTTCGAGCAGGTCGTCACGGTCGTCGCGCAGGTGTCGGCCGAGCGTCCGCTGCTGATCGTGCTCGACGACCTGCACTGGGCCGACGACACCTCGCTGCAGCTGTTCGCCCATCTGGCCGGCGTGCTGCCCCGGGGCGTGCTGCTCGTCGGTGCGTTCCGCGACCGGGCCCCCGTCCCCGCGCCCGGGGAGGAGCTGGCGCGCATGCTCGCCGCGGTCAGCCGGCTGCCGTCCCACCGTCGTATCCCGCTCGGTCCGCTGAGCACCGCGGAGGTCGCCGAGCTGTTCCGGCGGGAGACGGGCCAGAACCCGACCGCGGGCGTCGCCAGGAGCCTGTCCTCCCGGACGGCGGGCAACCCGTTCTTCGTCCGCGAGCTCTCGCTGCTGCTCGCCGGAGCCGGCGTCGTCACCGAGGCCGACACCGGACGCGCGGGCGTGCCGTCGACGGTGCGTGACGTCGTGCGCGACCGCGTGTCGGGCCTCCCCGACGGGACCAGCGCCCTGCTCGAGGTCGCCGCGTTCGTCGGCCGGGACGTCGATCTGCGCCTGCTGGCCGCGGCCTCCGGCCTGGACACGCTCGAGTGCCTCGATCGCCTCGATCCGGTGCGGGGGCTCGGGCTGCTGGAGCCCAAGCCGGGCGACCCCTTCACGGCCCGGTTCGCCCACGACCTGATCCGCGACTCGCTCGTCGAGGCGGTGCCCGAGCCCCGCGCGCGCCTGCTGCACCTCCGGATCGCCGACGCGGTGGCGCACCGGGAGCCCGGCGGCGAGTTCGCCGCCGAGCGCCTCGCCCACCACCTGCTGGCGGCCGGGTCGCTCGCCGATCCGGCCCGGACCACGGACGCGCTGCTGCGCGCCGGTCGGAACGCCACCGCCGCGGGCGCGCTCGAGGTCGCCGAACAGCAGCTGCGCTCCGCGGTCCGGGTCGCGCGGGGCGCCGACCTCCCGCAGCGGGAGCTGGTCGCGCTGACGCAGCTCAACGCCGCCCACGGAATGCGGTCGGGCTACGTCAGGACCGACGTCGACCTGCTCGAGCGGGCCGAGACGCTGGCGCGGACGCTCGGCCGGGAGGCCGAGGCGGCCGGGTTCCTGCTCACCCGCTGGACCGCCCATCTCCAGGTGCTGGACTTCGCCCACGCCACCCCGCTGGCCCGCCGGCTGCTCGACCGGGGCGACGCGTCGACGGAACCGACGGTGCGCGCGATCGGCCGGTTCGCCTGGGGCATCCACCAGTGGCAGCTGGGCGAGGTCACCGAGGGGTACCGCTTCCTGAGCCGGTGCGCGTCCGACCTCCCCCGCCGCGACGCCGGGCCGGCCGACGACCCGCTCCGGCTCGCCGTGCAGGTGCCGGTGTGGCTCGCTCAGGTGACCGCCGCCCACGGCGACGTCGAGGGCGCGCGCCGGCTGTTCGACGCGGTCGAGGCGCGGATGGGCGACGACCCGTACGTCGTCGCGGTGTGGTCGGCGTTCTCGGCGCTGACCGCGGTCCAGGCGAACGATCCGGCCTGGGCGCTGCGTGCGGCGGAGCGGGGGCTCGTCCCCGACTCCGACCTGGTCCTCCCCACGCTGCGCACGCACCAGCGGCTGGCCCGGCACTGGGCCTCCGCGTCCACCGGCCACGACCCCGCCCGGGCCGCCGCCGACGCCGAGGACCTCATCCTGACGACGCTGGCCGACCCGCCGCTGCGGTCGGTCGCCGGCTGGTACGGGGCGCTGACCGAGATGTGGCTGGCGGCGGGGGACCTCGCCCGGGCCACCGCGGCCCTCGACCGCGCCGAGCACTTCCTCCGGGTCGGTGGCCAGCGCGACGCCGAGGGACATCTGCTCCTGCTGCGGGCGCGCCTGGTGCGGGCCACCGGGGGTGACGCGGCGCCGCTGGCCGAGCGCGCGAAGGCCCGGTGTGTCGCCCGCGGGGCGCACCTGTTCGCCCGGCGCGTCGACGAGCTGCGGTGACCCGTCAGCCCGGCCGGTTCCCGGCGTTCGGACCGGCCAGGAACTCCGCGGCGCGGCGCGCGAACAGGTGGGCCTCACGCTCACCGGCGAGCACCGCGGCCCGCGCGGCCAGCGGCGACGCGTCACCCCCGGTGGCCCGCACCAGGCGCGCCCGCGCCAGCAGGAGCAGTCCCTCCGCGTAGCGCTGCCCGGTGGTCTCGAGGTGGTGGTCGGCCCGGTCGAGCGCCGCGGCGGCCCGCTCCGGGCGGCCGGCCGCCAGCCAGGCCTCGGCGAGCAGTCCGCACCAGGTGGGCACGTTCGACCGGGGTGGATCCAGCAACCCCGCCTCGATGAGCCGTTCGGCCTCCGCCGCCGCGGCGGCGGGCTCCCGGCCGGTGACGGCGAGCGCCCAGAGCCGGGCCAGCCGCAGGTACAGGCCGAAGAACCGGTAGGAGAAGTCGGGGTCTTCGGCGATGCCTTCCGTCGCGACGCGCAGCGCCCACTCCGGGTCCCCGGCCATCGCCGCGATCCGGGCCGCGAAGCTGGTCCAGACGGTGATCGCGTACGAGTCCTCCCCGGCGGCGATCTCCATCGTGTCGAGCAGCGCGCGGGCCGCGTCGACGTCGCCGTGCAGTGCGGTGACCTCGGCGAGCATGCCGAGCGACATGAGCTGCAGGTCGTGCCGGAGGGGGCGCTCCTCGCGCTCGGCCAGCTCGTCGACGAGCGTGCGGTTGGCCCGGCCGAGGTAGCGGAACGCCTCGCCGACGTCGCCCGTGTCCCACTGGTGGATGCCCCACCCGAGCAGCCCGTAGGCACGCACGAGCGGGTCCGGCGAGTTCCGGCCCTGCTCGAGCAGGCGACGCGCCAGTGGGCCGCTCCGATCGAGCCGGGCGGCCTGGGAGTACGCGGCCCGGCGGGAGAACAGGAAGTCGGCGGCCGCGCGCTCGCGGCCGAGGCTCCGCGCGAGCTGCTCGGCGCGTTCCAGCTCGTCGAACGCCGACGCGTTGTACCCCGTTCGCCGGCCCACCACGGCGGTGAGCTGGGACAGCGCGGCGAGTTCGAGTTCCGGCCGGTCCGCTTCGCGCGCCAGCCGCGCCGCCGACCGCAGTTGCTGCTCGGCCGGGACGAGCGCGTACCGGGCGGCCGCGCGCCGGCCCGCCGCGACGAGCGCCGCGGTGGTCCGGGCCGGATCGGCGAGCGGACCGGCGGCCCACAGGTGGTGGGCCCGGCGTTCCGCGGTGAACCCGTCCCCCGGGTCGACCGTCTCCAGCGCGTCCGCGACCGCCAGGTGGAGCCGCGCCGCCCGCACCTGCGGAAGGTCCCGGGCGACCGACTCCCGGACGAGGTCGTGCGCGAAGCGCACCGAGAACGGGTCGCCGGGCACGGTCGTGAGCAGACCGAGCGCGTGCACGGGCTCCAGGGCGGCGAGACAGGTCGCCACGTCGAGCTCCGTGACGGCCGCGAGCAGCCGGAGATCCACGTCCCG
Organism: Cryptosporangium japonicum; assembly: GCF_039524755.1. Taxonomy (NCBI): domain Bacteria; kingdom Bacillati; phylum Actinomycetota; class Actinomycetes; order Cryptosporangiales; family Cryptosporangiaceae; genus Cryptosporangium; species Cryptosporangium japonicum. The sequence goes on from NZ_BAAAGX010000010.1 coordinate 413,769, forward strand.
GCCGACGACCGCCGCGGTCCGCAGCAGCTCCGTCGTGCGGTCGCCGAGCCCGCGCATCCGGTCGCGGACGACGTCGCGCACGGTGGAGGGCACCCCGCCCCGGGTGAAGACTGGCGCGGTGAAGGCGCCACCGACGGCGAGCAGCCGGGCCAGCTCCCGGACGAAGAACGGGTTGCCCGCCGTCCGCGCGTGGACGTCCCGCGCGACCTCCGGCGCGGGCTCCCGGCCGATCTCGCGGCGGACGAGCTCGGCCACCTCGTCCGGGCCGAGCGGCCCGAGACGGATCCGGCGGTGGCCGGACACGCGGCTGGCCGCGGCGAGCATCCGCGTCAGCTCCGGGTCCGCGACGACGGTGTGCTCCCGCAGAGCGCCGAGGACGAGCGTCCGCTCCGGCAGCCACTCCGCCAGGTAGCCGAGCAGCTGGAGCGACGCGGCGTCGGCCCACTGCAGGTCGTCGAGGAGCACCAGCACCGGGCGCCGCGCCGCCGTCCGGGCGAGAAGGTCGACGACCTGCTTGAACAGGCGGAACTGGGAGCCCTCGACCGGCCGGGCCGGCTCCACCGCGTCGCTCCCGCGCGACCGGACGAGCTGGGCGAGCTCGCCGGTCGGTCCCCGGTCGCGGTCGGGGCCCGGTCGCGCGTCGAGAACGCCCTCGACGATCTGGAGCCACGGCCACATCGCCGGCGCACCGTCGCCTTCCCGGCAACGGCCCCAGAGGACGAGCACCCCGTGCCGGTCGGCGTCGGCGGCGGCCTCCTCCAGCAACCGGGTCTTCCCGACACCGGGCTCACCCTCGAGGAGGACCAGGCCGGTGCCTCCGTCGAGGCAGGCGCTCACGGCCCGCTCGAGCGTCACCCGTTCGGCGACCCGCCCGACGACGTCGTCGCGCGCCGCCATCACCCCGTGGACCCCCCATTCGTGACGCCGCCAAAGTACCCGCTGCCACCGCGCCGGCCAACGGCGTCCCCGGCCTGCCCGAAGGGGCACTCGCCGCGAACCGCCCCCGCTGTCGGCGTGAAACCCGGCGACCGGATCGTTAAAGCGGCACGCGATAGCATCCCCGGGTGCCCAATCGGGCAGATCCGCGTGCGGCCCGAGGAGAGGCGATCAGCCCCGTGACCGCCCCGACCCGGCTGCGGCTGCACGTGCTCGGTCCGTTGCGGATCGTCCGGGACGGCCACGAGGTGGACGCCGGCCCGCGCCAGCAGGCGTACCTCCTCGCCGTGCTGCTCGCCCGCGCCAACCAGCCGGTCGGGACGGGTGAGCTGGTCGACCTGGTCTGGGGCGACGAGGCTCCCCCCACCGCGGCGAACCTGGTCCAGAAGTACGTCGGCGCGGTGCGCCGGCTGCTGGAGCCCGGGCTGCGGCCCCGCGAGGCCGGTTCCTACCTGCACCGTCAGGGCACCGGGTACCGGCTGGTGGCCGGCCCGGACGTTCTCGACCTCGCCGACTTCCGCCGCCTGGTCTCCGACGCCGAGTCCGCCCAGTCCGACGGGCGCACCGCGGACGCGTTCGCGACCTATCTGGACGCCCTGGCGCTCTGGCGCGGCGCCGCCGGCGACGACTTCTCCCACGGTCCGGCCGCACGCGCGATCTTCACCGCGCTCACCGCGGAGTTCGTCGACGCGTGCGTGGCCGCGGCCGAGCTGGCGGCGTCCCTGGCCCGGCCGGCGGAGGTGCTCGCCCCGCTGCGGCTGGCCGTGTCGATGGCGCCGCTGCACGAACCCGCGCGGGCGGCGCTCGCCTCCACCGTCGCCGCCGCCGGGAACACCCGGCCGCGCCCGGTCCCGGACCGCGGACGCAGCCGGCCCGCTCCCGACGTCGGTGTGGTCGGCCGGGCCGGGGAACTGGCCACGTTGCGCCAGGTCCTGGAGTCGGCCGCGTCCGACGGGGGCCGGGTGGTCGTCGTGGACGGCGAGCCCGGCGCGGGGAAGACCCGGCTGCTGGCGGAGGCGGGCGCGGCGGCCGAGCGGTCCGGCGCCCTCGTCGTCTGGGGCCACTGCCTCGACGGCGACGGCACGCCGTCGATGTGGCCCTGGGTGGAGGCCGTCGGCGCGCTCCTCGACCGCCTCCCCGCCGCGTCGCGGGCAGCGTGGCTCGCCGGGGAGCTCGGTCGCCTGGTCGAGCCGCGCGGCGGGCCCGTCGGCTCGCTGATGCTCCCGGACGACGGCGGCCGGCTCCGGCTGTTCGACGCGGTCGCGGCCCTGCTCGCGTCGGTCTCCGCGCAGCAGCCGACGATGCTGATCGTCGACGACCTCCAGTGGGCCGACACGGCGTCACTGGCGTTGTTCGGCCACCTGGCCGCGCGCCCGCCCCGCGGCGCGGTCCTCGTCGGCGCGCTGCGCACCCACGCCCCCCGGCCCGGTGCGGAGCTGGCCCGCGTCCTGGCCGCCGCCGGCCGCACGCCGGGGCACCACCACCTCCGGCCGGCGCCGTTCGACCTGGCCGAGGTCGTCGAGCTGGTCCGCCGCGAGACCGGGCAGACGCCCGCTCCCGCCGTCGGGCGCGACCTCCACGCGCGCACCGCGGGCAACCCGTTCTTCGTCCGCGAGCTGGCGCGGCTGCTCGCCGCCGACGACACGCTGAGCACGGACGCCCCGGCGCGGTACGGGGTGCCGTCCACCGTGCGTGACGTCGTCCTGGACCGGATGGGCGGGCTCGACGACGACGGCCGGGACCTGCTGCGGATCGCCGCGCTCCTCGGCCGCGACATCGACCTGGAGCTCCTCGCCGACGCCGCCGGGCTCGACCCCGGGATCAGCCGCCGACGGCTCGGCCCGGCCGAGGCCCTCGGTCTCGTCGGGCCCTCCCCCGAGTCTCCGCTCACCTACCGCTTCGCCCACGACCTGGTCCGGGAAGCCGTGGCCGGGACGACACCGCCGCTGACGACCCACGCCCTGCATCTGCGCATCGCGGACGCGCTCGCGCTCGCCGGCACCTCCGACGACGAACGTCTCGCACATCACCTGTGGTCGGCCGCGCCGCTCGCCGACCCGGCCCGGACCGCGGACGCACTGCTGCGTGCCGGTGGCCGGGCCGCGTCCAAGTCCGCGTTCGACGCGGCCGAGCAGCACCTGTGGTCGGCCGCCCGCACGGCGCGCACCGCGGACCTGCCGGAACGGGAGCTGGCCGCGCTCCGGCAGCTGATCACCGTCGCCGGGATGCGGTCGATGTACGGCACCTCCGTGCTCGACCGGCTGGCGAGGGCCGAGGAGCTGGCCGCCCGGCTGGGCCGGGAACGGGAGGCCGCCGACTTCCTCTTCACCCGCTGGGTCGTGCACGTCCAGGGCATGCGGTTCGACCGGAGCGAACGTCTGGCGCGCCGGTTGCTCGCCGCCGGCGAGGCGTCCGACGACCCGGTGGTGCAGGCTTACGGTCGGCACGCCTGGGGGCTCCAGCAGTGGTCGACCGGCGATGTCGGCGAGGCTCTCCGGTACCTGGCCCGGCCGGGCCCGAGCCGGCCCGCCGACCTCGGCCCCCGCGCGGAGAACCCGCTCCGCTACGACCTCCGGCTGCTCTCGGCCGCGATGCTCGGCGAGGTCACGGCGCTCTCCGGCGACATCGACGGCGCGCGTGCGCTGCTGGACGACCTGGAGCTCGCGGCCGGCGAGGACCGGTACGCGATCACGGTGTGGGCGACGATCTCCGCGCGCACCGCGTCGATCGTGGGAGACCCCGGCTGGGCGCTGCGTGCCGCCGAGCGGGGCATCGCGGTCGACAGCGGGTTCTCTTTCGTGTTCCTCGGCACCTACCAGCGGCTGGTCCGCGCGTGGGCGCTGGCGATGCGTGGTTCGGACCCGGAGGGCGCGGCGGCCGAGATCCGGGCGCTCCTCGCCGACCGGCTGCTGGATCCGCCGGTCTCGTGCGTCGCCACCTGGTACGCGCTGCTCGCCGAGGTGCGGCTGGCGGCCGGCGCCGCCGACGAGGCCGCCGACGCGCTCGAGCGGGCGGAGCAGGCCCTCGCGACCTACGGCCAGCGGTACGCGGAAGGGCTCGTCCTGCTGCAGCGCGCCCGGCTCCTCCAGGCGCGCGGCGAGCCCGCCGCCACCGTGCGGGCCGCCGCACGACGGGCCCGCGCGGTGTCGGTCGAGCGCGGGGCCCACCTGTTCGCCCGGCGCATCGACGGACTGCTCACCGAGCTCCCCCCGGACGACGCACCCTGATGGCGTCACCGCGCCGGGCTAGTAGATTTCCGGACGGGTCTCGGCGCCCGATCAGGAACAGGCTCGGGGGTGAGCGGCGGCGTGGACGTCTCGCCCGGACCACCGGTGGTCAGTGACTCCGTGCGTTCGGAGGTACTCGGTCCGCTCCGGATCCGGCGCCACGGCGCCGAGGTGGACCTGGGCCCACGCCAGCAGGCCTACCTGCTGGGTCTCCTGCTGGCGCGGGCCGGCCAGCCGGTCAGCGCCGACCACCTGATCGAGCTCGTCTGGGACGACGAGCCCCCGCCCAGCGCCCTCAACGTCGTCCAGCGGTACGTGGGTGCGCTCCGGCGGTTGCTCGAGCCGGAGCTGCCGGCCCGGAGCAACGGGTCCTACCTGCGGCGCCACGGCACCGGCTACCTGTTCGTCGCCGATCCGGCCGCCTCCGACGTCGCCGTGTTCCGTGCCCTGGTCGCGGCGGCCCACCGCCGGCTCGCCGACCGGGAGCCCCGGGCGGCGCTCGACGACTTCGCGGCGGCGCTGGCCCTCTGGCGCGGCCCGGCCGGGGACGGGTTGAACCCGGGCCCGGCCGCGACGCCGGTCTTCGCGTCGCTGAACGAGGAGTTCTTCGCGGCGTGCTCGGCCGCGGTCGAGCCGGCAGTCGCGCTGGACCGCCCGCAACGGGTCCTGCGTCCGCTGCGTCTCGCCGCGTCGATGGCCCCGTTGCACGAGCCGGTGCAGGCCGCGCTGGTCACCACGCTGGCCGCCGCCGGACAGCACGCCGAGGCTCGTTCGCTCTACCAGCGGGTGCGTGCCCGCCTGGCCGACGAGGTCGGCATCGACCCCGGCCCGGTCCTGCGCGACGCCGAACGGCGGATCCGCGACCGGCCGGCGCCGCCCGGCCGCGCCGCCGCGGGACCTCCGACGACGCTGGTCGGCCGGGCCGCCGAGGTGGCCGTCGTCCGGCAGGCGGTGGCGTCGGTCCTCGCCGGCGGCACCGGTCTGCTCCTCGTCGAGGGCGACCCCGGGATCGGCAAGACCCGGCTGCTGGAGGAGGCCGCCGACGACGCGGCCCGGCGCGGTGCGCTCGTCGTCTGGGGCCAGTGCCTGGAGGGTGACGGCTCGCCGTCGATGTGGCCGTGGGTCACCGCGATCGGCGCGATCCTCGACACGCTCCCCGATCCGTCCCGGGAGCGGTGGCTCGCCGGCCGGCTGGGCCGTCTCGCCGAACCGGACGACGGCGCCGCCGAGACCCCGGTGCGGCCGGACAACACCGCGCAGTTCCGCCTGTTCGAACACGTCGTGGACGCCGTCGGGCACGCCGCCCGCCGTCAGCCGGTGCTGCTGATCATCGACGACCTGCACTGGGCCGACGTCGCCTCGGTGCAGCTGTTCGGCCACCTCGCCGCCCGGCTGCCGACCGGCGTCCTGCTGACCGGGACGCTGCGCACCCGGGCGCCGCTGCCCGGCCCGGAGCTGATCGGCATGCTCGCGGCGGCCAGCCGGGTGCCCGGTCATCGACGTCTGCGTCTCGACGTGCTCGACCGGGACGAGGTGGCCGAGCTGGTGCGGCGCGAGACCGGCCAGGTTCCGGACGCGGCCGTCACGCGCGTCATCTCCGCGCGCACGGACGGCAACCCGTTCTTCGTCCGCGAGCTGTCCCGGCTGCTCACGGCCGACGGCGGGCGGCTCACCGAGCGCGCGGCGGTGAGCACCGGCGTACCGTCCACCGTGCGCGACGTCGTCCGCGACCGGATGGCCGGGCTCGACGATCGCGCCACGGACCTGCTGCAGCTCGCCGCCCTCGTCGGGCGGGGCGTCGACCTCCGTCTGCTCGCCTCCGCCGCCCAGGTCGACGTCCAGACCGGTTTGGGGCTCCTGGAACCGGTCGAGACCCTCGGCCTGCTGGAGCCGGCTCCCGACGACCCGTTCGCCTACCGTTTCGCCCACGACCTCGTGCGCGAGTCGATCTCGGAGACCACCCCGCCGCTGCGCGCGCCCCGGCTCCACCTGCGTATCGCCGACGCACTGGAACGGACGCCCGGCCGATCCGTCGCCGAACGCCTCGCCCACCATCTCTGGGCCGCCGGTCCGCTCGCCGACCCCGCCCGCACCACCGCCGCGCTGATCCGCGCCGGCCGCAGCGCCACCACGAAGCTCGCGCTCCAGGACGCCGAGCGGCAGCTCCGCTCGGCCGCCCGGCTGGCCAGGACGAGCGGGCTGCGTGAGCTCGAACTCTCCGCGCTCTCGCACCTCACCGCGGTCGTCGGCATGCGCGCCGGGTACGTCGGGGCCGCGGTGGACCTGCTCGAACGGGCCGAGCAACTCGCCCGCGACCTGGGCCGCGAGCTCGAGGCCGCCGACTTCCGGTTCTCCCGGCGCGCCGCCTACTCCGAAGCGGCGCGGCTCGACCTCAGTGGCCCGCTGGCCCGGCGCCAGCTGGAGGAGGGCCGAGCCTCCCCCCACCCGGTGCTGCGCGCGTACGGCCTGGTCGGCTGGGGCATCCAGGAGTGGGACCGGGGCAACATCGGCGAGGCGTTCCGCTACCTGCGCCAGGCCGATCCGATCGTGCTCGACGACCTCGTCCGGAGCGACGAGAACAGTCTCCGGCGCGACCTGCAGCTCAAGTCGCCGGTGATGCTCGCCCTGGTCACCACCCTGCACGGCGACGTCGACACGGCACGCACGCTGATCGAGCGGCTGGAGGCCACCGCGGGCGACGATCCCTACGTCGTGACGATCTGGTCCACGTTCGCCGCCACCAGCGCGGCGCTGGCGGGCGACTCCGCGTGGGCCCTGCGGTGCGCGGAGCGGGGCATCGCCGAAGACCCGAGGTTCTCGTTCGTGTTCTTCGGTGCCTACCTCCGGATGGCCCGGCACTGGGCGCACGCCGTCGCCGGCGACGACCCGGCCGGCGCCGCGGTGGAGGCCGAGCGGATCCTGACGGCCACCCTCGTCGATCCGCCGCTGAGCGGCGTCACCACGTGGTACGGGCTGATCGCCGAGATGTGGCTCGCGGCCGGCGCCCTCGACCGGGCCGAGGCCGCGCTCACCCGGGCCGAGCACTTCCTCGGCGTCAACGACCAGCGGTACGCCGAGGGCCTCGTGCTGCTGCTGCGCGCCCGGCTGCTCCAGGCCCGCGGTGCACCGCTCACCGACGTCCGGTCCGCCGCCGAACGGGCGCGGGCGCTGTCGGTGGAGCGCGAGGCCCACCTGTTCGCGCGCCGCGCGCAGGAACTGCTCGACGCGCTGGACGGCCACTGAACGTCCAGTGGAGGTGGCGTCCACCGGAAATCCCCTGCGTCCCGCTTCACTCGCACGCAGTCAACCGGAACGCGGCCGAGGCGGAAAGCTCATGACAGCACCAGGCACACCCGTCGTCTTCATCCACGGCTTGTGGATCCACTCGTCCTCCTGGGCACCGTGGGTGGAGCTGTTCACCGCCGCCGGTTACCGGCCGATCGCCCCGGGCTGGCCGGGAGACAGCGAGACCGTCGCCGGCACCCGGGCCCGGCCCGAGCGTCTCGCCGGCGTCGGGCTCGAGGACATCGCCACGCACTACCGCGGCATCATCGAGGAGCTCGACCAGCCGCCGATCCTCATCGGACACTCGGTCGGCGGCACCGTCGTGCAGAAGCTGAACCTCACGACCGACCTGCGCGCCGCCGTCGTCGTCAATCCGGCCCCGATCAAGGGCGTCCGGGCACTCCCGCTCGCCCAGCTGCGGTCCTCGTTCCCGGTGCTGCGCAACCCCGCCAACCGGAACCGGGTGGTCTCGTTGAGCGCCGCGCAGTTCCGCTACGGCTTCGGCAACACCCTGCCGGCCGACGAGTCCGACGAACTCCACGAGCGTTTCGCGATTCCCGGGCCCGGCCGGCCGCTGTTCGAGGTGGCGACGTCGAACGTCCGGCGCAGCTCACCGGCCGCGGTGGACACCCGGACCGGGCGGCGGGCCCCGCTCCTGTTCGTCTCAGCCGACCGTGACCACACCGTGCCGGACGTCGTGACCCGCGCGGCGCACCGGCTGTACCGGGACTCCCCGGCGGTCGCCGACCTGATCCGGCTGCCCGGGCGCGGGCACTCGTCCCCGTTCGACCACGGCTGGGCCGACGTCGCCGGCCAGGTCGAGAGCTGGGTGAAGCGTCACAGCGCGCTGACCGCGCGCTGATCGGCACGTGTCCCGCCACGGAGCGCCGGCCGACGGGGCCCGGCGCATCCCGGTCACCGTCCTCGGCGACGATCCGCTGACCCGGGCCGGTCTGATCGCCCACCTGCGCTCCGGTCCGGACGTCGACCTGCGTGCCGCGCACCCCGGCGAGGACCACCGGCCCGGCGTCGCGGTCGTGGCCGCCGACCGGGTCGACCGGGCCGCGATCGGGCGCCTGACCGCGCTGAGCAGCGGGTGGACGGTGGTGCTGATCGTCGCCCACCTCCGTGAGCCGGAGCTGCTGCGGGCCCTGGACGCCGGCGTCCCCGCGATCCTGCTCCGGCACGAGGTCACCCCGGACCGCCTGCTGCGGGCGGTCCGGGCCGCGGCGCGCCACGACCGGGACCTGCCGTCCGGCGCCGTCGGCCAGCTCGTCGACGCGGTGGTCCGGCTGCGGCGGGCCGGCCCCGCCGGTCCCGACGACGAGCGTCCCCCGAGCCCGCGCGAACTCGACGTGTTACGCCTGCTCGCCGAGGGCCTGGAGACCCGCGAGGTCGCCGCGCGCCTGTCGTTCTCCGAACGGACCGTCAAGAACGTCCTCGCCGGCGTCACCGCCCGCTACGGCCTCCGGAACCGGACCCACGCGGTCGCCCACGCGCTCCGCGAGGGCTACCTGTGAGCGGCAGCGGCCCGCCGAGCCCTCACGCGGGCTCCAGACGACGCCGGCCACCGAGATCACCGAGCCCGGCGGCCTCGGGCGGCAACGCCTGCGCGAGCTGCGCGCGCGAGGTGATGCCGAGCTTCAGGAAGACCTTGCGCAGGTGGTACTGCACGGTGCGGGGGCTGATGAACAGGCGCGCGCCGATCTCCGGATTGGTCAGTCCCGCGCCCGCCAGCGCCGCGACCTGGGCTTCCTGCGCGGTGAGCGACGGGTGGCCGCTCTCGGCGGCGCGGATCGTGGCGTCCCCGGTGGCCTGCAGCTCGCGCGCGGCCCGGCCCGCGAACCCGGCCGAGCCGAGCGCGTGGAACGTCTGGTGCGCCTCCCGCAGGTAGCGGCGGGCGTCCCCCCGCCGGCCCCGCCGGCGCAGCCACTCCCCGAACAAAAGCTGGGAACGCGCGATCTCGAGCCGGGCCCGGGTGGTGCTCAGCTGCGCGATGGATTCCTGGTAGTGGGCCTCCGCCCGGTCGTCGTCGGAGAGCAGCGCCAGACACCGCTCGTGCAGGCCGAAGTTCCAGGGCCGCGGGGTGGCGGCGACCCGCTCGGCCAGCCAGTCCCGGACCGAGCGGAGCGCGTCCACGTCGCCGGTCCGCGAGGCCGCGTCGATGATCTCGGACACCACCATCGACGCCACGATGCGCTGGTCGTAGTCGAACGCACGCTTCGCCGCCGCGAGCGCCACGTCGAACCGGCCGAGCGCGTTGGCCAGCACGGCGTCCGCGTAGTCGGCGCAGAAGCCGAACGTCCCGCGCCCCTCGAGGACCGGCTGACGCACCTCGGCGCTGAGCTTCGGCGTCCGGCTCTCGTCGCCCCGCCAGGCCGACAGCACCACCTCGACGTGGCGATTCGTCCGGCCGGTGCTCACCGCGGCGACCGTGTGCGACTCCTCGATCAGGGCCGCGGCCGCGAGGAAGTCGCCCTCGTGCATCCGGTGGAAGGCGCTGTAGTTCAGCGCCTGCTGCAGGGCCGCGAGCGCGCCGTCGCGCCGGCAGACGACGACCTGACGCGTCGCGAGGACCCCCATCGCGTCCTCGTCCCAGAGCTCCTCGGCCAGCATCAGGAACAGCCGGTTCGCGCCGAACACCTGCCAGCGGTCGGTCGGCGCCGCGGTTACCAGCCGGTCGACGGCGCGCCGCAACAGCGGGGCCGCCGCGGCGAAGCCGTCGACGATCCGGACGTACAGCCCCTCGAGCAGCAGATCCGTGAGCGTCGACGGAGCGCGTGACCCCCGGACGAGGTCCGCGACCGACGCGGCGGCCTTCGCGAACAGCGGATCGTGCGGCTTCGCGTCCCAGAACGTGCCCACCAGTGCTTCCAGCGCCGTCGCGCGGGCGTCCGCGGCGTGGTCGGGCCCGAATCGGGCGGCGGCGCCGAGGAGCAGCTCGACGCCGTCGACGCGACGGTGCTGCTCGATCGCGATGATCCCCCGGATCCGCATGACGCGTGCCGCGTGCTCGTCGTCGAGCGGTCGCATGCTCGCGGTGTCCAGCAGCACGAGCGCGGCCTCGTGGCCCCCCGCGTCCCGGCTGGCCTCGGCCGCGGCGATCAGCCGGCGGGTCCGCAGCGACGGGTCCGCGGTGAGCTCCGCCGCGCGCCTGAGGAACGCCGCGGCCGCGGCCAGCCCGCCCCGGGAGCGCGCGTGGCCCGCGGACCGTTCGAGCTCGACGGCGGCGTCCTCGTCCGGCCGGTCGGCCGCGTGGGCCCGGTGCCAGGCCCGGCGGTCCGGGTCCGAGCTCGGGTCGGTGACCGCGGCCAGCGCGTCGTGCACCTCGCGACGCGCGACGAGCCCGGCCGCGCGGTACACGGCCGAACGCGCCAGCGGGTTCCGGAACTCGACCCGGGCGCCGAGCGAGATCAGGCCCGAGGCCAGCGCGGGGGTCAGCGCCGGGAGCTCGAGACCGAGCCGGGCCGCGGCGGACCACAGCGTCGTGGGGTCGCCCACCGGATCGGCCGCGGCCAGCAGCAGGAACTGGCGCGCCGACGGCGGCAGCGCGTCGAGACGCCGGCGGTAGTCCCGCTCGATCGGCGGGGACAGCGGCACCGCGCCCGGGAACCGGAAGCCCCCCGCCAGCTCCGCCGGCCCCACGCCGCGGGCGACGTCGAGCAGCGCGCGCGGGTTCCCGTGCGTCTCGGTGACGATCTGGTGGCGCACGCTCGGGTCGAGCGGGCCGGTCATCACCGAGTCCAGCAGCTCGCGCGCGTGGTGGGCGGAGAGCCCGGAGAGGACCAGCGTCGGGAGTCCCTGGAACTCCTCCCGGCCCTCCCGGGACGCGAACACGACGGCCGCCGCGTCGGACTTCATCCGGCGGGCGACGAACGTCAGGGTCAGTACCGTCGCCCGGTCCATCCACTGCTCGTCGTCGACGACGCAGAGCACCGGGCACTCGCGCGCCAGCTCGGCCACCAGGCCGAGCACGCCCAGCGAGACGACGTACCGGTCGGGCGGGTCGCCCTCACGCAGGCCGAACGCCACCTGCAGAGCGTTGCGCTGCGGAACCGGGAGACGGTCGATGCGCTCGGTCATCGTCCCGAACAGCTGGTGCAACCCGGCGAACGGCAGCTCCGCCTCCGACGGCCGGCCGGTCGTCGCGAGTATCCGCAGCTCACCGGCCCTGGTCACCAGATGACGCAGGAGGGCGCTCTTCCCGATTCCCGGCTCGCCGTGCACCACGAGGGCGCGACTCTCCCCGGCACGCACCGCCTCGATCACGTCGTCGAGCACGCGGCACTCGTCGTCGCGGCCGACCAGGCCCCTGCTTCTGCGGATCACCCGGGCAGTGTGCCGAGGCGAACTGACGTCTTACTTCAACCGCACTGACCTCGATCCGGGCCGCGTCGCCAGCCACCCGTCACCGGCCGGTGGCGGATGCGCGGGGAGACTGCCCGTCCGACGCTTAGCCGGTGACGAAGGCGCAGGCAGCAGATCGTTCGGACCGGTTCACGCTCGTGTCCGCACCAGTCAGCACGCTCCGTACGGCCGTCCTCCGGCTCCAGATCCTCGGCCCGCTGCGGATCTGGCGGAACGGGGTCGAGCTGGACGTGGGCCCGCCGCAGCAGGCCTATCTGCTCGCCCTCCTCCTCTCCCGGGACGGACGGCCGATCAGCACCGACGACCTCATCGACCTGATCTGGGACCAGGACGCGCCGGCCAGCGCGCTCAACGTCATCCACAAGTACGTCGGGGCACTGCGCCGGCTGCTGGAGCCGGCGCTGCCCGCCCGGGAGACGGGCTCGTACCTGATGCGTCAGGGAAACGGTTACCTCTTCGCGGCCCGTCCCGGAACGCTCGACCTGACGAGCTTCCGCGCGCTCACCCGGGCGGCGAAGGACGATCGGGCGGCGGGCCACCCGGCCGACGCGCTCGACCGGTACGTCGAGGCACTCCGCCTCTGGAACGGCTCCACCGCCGACGCGCTGGCCCGCGACTCGGCCACCACCGGGCTCCACACGGCGTTGGACGGCGAGTTCCACGAGGCCTGCTGCGCGGCCGCCGAGCTCGCGGTCGCGCTGGACCAGTCGTCCCGGGTGCTGCCGTCGCTGCGGCTGGCGGCCCGGATGGCACCCCTGCACGAACAGGTGCAGGCCGGCCTGGTGCGCGCGCTGGCCGCCGACGGTCAGCAGGCGGAGGCCCTCGCGGTGTTCCGGGCGACCCGCGAGCGGCTCGCCGAGGATCTCGGCATCGACCCCGGCCCGGCGCTCCAGGAGGCCCAGCGGCAGGTCCTGAGCCGGCCGGAAGCGCCTGCTCCCCCGCTCTACGCCCCGGACGCCCGGCCGGCCCAGCTCCCCCCGGCCCTGCCGACGTTCGTCGGGCGGGCCCGCGAACTGACGTTCCTCGCCGACCTGCTCTCCGAACCCCGGACCAGCCCGTTGATCGTGGCGATGGACGGGATGGCCGGCGTGGGGAAATCGGCGCTGGCCACTCACTTCGCGCACCAGGTCGCGGACCGGTTCGTCGACGGACAGCTCTACCTGGACCTGCGTGGACGCTCCGCGGACGAGGACGACCTGTCGGCCGGGGAGGCGCTGCGCTCGCTGCTGTCCTCGCTCGACGTGCCGGAGCGGGACATCCCGGCCTCGGTCGACGCCCGGACCGGCGCCTACCGCAGCCTGACCGCCCGGAAACGGCTCCTCGTGGTCCTGGACAACGCCCGGGAGGCGACGCAGATACGTCGGTTGCTGCCGAACTCGTCCGACTGCCTGGTTCTCGTGACCAGCCGCGCGCCGCTCGTCGGCCTCGCCGTGCACGACGGCGCCCACCTGCTGCACGTCGACCTTCCGGACCTCCCGTCGGCGCGGTCGCTGTTCCGGCGCCGCCTGGAGCGCTCGCGGCACCGGTCCGCCGCCGAGTTCGCGACCCGGGCGACGGCCGTCGACGAGATCATCGCCCGGTGCGGACGGTTGCCGCTCGCCCTGGCGAGCGTGGCCGGGTGGCTGAGCGCCCGCCCGCGTCTGTCGCTCGCCGCCGCGGCGACGGAGCTCCGCGACGACGCGGACCGGCCGGGGGCTTTCTCCGGTGGCTCGCCGTTGAGCGATGCGCTGTCGGCGTTCGCGTGGTCGTACCGGCGGCTCAGCCCGGAGGCCGCCCGGCTCTTCCGGCTGTTCCCGCTGACGCTGTCCGCGGGGGCCACCGCGGAGGCGTGCGCCGGCCTGGGCGGCACGACGACGGCCGCCGCCCGCGCGTCGCTGCGTGAACTCACCCTCGCGACGTTGCTCGACGAGGACGACCGGGGCGTGTACTCCGCGCACGTACTGGCGCGCGCCTACGGCCACGCGATGTCACTCGCCACCGACCCGACGTCGGACCGGGCCGCCGCGACGACCCGGCTGAGCCGGTACTACGCGCAGGCCCCCGGCTGCCTCGACACGCCACCGCCCCGCAGCGAGCTCCCTCCTCCCCTCGCCGGCTGACCGGTCGGAGCATTGCGCGACGCGAGGTCGTCGCGCAGCAGCGAATACATGAGCATGTCCCGCCGGGCACCGCCGACTTCCTGCCACGAACGAAGCAGACCTTCGCGTCGGTAACCGACCCGCTCCGCCGTCCGGCGGGATCCCTCGTTCCACGGCTGAATATGCAACTCCAGTCGGTGCACCGCCGGCAGCGTCAGGCACCAGTGAGAGACCAAGGCCAACGCGGCCGAAGCGACCCCACCACCGCGTCGCCGGGCAGCGACCCAGTACCCCAGACTGGCCCGCTCGTACCGGTCCAGCCACAGGCCGATCTGCCCGCACGCCCGATCGGTGTCACTCGAGGCGATCGCGAACGAGTAACCCCGTCCCTCGGTCTGCCGAGCGTGCTGCTGCCGGATGAACTCCAGCGCAGCCTCCGCATCCGCTGCCGGCGGCACCGCGGTGAGGGACGTGATCGACGGATCCGCCGACACCTCGTAGATCAGCTCGACGTCCCGGTCGGTGAAGGGACGGACCCTCACACCGCCGCCTTCGAGGCGAGGAGGTGCGGACAGCGTCACGGTCACATCATCGCCCCACGCTGTCGGTGATCGTCGCGTCCGCGTGCGCGCGGGCGCGTCTCACCGACCGTCCCGAGCCGGCCGTGCCGGAAGTCCTTCACGTGGTCGTCGATCATGGCGCCCGGCGTGCCGCGCGGCGACCAGAGGAGGCGCCCGAGTTCACAGGTAGCCCTCGCGGAACGCGTAGGCGACCGCGTGGGTCCGGTTGCGGAGCTCGAACCGGGAGGTCAGTCCCTGCAGGACGGTCTTCACGGTGCGTTCGGAGTACGCGAGCTCCCGCGCGACCGCCCGGGTCTCCCAGCCCTCGGCGAGCAGACGCAGCACGTCCAGCTCGCGCGCGGTGGGCGGGTGCGTGACCGAGGCGGCGACGCTGCCCTCGGCCTGCCGACGCAGCCGGTGCACCACCTCCACGAGCCGGCCGACGAGATCGCTCGGCAGGTCACGGTCGCCGCGCGCCGCCGTCCGGACCGCGGACGCCAGGCGGCCGGGCGTCACCTGGTCCCGGAGCAGGATCGCCGCCACCCGGCAGTCCAGCGCCCGGAGCAGTTCCGGCTCGCGCAGCTGACCGACGACCAGGACGACCCGCTGCACCGGCGTCAGCCGACGTACCCGGGCGACCGTGAGGTCCTCGACCCGGTCGGCGAGCACCACCGCCACCCCACCGGCGACGGGCGGCACCGACCCGTCGCGCAGGTCGACGAGCGGCTCGGTCCGCAGGTGACTGAGCAGCCCGGCCCGGGTCAGCGGGTCCTCGCAGTGCACGGTCACCGGGACGCGTCCGGGGTCGCGGCGTGATCGACCGGGGTTGGTGGCCAGCGAACCGACGCTCATCGCGGGATGTCCCTCTCCTCCGGTGGGCACGGACAACCGCAGCGTCGCATCCGGTGGTTCCGAATTTCTGACTCCCCAGTGGACACGAACTGCCGACGCGCTCGTCCACTGTCCGTGCACTACGCGTCCGTACTCTCGGCGTCGCCCACGGCCGGAGCGCACGGAGGAACGGCAGCATGGACCGGCGAAGCACCCACTACCGCGAACTCGTGGCCGCCGAGCCGCGGTTCGCGCGTCTCGTCGACGTGTACGGCGAGGTCGACCCGTTCCACTGGCCGGACGGCGACGAGCCGGGCCGCGGCACGTTCGCCGCGATGGCATTCCACATCGTCGGGCAGCAGATCTCGGTGCGCGCCGCGACGACGATCTTCGGCCGCCTCACCCAGCTCGCCGGGGGCGAGGTGACCGCCGCGCGGCTCTCGGACCTGGCGCTCGACGAGCTGCGGGCGGCCGGGCTGTCGGGTGCGAAAGCCCGGTACCTCATCGCGCTCGCGCACGCGCAGGTCGAGGGACGGATCGACCTGGAGCATCTCGATCATCTCTCCGACTCCGAAGTGATCGCCCGGCTCGTCGCGCAGCCCGGTATCGGCGTCTGGTCGGCCGAGCTGTTCGTCCTCCATCAGCTCCGCCGGCCCGACGTGCTCCCCGCTCCGGACCTCTGGATCCGACGCGGCGTGCAGCAGCTGATGGAGCTGCCCGCCGAGCCGACGGTGAGGGAGACGATCGCGCTGGGACTCCCCTGGTCACCGAACCGCTCGTACGCCGCGGCTCTGCTGTGGCGCCTCGCGAAGCCGCCGGCCCGGGCCGGGGGG
>NZ_BAAAGX010000010.1:429892-445496 GCF_039524755.1 Cryptosporangium japonicum
GCCCGCTCGCGCCACCGTGACCACGCTCGGGGCCGGGGCTATGCGTGCGCCGAGCGGGTGCGGAGGTGGTGTTCCAGCCCGTCGAGGACGCGGTCGAGGCCGAAGACGAACGAGCGGTCCGGGTCGCCCACCGCGTTGTACTCCTGGCCGGCGACCTGTCCGACCCGGCCGGAGATCGGGTACTGGTCGACGGGCATGACGCGCTCGAGAACCGGCGCGTTGATCTCCCACCACTCGGCGTCGGAGATCCCGGACTGCCGGGCGGTGCGCCGGGCGTCGACCGAGGACCGCGCCGACCCGGCCACGAAGTTGGCGATCAGCGTGACGATCTGGTCCATCTCCAGATCGGTGAAGCCGGCTCCCTCGATGGCCGCGAGCTGCCACTCGTAACGGTCGGAGACGTTCGGGCCGAGCCACGGCCGGCTGTTCTCCACCTGCAGCAGCCAGGGGTGGCGGTGGAACTCGTCCCACATCTGACGCGCGACCCCGGCGAGCCGCTGCCGCAGCGAACCCTCGTGCGGCGGCAGCGGCTGCTCGCCGGCCACCTCGTCGATCATGAGGCCGATCAGCTCGGCCCGCCCGGGCACGTAGGTGTAGATCGACATCAGCTTGAGCCCGAGCCGATCGGTGACCTTGCGCATCGAGAAGGCGGGCAGGCCCTCCTCGTCGGCCACCGCGACGGCGGCCCGGATCACGTCGTCGACGCTCACGCGCTGCTTCGGCCCGCGGGAGCCCTGCGGCGCACCGAGCACACGCCGCCACAGCAGTTCGAGCGTGCGGTCGACGTCCTGATTTTCCATGTGCGCAGACTACTCCGTGGGGTGTACGGTGTTGCTCGAGCAATTTCCGTAAGCCATACGGAGTTAGGAGCACGGTGGCGACCCACGACGCGTTGAGGGCTGATGGGCTCTCCAAGAGCTACGGCGAACTCCACGCCCTGGACGGCTTCGACCTGCACGTACCGGCCGGGGTCATCCACGGGCTGCTCGGTCCCAACGGGGCCGGCAAGACCACCGCGGTCAAGGCGCTGGCCACCTTGATCGACCTCGACGGCGGAACCGCCACTGTGGCCGGCTTCGACGTCCGCACCCAGGCGCGACAGGTCCGGCGACGGATCGGGCTGGTCGGCCAGAACACCGCGGTCGACGAGATCCTCGGCGGTCGCCAGAACCTGGTCATGTTCGGCCGGCTCTCCGGGCTCACCCGGGCCGACGCCCGCGCCCGCGCCGACCGCCTGCTCGAGACGTTCGGGCTCACCGGGGCGGCGACCCGGGCGGTCTCGACCTACAGCGGCGGCATGCGGCGGCGCCTCGACCTCGCCGCCGGTCTGATCCTGACGCCCGCGGTGCTGTTCCTCGACGAGCCGACCACCGGGCTCGATCCCCGGGCCCGCAACGAGGTCTGGGAGAGCGTCCGGGAGATCGCCGCGCGCGGCACGACGGTGCTGCTCACCACCCAGTACCTGGACGAGGCCGACCAACTGGCCTCGCAGATCTCGGTGATGAACCACGGCCGGGTCGTCGCCAGCGGCAGCCCCGACGCCCTCAAGCGGCGCGTCGGTGGCGACCGGGTGACCGTCACCGTGCCGTGGGACGAGTCGCTGGAGTCGGTGGCGCAGCGGTTGTCGGCCGCCGTCGGCGAGCCCGCGGTGGTCGACGCCGGGTCGCGCCGCCTCGTCTTCGAGGTCGGCGCGGGCGTGGTCGCGCTGGCCGACGTCGTCCGCGCCCTGGACGAGCTACGCATCACGCCGGAGGACCTCACGCTGCGCCGGCCCACTCTCGACGAAGTGTTCCTCACCCTGACCGCCGAGGAGGTCGCGCGATGACGACGCTGCACGCCGGCTGGGTGATCGCCCAGCGGGACCTGGCCCACTGGGTCCGCCAGCCGTGGACACCGATCTTCGGCCTGCTCTTCTCGATCATGCTGCTGCTGGTGTTCGGGTTCCTCTTCGGCGGCGCGATCACCGTCCCGGGCGGCGGCGACTACATTCCGTTCCTGCTCCCCGGCATGCTGGCGCTCAGCATGATGTTCGGCGTGGAGGGCACGGCCACGGCGATGGCCGGCGATGCCCGCAAAGGCATCACCGACCGGTTCCGTTCGCTCCCGATCGGCAGCGCGTCGGTGGCCCTGGGCCGGGTCGGCGCCGACCTGGCCAACTCCGTGGTGGAACTGTTCGTGCTCATCCTCGGCGGGCTGCTGATCGGCTGGCGGATCACCTCGGACCCGGCCTCCGCCGCGCTGGCCGTGCTGCTGCTCCTGCTGCTGCGGTTCGCGGTGCTCTGGATCGGCATCTTCGTCGGCCTCGCGTTCCGCGGGGAGGGCGCGACGATGGCGGTGCAGGTGCTGGTGTGGCCGATCGGGTTCCTGTCCACCGCGATCGTGTCCGCCGAGACGATGCCCGGCTGGCTGGGCACGATCGCGGCCTGGAATCCCCTGTCGGCGACCGCGTCGGCCGCGCGGCAGTTGTTCGGCAACCCGACCGGAATCACCGAAGGGCCGCTGGCCGACGGGGCGGTGTGGCTGGCCATCGGCTGGCCGCTGCTGCTCACCGCCATCTTCCTGCCGCTGTCCGCGCGCGCCTACCGCACACTGCGCCACTGATCACCGGGAGAACACATGAGCGTGAGCCACCAGCTGGACCGCCTGCTCGACGCCGGACTCGCCGACGTCACGGGCCGCAGCCCGGCCGAACTCGCCACCTACGTCGCCGCGCTGCCGGACGAACCCGACAGCGTGCTGGCCGTGCACCCGATGCTGGCCACCGCCCGCCAACTCGCGCCGCTGCTGCGCCACCACGACAAGCCCGGCTTCGTCGTCGACGACATGATCGATCTCGAGGAGTTCGTCCCCATCGACGGGCTCGACCGGCCCGACCGCCCGCTCTATCTCGTCCACGATCTCGATCGGGGTGACGAGATGCGCAACTGGAGCCCCAACGAGGCCCTGCCCGCCCTCCTCGACCGTGGACGGACGCCGCTCACCGTCAACGAGGGCATCAGCTGGCTGCTGCAGGAACCGAAGATCCTCGAGCCCAACCACTGCTTCATGACGATCGGCTCACGCAAACCCACCGGCGGCACCCTCGACGCCCGGACCCCCGCCATCTGGATCAGCGGCGGCACCGGACGCGACGGCGTCACCCGACGCAAAGCCCCGAAGGTCGGCTGGTGCTGGGCCGGCAACCGGCACACCTGGCTCGGCTTCGCCTCCGCGCACCACCGCACCCCGACCGCGTGAGAGGCGGGTGCGCGGTACTTACCCATCCGAGCGGGACAGTGGCGTCCCCAGGCAACCGGCGAGGGCGGTGAAGTCCGCGACGACGGCGTCCGGCTCGGGCTCCAGCGGGAGCAGCGACCGCCCGGGGCGCGCGACGAACACCGACCGGAGCCCCGCTGCCTGCGCGCCCGCGATGTCCCAGCCGTGGGCGGCGACCATCACCGCTTCCGACGGCGCCACACCCTCCCGCTCGAGCACCAGCCGGTACGGCGCCGCCGACGGTTTGAGCGCGCCCGCCTGCTCCGCCGAGTAGACCGCGTCGAACGACGGGGCCAGCCGGGCGTGCGCGAGTTGCGCGTCGACAACGGCTTTCGGTGAGTTGCCCAACGCCACCAGCCGATGCCCGGCCGCGCGCAGCGCGATCAAGCCCCCGGCCACGTCGGGATGGGCCGGAAGGGCACGCATCGTGGCGCCCAGGTCCGAGCCGGCCCCGTGGAGCTGCCGGTACCCGGCCGACCCGAGCTCGCTGAAGTCCCGGTACCGCCCGGTCGCCGCGGACACCAGCGCGCCGTGGATCACCAGCGCGAACCACCGTTCCCGATCCTCCGGCGAATCGAAGTGCGCATCCAGCGGCGTCAGGTCGAGCATCGTCTCGTTGATGTCGAAGACCCAGAGCATCCGACCTCCCAGGTTCGAAGAAGTTCGTACCTGCCCCGCAAGGTACTTGCGCCGGGCCGGGCTCGTGCACCAGCGCGACGCGGGCAACGGCAGCTACGTCCGGCTGCGGCGCGACGACCTGGCGGGCCGTTTCCCGGGCCTGCTCGAGGCGATCCGCGCCGCCTGTCACCCGGTATGACCACGGTCGGTGCACCGGGAAGCCCGCGTCGACGCGGTCCGGCCGCATCGTGGTGTGCCTCCGATCACGGTGGTGAACGTTCACCCGGTGACCGATCCGCATCCCGAACCGCTCCGAATACCGGATATGGCGTTCTCGGAGCGGCACGATCTTTCGCTGGCCCTGGCGGCGATCACCAGGTGGACGCCGGTCTCGCGGCGACGGTGGTCGGAGCAGCCGCGGCACCCCGTGCCGCCGCCGGAGGACCGGCCCTCGACGCCGCCGGGGATTCCGGTGGTGCCGATCCGCGCCATCGGAATCGCCGGCGAGGAGGTCCGGATCGCGCCGACGGCGTTCGGCGCCCGTGAACTCGCCTGGTCGCCGCACCCCGATCGGACGTTCCGTCCTCGGACGCAACCGCAGCCGCGACCGGAAGTTCCCGCGTCACAAACGGCCGACGGCCGGTGTCTCGATGATGAAGGAGCCCGAGAAGAGGAGGAGCCATGGCCCGGATCCCGAGCGCCGGACTGACCGGCGTCCACAGGATGGCGCGCCGGAGGATCGGTGAGGTGCCCGGACCGGCGCCGATGACCACCCCCTCGACGTCGTGACCGACGATCCCTTCGTCACCCACCGCAGCCTGCTCTTCACCGTGGCCTACGAGATGCTCGGGTCGGCCGCCGACGCCGAGGACGTCGTCCAGGAGACGTGGTTGCGGTGGGCGCCCATCGACCGGGACCAGGTGCGTGACCCGCGCGCCTACCTGGTCCGGGCGGTCACCCGGCAGGCGCTCAACCGGCTGCGGTCGCTCTCCCGCCGTCGCGAGGACTACGTCGGGGAGTGGCTGCCCGAACCACTCCTGACCGCACCCGACGTCGCCGACGACGTCGAACTGGCGGAGAGCGTCTCGATCGCGATGCTCACCGTGCTCGAGACGCTCGGCCCCGCCGAGCGTGCCGTCTTCGTGCTCCGCGAGGTGTTCGAGACGCCGTACGACGAGATAGCCGAGGCCGTGGGCAAGTCACCGGCCGCGGTCCGGCAGATCGCCCGCCGCGCCCGCGAGCACGTGGCGGCCCGGCGACCGCGGACCCGGGTGGACCGGGCCGAGCAGCGAGCGGTCGTGGAGAAGTTCCTCGCCGCCGTCTCCGACGGCGATCTGCGGTCCCTGCTGGACGTGCTCGCCCCGGACGTCGTGCTGGTGGCCGACGGCGGTGGCGTCGCCGCGGCGATCCGGCGGCCGGTCACCGGCGCCGCCACGGTGTCGACGCTCCTCACCCGGGGCCTGGGGCACGCGACCGAAGTCCGCGTCGTGGCGGCCTGGCTGAACGGAATGCCGGGTGCCCGGGTCGACGTCGACGGCGCGCCGGCCGCGGTGAGCGTGGCGGTACAGAACGGCCGGATCACGCACATCTACGCGGTCAGCAACCCGCGCAAACTGGAGCGGCTCGATCGGGTGGCGGAGCTGCGCCGATAGCAGTCGAGGCAGACTGGCGGCGTGGCGAACATCCTGATCACCGGTGCCTCCGACGGGCTCGGGCGGGCACTGGCGGGCGAGCTGGCCCGGGCCGGGCACCGTCTCGTCGTCCACGGCCGGGACGCCGGGCGGCTGGCCGCTGTCGCCCGGGAGACCGGCGCGACGGCGATCCGCGCGGACCTGTCGTCCCTCGACGACGTGCGCGCGCTCGCGGCGCGGGCGGCCGATCACGTCGGCCGGCTCGACGTGCTGGTGAACAACGCCGGCGTGGGGTTCGGCGCGCCCGGGGCCGGTCGGGAGCTCTCCCGCGACGGGTACGAGTTGCGCCTCGCGGTCAACTACCTGGCGCCGTACCTGCTGACCAGGCTGCTGCTACCGGCACTGCGCCGATCGGGTTCCGCGCGGATCGTCAACGTCGCGTCGGCCGGGCAGCGTCCGGTCGACCTCGACGACCTGATGCTGGAACACGGCTACTCCGGCGTGGAGGCGTACCGCCGGTCCAAGCTCGCGTTGATCGCACACACCGTCGACGTCGCCGAGGAACTGGCCGGGACCGGCGTCACGGCCAACTGCCTGCACCCGGCGTCGCTGATGCCGACGACGATGGTGCGGGACTCCGGCTACGGCGTCATCGACTCGCTGCAGCAGGGGCTGCACGCGACGCTGCGCCTGATCGTCGACCCCGATCCGGACCGCGCGACCGGTCGATACTTCGACGGCACCCGACCCGCACGGGCCCTCGCCCAGGCCTACGATCCGACGTTCCGCGCCCGGCTGGCCGAACGCACCGAGGCCTTGCTGCACACCCGCCGGCCGTAGCGCCCGGCAGTGGTCGAATACCCGCTCGGGGAGTAATACTGCGCCGCGTCGACAAAGGACGACTCACCGTCAGGAAAGGACAGATCAAGTCCGACGCTGCGCATCGACTCCCTGGAGGGGTGAATGCCGACAATGACCACTCTGCGCTGCCGCTGTCTTGGTTCGATGGAGGTCCGCAACGGGAACGAGTGGCGGCTGGTCGCCGGCGCGAAGGTTCGCGCGCTGCTCGCCGTGCTCGTCGTACAACTCGGTCAGCTCGTGCCACTCGACCGCCTCGTCGCCGAGATCTGGGGCGACGACCCACCCGCGTCAGCCGGCGCCCTCGTACGCGGGTACGTGCTGACCCTGCGACGGACGTTCGGGGCGGACGGCGCGCGGTGCGTCGTCGGCCACGGCCGGGGCTACCGGCTCGACCTGCCACCGGAAGCCGTCGACGTCCACCGGTTCGACACGATCTGCGGAGCGGGGCACCAGGCACTGCAGCGAGGCGACGCGGAGGACGCCTCGCTGCTGTTGACCGACGCGCTCGCCCTGTGCCGGGGACCGGCGCTGGTGGACGTACCGCCGACCCGCACCGGAGCGGCGTACGCCGCGGCACTGGAAGAGCGGCGGCTGGTGGCGCTGGAGGCGCGGATCGAAGCGGACCTGCGCGCCGACCGGCAGAGCTCCGTGCTCGGGGAGCTCCGCGCGCTGGTGGCCGAGCACCCGACCCGGGAACGGCTGGCCGGGCAGTGGATGCGTGCCCTGACCGCCACCGGGCGGCGGGCCGAGGCACTGGACGCGTACCGGGTCACCTACGACCGGCTCGTCGACCGGTTCGGCATCGTGCCCGGACCGCAGTTACGCGCCGTGCACCGCGATGTCCTGGCGGCCGAACCGACCGACGAGACCGCGAGGCCGGCGCGCCGACCGGCCCGGGCCGACCGCTGGACGGCGCCCGCGCAGACCCCCGCCGACCTGGCGGACTTCGTCGGGCGGGAGGCGGAACTGCGGTTCGGACGGCAGGCGCTGGAGGCGGCGGATCCGACGACCGTCCGCGTGTTGGCGATCTCCGGGCCGCCCGGGGTCGGCAAGAGCGCGCTCGCGGTCCGGCTCGCCCACGATCTGCGCCGGGCCTATCCGGACGGCCAGCTCTACGCCGATCTCGACGCCGGTCCCGGACGGGCCGCCGACCTCCGCGGGGTGCTCGCCGGGTTCCTGCGGGCCTCCGGGGTGCCCGATTCCGCGATCCCCGCCGGTGCGGACGAGTGCGCCGCGCTGCTGCGGAGCCGGGTCGCCGACCGGCGCGTCCTGCTCCTGGTGCAGAACGCCCACCGGGAGCAGGACGTGCGGGCGCTGATCCCGGGTGGGGCCGGGTGCGCGGTGGTCGTGACCAGTCGCACGTGCCTGTCCGGCCTGGCCGGCTGCCGCCTCGTCGACCTGGACGTGTTCACGTTCGACGAGGCGTGGCGCCTGCTGGAACGGGCGATCGGCACCGCTCGGCTGGAGGCGGAGCGGCCCGCCGCGCAGCGGCTGATCGAGCTGTGCGGCCGGCTCCCCCTCGCGGTACGCATCGTCGCGGCCCGCGCCGCCGCCACCCCCGGGACGTCGCTCACCTGGCTGCTCACCAGGATGAGCGAGGAACGCCGCCGCCTCGACGAGCTGCACCTGCGCGACCTCGACGTCCGGGCGGCGATCCGGAGCGGCTGGGCCCGGCTCGACGACCGGGCCCGGCTGATGCTGCATCACCTCGCGATGCTCGAGATCGTCAGCTTCCCCGGCTGGGTCGCCGACGTGGTCACCGGCTTCGACGAGGGCAGCGCCGAGGAGGCGTTGCGCGCGCTCGTCGATCAACGCCTGCTCGCGCCGGCCGGAGCGGACCGGTTCGGGCGGCCCTGGTACCGCGTCCACCCGCTGACCCGGCTGTTCGCGCGCGAGCAGCTCGTCGGCGTCGAGCGCGTCGCGAAGGCCGTTCACTTCCCGTAGAACCGGCGTTGAAAGCGTCGCTGACCTGGGCTTTTGCTCTTTGCTGACGGTGAACCGGCCTGCTTATCGTGGCCAGGCTCCACCGTCGGAGCCCAACCGAAGGAGCAGTCCATGGCCCGGCTTGCCGACCGTCTGTTGTCCCTGTTCGTTCCCACCACCTCCGCTGCGGCGGCGTCGTCGTTCTGCGAGTACTCCTGTCAGTCCTCCTACATCGGGAGGATGTGCTACTGGGTCTGGCAGTCCAGCGGCGGCTACGTGAAGCAGTGCCGCGGCTGCGGCACCTGCTGAGTTCGCGGTCGGCGCCGCCGGAGCCGTTCCGGTCCGGCGGCGCGCCGTCCCCACTGCCCTCCCGACCTCCTTTGACGGAGAGGATCTGACGTGCCCGATCTCGTCGCGGCCGGCGGCCAGGACGTCGCCGCCCGGCCCGTCGCCGTCCCGTGACCGCGCCGCCACCCGGCGGGGCGCCACCCGCGGCCGGACCGACGACACCGGACGCGTCGCCGCGCGCGGCCGCGGTGATGGCCGTCCGCATCGCCTGGCTGGCCTCCCACCGCACCGTGCTGCTGCTGGCCGTCGCGGCGCTGGTCGGGGCCGCGGCTCCGGTCGCCGTCACCTGGTTGACCCGGGGCGTGATCGACCAGATCGTCGCCGGCGGACCGGCCGGACTCCTCGTCGGGCTCGCCACCGGCCTGGCGCTCGCCGGCGTGGTGACCGCGACGCTGCCGCAACTCGACCAGTACCTGCAGGCCGAGTTGAACCGCGCGGCGAGCCTGACCGCGATCGAACGGCTGCACGGGTCGGTGGGGCGGCTGATCGGGCTGGTCCGGTTCGAGCAGCCCGCGTTCCTCGACCGGCTCCAGATGGCCGTGATGGCCGAGCGTGGGCCGGGTGACGTCGTCGCCGGCGGTCTCGGCGCCGCCCGGTCCGTGCTCGCGCTGGGCGGGTTCCTGGTGTCGCTCGTGGTGATCAGCCCGGTGATGGCGGTCGTCGTCGTGGTCGCCGCGATCCCGGTGCTCGTCGCCGAGCTCGCGCTCTCCCGCCGGCGCGCCGACCTGACGTTCACGATCAGCCCGAACGAGCGCCGTGAGCTGTTCTACCGCGAGCTGCTGCTGCGGGCCAACGCCGCGAAGGAGACCCGGCTCTTCGGGATCACGGGCTTCCTCCGGGGACGGATGCTCACCGAGCGCCGGACGGCCGACGCCGCGCGTCGCGCCCTCGACCGCCGGGAACTCGCCGTGCAGGGCGGGCTCGCGCTGCTCGGCGCCGTCGTCGCCGGCGGCGGCCTGGTGTGGGCGGTCCGGGCGGCCCGGCAGGGTGACCTGTCGATCGGCGACGTCGCGTTGTTCATCGGTGCGACCGCCGGGGTGCAGAGCGCGCTGTCGAACGCGATCGGACAGTTCACACTGCTCCATCAGAAATTCCTGATCTTCGACCACTACCGGGCCGTGGTCACCGGCCCGCCCGACCTGCCGGTCGCCGCGCACCCCCGGCAGGCGCCGCCGCTGCGCGAGGGCATCGAGCTGCGTAACGTGTGGTTCCGGTACACCCCGGACGGGCCCTGGGCGCTGCGCGGCGTCACGCTGACGATCCCCGTCGGCCGGGCGACCGCGCTCGTCGGGCGGAACGGTTCCGGGAAGAGCACGCTGATCAAGCTGCTGTGCCGGCTCTACGATCCGGAGCGGGGCGCGGTCTACTGGGACGGCATCGACCTGCGTGAGCTCGACCCGGCGTCGCTGCGGGAGCGGGTGACCGCCGTCTTCCAGGACTTCGTCGAGTACGACCTGACCGCGGCGGAGAACATCGGCGTCGGCGACGTCACCGCGGTCGACGACGAGGACCGCATCCGCACCGCGGCGCGCCGGGCCGGTGTCGACGACGAACTCGCCGCCCTTCCGGCCGGCTACCGGACGCTGCTGTCGCGGATCTTCCTGACCGAGGCCGACCGCGAGGATCCCACCACCGGGGTGGTCCTCTCCGGTGGCCAGTGGCAGCGGCTCGCGGTCGCCCGTGCCTTCATGCGCGACGGGCGCGACCTGATGATCCTGGACGAGCCGTCGTCCGGCATGGACGCCGAGGCGGAGTACCGCATCCACGCCGGACTGCAGCGGCACCGCGCCGGGCGCACCAGCGTGCTCATCTCGCACCGTCTCGGCTCGGTCCGCAACGCCGACGTCATCGCGGTGATGGACGACGGCGTCGTCGTGGAGGAGGGCACGCACGTGGACCTGATGAACGCCGACGGGATCTACGCCCACCTGTTCCTGCTGCAGGCCACCGGCTACCTCGACGATCGGGCGACGGCCGAGGCGGCGCCGTGAACGTCGCCGCCGCGCTGGTGCCGGTCGGCGGCGTGCTCGCCGCCGCGGCCTGGGTCCGGCGCAACCTGGTGGTGGTGCGGGTCACCGGCTTCAGCATGGAGCCCACGTATCGTTCCGGCGACCGGGTCCTGGTGCGCCGCTGCGCCGTCTCCGCGGTCCGGGCCGGGCAGGTGATCGTGATCCTCGCGGGTAAGGCGGTGGGCGGGCCGCCGCGCGTCGACGACCCGGGCTGGGTCATCAAACGGGTCGCGGCCGCGCCCGGCGATCCCGTTCCGCGAACCCGGGTACCGGCGTTGGGCGCGGTGGCCGAGGACGTGGTGCCCGACGACTGCCTGGTCGTCCTCGGTGACAACCCGGCGGGGACGGACTCACGTCAGTTCGGCTACTACGTCGGTGCCAACCTCCTCGGTGCCGTCGTCCGCCCGCGGGCCGAGCGCCGGCCGTCTGGGCGTGTTATTTCGCGAACGCGTTCGGATCGCCCTCGGTCCAGCTGATGTGCTGGACGACGCGGGAGATCTTCCAGCCGTCCCCGGTGCGCACCAGGTGGTGGTCGTACGACCCGCGCATGAGGTACACCGGCTCACCCTTCGCGTGGTGCTGGGCGTACATGTACGAGTAGCAGACCGCGCGGTCGGGATCGGTCTCGTCGAAGACCACCCCGTGGTTGGGGCTGAGGTGCTGCCGCGCGTCCCAGGCCTCCAGCGCCTGGGACGCGAATTCGACCAACGCCTCCCGCGGGAAGTCCGCCGCCGGCATCCCGGCCTCGGAGAAGCGGGCCGCCGCGCCTGTTCGCGGAAGCCACTCCGGTGCCGGGCGGTGTCTGCGAGACGCTCAGCGAGCCGCTCTCCCGGGTGATGACCCTTGCTCGGCAAGCGCTGGACCGGCGTGGTGTGGAGCACGCTCATGCAGGGCCCGGTCTATTTCAGCGATCTGAAGCGCGGCATCCCCGGCATCAGCGACCGCATCCTCAACGAGCGTCTGCTGGAGCTCGTCCAGCTCGGTCTGGTCACCCGCACCGTGCTCGACGACCGCCCGATCCGCGTCCGCTACGAACTCACCGAGCACGGCGCGGCGATCCGTCCCGCCCTCACCGAACTCACCCGCTGGGCCGAGGAGCACCTACGCCCGAGCTAGCGCCTTCGGCCGGTTTTCGGGTGGAGGTGATGTGCTGTCCGGATGAGAGTCCGCTCGCTCGTCGTTCTGCTGGCCGTCGGTCTGGTCGTGGGCTGCGGCGCCCCGGAGGCCGAGGGCGGCGACGTCGTGCGCGGCGCCGTCGCCGGCAGCTCACCGTCCGGAACACCGGACCTCGACGCGCCGCAGGTCGTCGCCGAGGGCGTCGCCGTGCCGTGGGGTCTGACGTTCCTGCCCGGCGGTGACGCGCTGGTCGCCCGAACGGGACAGCGGCCGGATCCTGCGGCTGACGGCGGGCGGCGGACAGGCACGCGAGGTGTACCGGGTGCCCGGCGTGGAGGCGGCCGGCGAGGGCGGGCTGCTGGGCCTGGCCACGGCCGACGGGCTCGTCTACGCCTACCACACCGCCGAGCGGGACAACCGTGTCGTCCGGTTCCGGCTCGACGGCGGGACGCCCGAGGTGATCGTCGACGGCATCGCGAAGGCGGGCAACCACAACGGCGGCCGGATCGCGTTCGGGCCGGACGGCATGCTCTACATCGGCACCGGCGACGCGGGAGAGACGTCGCGGTCCCAGGATCCCGAGAGCCTCAACGGCAAAATCCTGCGGGTGACGCCGGAGGGCGCGCCGGCACCGGGCAACCCGGACGCCGGGTCGGCGGTCTACAGCCTCGGGCACCGCAACGTGCAGGGCCTGGCCTGGGACGCCGCCGGGCGGCTGTTCGCGACGGAGTTCGGGCAGAACGACGTCGACGAGGTGAACCGGATCGAGCCCGGCCGCAACTACGGGTGGCCCGACGTCGAGGGCGACGGGGGCGGTGGCCGGTACACCGACCCGCTGGTGACCTGGCCGACCGGCGACGCGTCCCCGTCCGGGATCGCGATCAGCGGCGACACCGCCTACGTCGCGGCGCTGCGTGGCGAGCGGCTGTGGACGGTGCCGCTGGACGGCGGGCGGCCGGTCGCGGAGTTCGAGGGCCGGTTCGGCCGGTTGCGTACCGTGCAGATCGCGCCCGACGGCGCGCTCTGGATGACGACGTCGAACACCGACGGCCGCGGCGACACCCGGGAGGCCGACGACCGGATCCTCCGGTTCCCGGCGCGCTAGGGCCTGTTTCACAGATTCAGGCCGCCGTGGGCGTGGTCCAGGCGGCGAGCGGCAAGGCGGAGGTCTTTCCGGATACCGCTGTTGCATCCGGAAAGGCCGACAACGCGGCCGGTCGTCGTCTGGGCCGCGGCCACGGTGGGCTGCTGGCCTTTGGAACAGGCCCTAGCCGGCTCCCAGGGGTACCGCGAACGACAGGCGGCCTGGGGGTGGCATCGCGGGTGCGTCCGGGGACGCACGGAAGGCCTGGATCGCCAGTGCGGCGAAGCGGCGCGACGCGGCGACCCGGGCGGCGGGCGTGGCCGCGCGGATGCCGTCGTTGGCCATCAGCATCAGCACCAGGTCGTCCACCACGAAGTCGGGACGCAGGCGCCCGGCGTCCTTGGCCCGCCGGGCCAGCCCGGCGATCGCCGACAGTGCGTAGTCCCGGTCCGCGGTGAAGTCGATCGCCTTGGGGAACGTCGCCAGGAACGCCGCGGTGAAGCCGCGGTCGAGCGCGTGCAACGCGCAGATCTTCTCGATGACGAGGCAGAAGCCGCGCCACGGATCGGGGTCGGCGCAGCCCTCGTCGACGATCGCGCGGCAGCCACACATCTGGTCGGTGAAGACCTCGGTGACCAGCGCTTCCTTGGTGGGGAAGCGGCGGTACAGCGTCGCCGGACCGACCCCGGCGCGGCGGGCGATCTCACGCATCGGCACGCCGAGGCCCTCGGCCGCGAACACCTCCCGCGCCGCCTCGAGGATCCGTACCCGGTTGTCCTGCGCGTCTGAACGCAGGGAGTGAGTCAAATGCTCGGTCACGCTCTCACTTTAGCTAAGAGGACGGGGGCGTCCGGTTAGCGTCCGAGCCGTGAAAGCGATCGCGATTCAGACCTTCGGGAGCCCGGACGGGCTCGCCCTCATCGACCTCCCCACCCCGGCCCCCGGCCCCGGGCAGGTGCTGATCACCGCCGAGGCGATCGGCGTCGGCGGTGTCGACGCCATGATCCGGCGCGGCACGGTCCAGGGTTTCGGGTTCACCGAAGGACACGTTCCCGGCAGTGAGGTGGCCGGGGTCGTCGCCGCGGTCGGCGACGGCGTCGACCCGTCCTGGGTCGGGCGACGCGTCTGGGCGTTCACCGGCACGGGCGGCGCGTACGCGGAGGCGGCGATCGCCTCCGCCGAGGAGATCCTGCCGATCCCCGAGGACCTCCCGGCGGCCGACGCGGTGACGCTCGGCAGCTCCGGCCCGGTGGCCCACTACGCCCTCGCCCACGCCCGCTTCGCCCCGGGCGATTCGGTGCTGGTGCGCGGCGCGGCGGGCAGCATCGGCATTCTCGCCGTGCAGCTCGCGGCGCAGGGCGGTGCGAGTGCGGTGGCGGTGACCACCTCGTCGGCGTCGCGCGGCGAACGCCTCCGCGCGCTGGGCGCCACCGAGGTACTGGACCGGGCCGGGGAGGGCGGCCGCCCCGAGTACGACGTCGTCATCGACATCATCGCCGGGCCGGACCTGCCCGCGTTCATCGGCCGGCTCGCCCCGAACGGCCGGATGGTGGTCGTCGGCGCGATCGCCGGTTTCCCGCCCGCCGACTTCGGCGCGGCGATGCTGCCGAAGTTCCGGCAGTCGATCTCGGTCGGGCTGTTCAGCGCCGACACGGTGTCCGCCTCCGACCGGCACGCCGTCCGCGAGAAGCAGTTCGCCGCCGCCGTCCGCGGCGAGTTGCGGTCGGTCGTGCACGAGGTGCTGCCGCTGACCGAGGCGGCGCTGGCGCACCGGAAGATGGACGACGGCGAGGTCTTCGGCCGGATCGTCCTGACGCCCTAAGGCGACCGCGGTCGCCGTTCCGAACCGGCTCGACGTCCCGTCACCGACGTGCGTGGCAGCCGGCCCGCCCTGGAGTGCCCCCGCATCACGCCGTCGTGGATGGTGACGTCGAACTCCAGGTTGAGCCGCATGGGCTTGGTCACCCGCTGCGACCAGGTCACGACGCCGCGCCGATGCGGTCCGGCCAGACGGTGCCGCGGCGCTCGTACTCGAAGAGGTCCTCGACCGATCGCGCGATCGCCGGCCCGAACTCGCGGTCGAGCAGGTAGAGCGCCACGTCGAGCCCCGAGGTGACTCCCCCGCCGGAGACCAGGTCACCGTCGTCGACCACCCGGGCCCGTACGACGTCGACCCCGGTGGCCTCGAGCACGTCCAGACCGAGGTGGTGGGTGACGGCGGTGCGACCCTCCAGGAGCCCCGCCATCGCCAGCCCGAGCGAGCCGCCGCAGACGGTCCAGACCTGTGTCTGCGGGTTGTCGAACGCGCGCTGGATCAACGGTATCGCCGGGCTGTCGGCGAACCGGGCCAGCAGCACCGGAATCGTCTCGTCACCGGCGTCGGGGTCGCCGTCGAGCGGCCCCGACGCCCCGGGAACGATCACGTAACCCGGACGCTCCGGGTCGAGCGCCGAGGTCGCGTTCAGAACGAGCCCACGGGTCCCGGAGACCACCGGCCCGGGCCCGTCCACCGCGACCAGCTCGACGTCGAGGCCTCCCCCGAGCGCGTCGCTCCCCGCCGCCAGCACCTCGAACGGCGCGATCACGTCCAGCGGATCACAACCGGGGAAAAGCACGATCTGCGCGAGCAGCGACATGAACCACGCTCCGGAGAAGGGGGATGACGCAGTGAATGCTGCCGCCGCCCCCGGCGCCGAACCAGTGCCCAGCTAGGCCCTGTCCTGTGAATCGGTGACCGGCCTGGTTGGATGCTCGGGTGG
>NZ_BAAAGX010000011.1:0-308 GCF_039524755.1 Cryptosporangium japonicum
CGCCGGGCTGCCCGGCATCCCGACCGGACTCCCGGGCATCCCGACCGGACTTCCCGGAGGCCCACCGGAACCGCCGACACCACCAGCCCCGCCGACACCACCGGCCCCGCCGAAACCACCAGCCCCACCGGGACTACCGACGGCGAACGGCGGGATCGGCGCGACCGTCGTGGGACGCAGCGGCGGGCGAGGTGGCCCACCGGGGCTGGCCTGACCCGGAGCGAACGGACCCGGCAACGGCGGCAGACCATCACCATCCGCCAGCAGCGCGGCGAGCGACCGCCCGTCCGGCGCCGCGACCGCACGCA
>NZ_BAAAGX010000011.1:316-69081 GCF_039524755.1 Cryptosporangium japonicum
CGCCGCGTCCGGACGTTCCTCCGGTTCCTTGGCCAGCAGCTGGTCGAGGATCGGCCCGAGCGCCTCGGCCCGCTCGGCCGGCCGGTGCGGCGCGGTCGCGACCGCGAAGAGGCCGGAGAGCGCGTCGCCGATGTCGAACGCCTCGGCGCCCTCCACCGCGAGGTACAGCGTGGCGCCCAGCGCGAACAGGTCGGCGGGTGGCCCGGCCGTGCCCTTGGTGAGCCGTTCGGGCGCGATGTACCCGGGCGTGCCGAGCAACACCCCGGCCGCGGTCCGCGACCCGGTGCCCAGCACCGACGCGATCGAGAAGTCGGTGAGCAGCACCGCGCCGTCCGGCTGCACGAGCACGTTCGCCGGTTTCACGTCCCGGTGCACGACGCCGGCCCGGTGCGCGGCGTCGAGCGCGTCCAGCACGGTCAACCCGATCCGCGCGACGACGTCCGGCGGCAACGGACCGACGGCCGCCACCACCTGGTCGAGCTGGTAGCCGCGGATCAGCCGCATCACGATGCACGGATGACCGGCGTCCTCGACCACGTCGTACACCGCGACGATGTTCGGGTGGTCGAGCGCGCCGGCGGTGCGTGCCTCCTGCATCGCGCGCCCGACCATCGCGTGGCGCTCTTCGTCGGTGGACAGCGGCGGGACGGCGAGTTCCTTCACCGCGACCTCGCGGCCGAGCCTCTCGTCGTAGGCACGCCACACCACGCCGCTGCCTCCGCGGCCGATCTCCGCTGACAGCCGGTAGCGGCCACCGATCAAGCGCCCCTGCGCGTGCATCACTTCTCCCCAGACCATCGCAGGGGAAGTCTAGGGAGCCCGTGCAAGCGTGAGCAGCCCGGATAGCTGTGAAAACTTACAGACCGTAGGTCTTGCCGATGATGTCGCGCTGGATCTCCGACGTGCCTCCGTAGACCGTCGAGATCACCGACGCCCGCAGGATCCGCTCCATCTCGTACTCGGTCGCGTAGCCGTATCCGCCCATCATCTGCATGCCTTCCAGCGCCATCGTCTTGGCGAACTCGGTGGCTTTGAGCTTCGCCATCGACGCCTCGCGTGGGAACAGTGTGCCGGGGTTCGCGTCGACGAGTTCCGCGGTGTGGTACACGAGGAGTTTGACGCAGGTCAGCTCGGTCGCCAGGTCGGCGATCCGGTGCCGCAAAGCTTGGAAAGTTCCGATCGGGCGGCCGAACTGCGTCCGCTCGGTGACGTACGCCACCGCGTCGTCGAACGCGCGTTCCGCCGTGCCCAGCATCAGCGCGGCCAGCACCAGCCGCTCGAAGTTCAGGCCCGCCATCAGCTGACGCCACCCGTTGCCGACCTCGCCCACCACGGCCGAGGCGGGCAGCACGGCGTCGGTGAAGTAGAGGTCGTTGACCTCTGTGCCGCCCATCGTGTCGATGCCGTGGATGGTGAGGCCCGCGGTGTCCGTGGGGACGTTGAACATCGTCAGGCCCTCGTGCCCGGAGCCGGACGTGCGCGCCACCAGCAGGACGTGGTCGGCGATGTGGGCGTTCGAGCACCACGTCTTCTGCCCGTTGATCACCCACGAGCCGTCGTCACGGCGGGTAGCGCGGCACGTGAGCGCGGCCACGTCGGACCCGGCGCCCGGCTCGGACATCGAGATCGACTCGACCGCCCCGTTCGCGATGCCGCCGAGGATCTGCTTCTTCTGCTCCTCGCTCCCGAACCGCTCGTACGCGCCGGCGACGATGATCGACGTCGCGAACCCGCCGATCGGAGCCAGCGCCCTGGCCGTCTCCTCCAGGAACAGGCACAGGTCGACGGCGCCACCGCCGGCGCCGCCGTACGCCTCGGGGAGCCCGGCGCCGAGGTAGCCCAGCGCGGCCATCTTGCGGTAGAGCACGTCGCTGTGCCGCTCGCCGTCGGTGACCAGCGCGTCCCGTTGCTCGCGCGTGCCGGCCTCGCGCCGGCAGAAGTCCGCGACCGCGCTGGCGAACGCGCGTTGCTCGTCGGTGAGATCAGGAGTCACTGCACCCTCCGGGGCTCCAAGGTTCGTCGGCGCCAATGTAAAATACCAAATATATTCAGCGCGAAGCGGCGGTGCCGGGGTGGGAGGCCGCGCCGCCCGTCGATCGGGCCGGTGAAGACCAGCTCGCCTCCGCCGGGGCGACGGCCACCGCCAGATCCGTGATGACGGCGTGCGCGCAAGGCGGTGTGCGACGGCATGGGCAACGCGGGCCGGACCCGGCGCCGCGTCCAGGGGTCCACGTCGAGCGGCCGGTGGTCGAGCGATCCGTCGCCCCTGTGCGCGTGCGGTTGCGCACCGGCGCGACGGCTCGGAGAAACCCGTGGCGGACC
The DNA here is from genome assembly GCF_039524755.1 of Cryptosporangium japonicum. NCBI lineage: Bacteria > Bacillati > Actinomycetota > Actinomycetes > Cryptosporangiales > Cryptosporangiaceae > Cryptosporangium > Cryptosporangium japonicum. Next base: position 2,639 of record NZ_BAAAGX010000011.1, read on the forward strand.
TTCCGCCGCCGGCCTGGCCGCCGAGTCAGGACTCCCAGAGGCCCTGGGCGTCGAGGTGGGCGAGCAGGCGCTCGGCGCCGTCGGTGAAGTGGCGGGCCATCTGCGCGGTGGCCCGCTCGGCGTCCCGCGCGGCCAGCGCGTCGAGCACCTCGTCGTGCGCCGCCAGCATCGAGGCGCGCCACCCGGCGTCGGAGGAGTAGAAGCGCACCGGCGTGTAGCGCAGCGCGGTGTGCAGGAACCACGACAGCTTGCGGGCGTCCGCGACCCGGTTGAGGGTGCGGTGGAACTCGAACTCCCGCTCCTCGAGCTCGTCCGCCCCGGCGTCGCCGGCCACCGCGGTACGCAGGCCCTCCTGCTGCGCGCGCAGATCGTCGAGCTGCTCGGTGGTGATGCTCGCGGCCGCGCGCGCCACCAGCTGACCCGCGACGTGCCCCTGCAACGCGAACACGTCGACGATGTCCTGACGCGACAGCGGCGCCACCCGGTAGCCCCGGCGCGGTTCCAGCTCGACCATGTCCTCGCCGCGCAACGTCAGCAGCGCCTCGCGCACCGGGGTGATGCTGACGCCCAGCGCCGCGGCCACCTCGTCGAGCCGGATGAAGACGCCCGGGCGGAGCTCGCCGGACATGATCTGGTCGCGCAGGTAGGCCACGACCTCGTCGGAGAGTTGGGGACGCCGACGCCGGACGGCGGCGTAAGTCATGCGGTTCCTCCCCGATCGTCCTCTACGCCGCGAAGATATCAAATATAGAAAGACGGCGAGCGAGCCGCCGGGCGGTAGGCCACGGTGACTCCATGAGCACCGCGTCGCGCTGGAAAGCGACCCCTTCGAAGCGGCAGTCCCGGAACCTGGGCCTGGTGTACGCCCTTCTCGCGGTCGCGACCTGGGTTCTGATCCTCCTCGGCGAGCCGGCCTGGTGGTGGTTCGTCCTGGCTGTCCTGTGGAGCGTGCTCTCGGCCTTCTATCTCAACTCCTGGCGGCGGTGGAGCCGGGCGTAGGACTTCGGCCTCGCCACCAGAAAGCCGTGCGGTACCGGCCGCCGCCGCCGATCCGCGCGATCAGGGCGTCCGGGCATCGTCGCGCAGGGTCGTCGCCACGTTCAGGAGGGAGCGGAACGCTCGGCGACCCTCGTCGGTCGGAGTGATGGGCGGGTCCGCGTCCAGGTACTCCACGGCGGCGGCCACGACGTGTTCCGAGCCGTCTCGGCGGGACGTCAGGATGTGGTCGAGGTACGACACCATGGACGGGACGGCGGCCGGGCCACCGAGGAGAGTCGCGGCCGCGGCCAGCGGAGGTGCGGTCAGTGACCCCCGGGAGCGTGACATCGCCTCGAGCAGGGTGGCGCGGACGGACTCCGCCGGAACGGTCAGGCTGAACCAGGCCCCCATGACGACCGGTCGCCAGTTCTCCGCCCGGAGCATCCCGGTGACCTCGCCGACCGTGACCAGCCCCGCGGCGGTGAGCACGCGTACGCGGAGCTCGTCCGGGAGGCGAACGGCCGCCAATCCCTTCATCCTCAGGTAGAAGGGCTTGACGAAGTCCGCCTCGGTCGCGCTCAGCATCGCCTCACCGCTCGGGCTCGTAGCTCCTGATGACGCCGATGGTACGGAGACTCCTAGCGGTAGAGGTCGTCGATCGCGTCGGCGTAGCGATCGGAGATCGTGCGGCGCTTGAGCTTCAACGTCGGGGTCAACTCCCCGCCCTCCGGGCTCAGCGCGGCCGGCAGCACCTGGAACTTCTTGACCTGCTCGGGCCGGGCCAGCCGGGCGTTCGCGGCGTCGACCGCGGCCTGGAGCTCGGCCAGCACCGCCGGGTGCGACGCCAGCGCCTTCGGGTCGGACGCATCGATGCCCCGGGCGGCCGCCCAGACCGGTGCGGCCTCCTCGTCCAGGCTGATCAGGGCCGTGACGTAGGGACGCCGGTCGCCGATCGCCACCGCGTACCCGATCAGCGGGTGGGTGCGCAGAAGGTTCTCGATCTGCGCCGGGGCGACGTTCTTGCCGCTCGCGGTGATCAGCAGTTCCTTCTTGCGGTCGGTGATCGTGAGGAACCCGTCGTCGTCGATCGTGCCGATGTCGCCGGTGGCCAGCCAGCCGTCGGCGTCGGTGACCGGCGCGACGCTGCCGTCGGCCTGCAGGTAGCCCTGACAGACCAGCGGTCCGCGGACCAGGATCTCGCCGTCGTCGGCCAGCGTCACGTCCATCCCGACGTTGGGCACGCCGACCGTGCCGGTGCGGAAGTGCCCCGGGGTGTTGATCGTCGCGGTGCCGGTGGTCTCGGTCATGCCCCAGACCTCGTACACCTCGACGCCGATGCCGGCCAGGAACGTCAGGACGTCGACCGGGATCGGGGCGGCGCCGCTGCCGGCGTGGATGATGCGGTCGAGGCCGAGCTTGGCGCGGATCGGCTCGAGGATCAGCGCGTCCAGCGACGCGAGCTGCTCGGTGAGTCCGGCCGGCACCTCCTGGTGTTTCTCGCGCAGAGCGTGCACCTCGAGCGCGACCTTCGTGGCACCGGCGACGGCGTCGCGCACGGCCTCCTCGGCGCCGGCGAGGAAGCCCTGCAGCGCGGCGACCATCTTCTCCCAGACCCGCGGGACGCCGAAGAAGGTGGACGGCTTCACCGCGAGCAGCGCGGCGACGGCCTGCGCGGGGTCGGCGACGATGTGGACGTGCCCGGCGCGGTAGACCGGGATGTAGATCCCCAGCACCCGCTCGGCGATGTGGGCCAGCGGCAGGTACGCGACCGTCGGCGCGTGCGCGGGCAGGTCCACCAGCAGTTCCAGCGCGACGGCCTGGTGCAGCACGTTGCGGTGGCTCAGGACGACGCCCTTCGGGTCGCCGGTGGTGCCCGAGGTGTAGAGCAGCGTCACCGGGTCGTCGGGGGTGATCCGCGGCCAGCGGTCCTCGAACGCCGACGGGTCGCTCGCGTACCGGTCGGCGCCGGCGGCCTCGACGGTGCTCAGGTCGGTCAGGCGGGGATCGGTGAACTCGACGCCGGTGGGGTCGATCAGGACGATCGCCCTGACCTCGGTGAGCTCACCCAGCACCGGTGCCCAGCGGCTGAGCTGCTCGGCGTTCTCGACGATCAGCACCGTGGCCCGGCTGTGCCCGGCCAGGTACCGCAGTTGCGGCGTCGAGAGCGTGGCGTAGGCACTGCACGGCACCGCGCCGAGGTGGACGGCGGCGAGGTCCACGAGCCAGTGCTCGATCCGGCCGGCGGCCGAGATCAGCATCACCTCACCCGAGGCGAGCCCGGCGTCGGCGAGGCCGAGCGCGACCGCGGCGACCCGGCGGCGCAGCCGGCCCCAGGTGAGCGTCGAGTCGTCGTCGCCCAGGTGGGTCAGGGCCGGGTGGTCGGCGAACTCGCCCGCGTTGGAGCGCAGCAGTAACGGGATGGTCAGCTCGGCGGTAGCCGCCGCGCATTCGTCGGCGAGGGACATCCGTGGTCTCCCTTCACCGGCCCCGCGGGCCGGCGCTGGCCAGGGTGGGGACAAGGGGCTGACGAGACTGTAAACCACGGTTAACTTCTCCGCGCACGAAAACGGAGTTCGTCCACGCGTCAGGCCCGACGCATGCACTCCAGGGCCAGTGCGGCCACCAGGGGACGCAACGTGTCCGGCGGCGACGGGTCGGTCGCGGCACCCAGGTCGGTGACGAGGTTGAGCGCCGCGTGCACGAGGATCCGCGCCTCGGACGCGGCCAGGCCGGGACGCACGCCGACGAGCAGGCGCACCCACTCGTCGACCTGGAGCCGTTGGATCTTGCGCAGTTCGTGCCGGTCGCGGTCGGGCAGGTTGTTGTTCTCGGCCAGGTACACCGCGACCAGGTCCCGCTGGCCGAACGTGAGGTCGACGAAGCCCTCGACCAGCCGGCGCAGCCCCTCCTCGTCGGTGGCCGCGGCCCGGAGCGACGCGGTGGTGTTCGACGTGACCTGGTCGGCGGCCCGGTGGTACGCGGCGGCGAGCAGGTCGGCCTTGCTGGGGAAGTACCGGTACAGGCTGGAGGCGTGCAGGCCGGACGCCTTGCCGATGTCCTCCATGCCCACGGCGTGGTACCCATGCTGGTGGAAGAGCCGGATCGCGGTGGCCAGCACGGCTTCGCGGCGGACGTCCTGCTGGCGGGTGCTGCGTGGTTCCCCGGCCGGAGGCTCCTCGACGGGGGAGCCCCCGGGTTCGGCGGCCGGGAGCACGGCGGGGACGTCGGCCGTGAGCAGTGCCCAGCCGGCCCGGCGCAACAGGTCCACCGCGCGGCTGCGCGAGATCGGCGCCCGGTGCGTGGCCGGGCTCGCCAGCGCGCTGAACGCCGCCCGGGTCAGCAGCCGGGCCAAGCGGGGCGGCAGCTCCGGGCGGATGGCGCCCAGCGGCTCGGCGATGCGTCCGATCAGCGTGTTGAGGCCGTCGCGGAACTCGGCCCGGTGCTCGGGCTCCAGGTACCGGTTCTCCCACTGGTACAGCCCGCCGACGCGCCGCTGCTCGACGCTGAGCGTCGCCAGCGCGTCCAGCACGTGGTCGAGCTTCTCCCGCGGATCGACCGACTCGGCCAGGGCCCGGTCGACCGTGCCGCGGATCGTCACCGTCAGTTCACGCGTCGCGTGCACGAGCATCGCGTACTTGTTCGGGAAGTGCCGGTAGATGGCCGGACCGGTGATGCCCACCGCGCCCGCGATCTCGTCGACGCCGACACCGTGGTAGCCACGCGCGCAGAACAGCTCGGCCGCGGCCAGGGCGATCTGGGCCTTCCGGTTCTTCGGACGCTTGGTTGGCGTCGGCGGGGCCGCGTCCGTGTCGTCCTCCGGTGCTCGTGCTGATCGGTGCCGCACTGAAACTACCCGGACCCCGATCGTCACGGCGAGCCACCTCGCTCAGATCAGCGGCTCCCCGCGGCGGATGCGGCGCTTGACGTCCCACAACAGGTAGTTGAACGGGAACTCGCGCACGGCCGCGGGCTGCCACCGGGAGAGCCGCCCGATCGTGCGCATCATCAGCGCGAAACGTCGCTGGCGGCGCGCGTCCCAGTCGAGGTGCATCTGGTCGCGGAACTCGGGCGGGAGGAACCCGGTGGTCACGAACGTGTTCAGCCGGGCGACGGGGGCGCGCAGCGGGCGGGGCAGCCGGTCCGGGCGCAGCACGCCCAGCAGGTGCTCGCGGATCGTGTCGTCGATGTGCACCGCGGTCAGCTCGGCGTCCCAGTACCGCTGGAAGGCCTCCCGGTCGGGCGGCCACATGTCCGCGCGCACCTCGAGGGTGGTGCCGAGGACGTGCGAGCGCCGGTAGATGTCCTCGGCCTCCGCGGGGGTCAGGGTGTGGCCGAGGGCGGCGTAGGTGTCCTCCAAACCGCGGTAGAGGCAGGCGGCGACCCAGAGCTGGAGGCGTGGGTCCATCCCGGAGTAGCGCACCGGGCTCTCCGGCGTGGAGTACACCTGCCGGTGCGCGACCGCGACCGCCGCCCGGAAGGCGTCCTTCTCCGCGTCGGTGCCGAGCATCGCCACGGCCAGGTACGACAGCGTGGTGCGGGTGCGCTTGACCGGGTGGTCGGCGAGCCGCCCGCTCTCCACCCGGCTCTCGTGGACGCCGTACCCGACGGCCGGGCGGGCCAGCTGCATGATGACGTTCGCCGCGGCGGCCAGGAGCCCGGCGCCGTGGACGACCCGGCGTAAGTCGGTGGTCGTCATGGGGCCCTCCATCCGACAACGCATGTTCTCAGATAGCGTGACAGACGTGTCAAGATGGGCGCCATGGAGGACGGTGCGCTGCGCACGTACGGCGGGGTCGCCGGCGCCGAACGCGCGGCCGAGCGGCGTGCGGCGCTGCTCGCGGCCGGGCTGGAGCTGCTCGGGTCGCCCACCGGTCCGGGTGAGCTGACCGTGCGCGGCGTGTGCCGGCACGCCGGGCTCACCGCCCGCTACTTCTACGAGAGCTTCGCCGACCGGGACGCGCTCACCGCCGCGGTCTACGACGGCGTGGTCGCCGACCTCGGCGCGGACGTGCTGGCCGCACTGGAGGGTGCGCCGCGCACCGCGCGGGAGCAGACCCGCGCCGGGCTCGCCGCGCTGATCGGGAACATCGCCGAGGACCCGCGGCGCGGGCGGCTGCTGTTCTCCCGGTCGCTGGGGGCGAGCCCGGTGGTGGCCGCGCGGCGCGCCGAGTCGACGCGCTGGTTCGTCGATCTGCTCACCGCCCAGGTGCGTGGGTTCTACGGCGTCTCGCGGACGCCCCGCCTCGACGTCGCCGCCGAACTGCTCGTCGGTGGGGTGGCGCAGGTGCTGACGTCGTGGCTGGACGGTGTGCTGGAGCTGGGCGCGGAGGAGCTCACCGAGCACTGCACGGGGCTCTTCCTCGCGCTGGCGGGTGAGCGGTCACACGTCGGCGACGGCGGGGAGAGCACCGGTCCGCCGGGCGGGCCGCGGGAGGGCCGGGGCCGCCGCTAGTGCCCTCGGTGCGACGGTTCTCGGCGGGGCCGGGAGCGGCGGGGGTGCCAGCGGCAGGGCGGCGACCGCGGTGGCGGCGGTCGGCAGGGGAACGGCACCGGTCACGGCGTCCAGGTGGGCCCGGTGGCGCAACCACAGGCTGCCGACGATGCCCCACGCGACGCTCGCCACCCCGACGATCGTGAGCCCGACCAGCGCCAGCGCGATGTCGCCCCACAACCACCCGCTGGCGAGCACCACGGTGGCGCCGTATCCCACGAACATCACCCCGACGCCCGCCGCGGCCGCCGCCACCGTCCAGTGCGGACGCGTCGTCGGTCGGCACAGCAGCGGCCAGGTGACGTAGGCGACCGTGCCGGTCAGCGCCACCACGAACGCCGCCGGGTGCCCGTGCTGCAACGCCCGCACCGCCAGCACGGTCGCGAATCCACTGGTGAGGGTGATCGCCGCCAGCCACCGCCAACGCCGGTTCCGGCTGGGCTCCACCCGCGTCCGCGCGGCCACCGCGGTTGCTAACGCCACTGCGATCGCGTAAGTGAACATTCCGCCTCCTCGACGCCGGGACACATCGAGTCAGATATGTAGCACTAAGTCCTACCAACCCGGGCGTGTCGCCACGCGGTGTCGACGCCGTGCGCTCGCGCATCGGCCCGACGGGTCATCTCCTATTGACTTTCGATAGGTAGTGAGCGATCTTCGATGCATGCTGACTGAGAGTCGAGTGATCGCCGCCCTGCGCGCCTTTCTCGTGGTGCTGTTCGGGGTCCTGGTGCTGTTCCAGACCATGTCGCTGCCGGGCCAGTTCGCCCACCTGGCGAAAGAGGACCCGGACATGGCGTACCTGCGGTGGCCGGCCACCGCGGTGACGGTGTTCTGGGTGCTCTGCGTCCAGGTCGTGATCGTGTCGATCTGGAAGCTGCTGGCCCGGATCCGGCGCGACCGCATCTTCAGCGAGGATTCGTTCACCTGGGTGAACGTGATTGTCGGCGCGATCGGGGCGGCGTGGGTGGTGCTGCTGGTGGTGTTCCTCTACGTCGGCTTCAACGCCACCGATCCCGGGTTGCCGCTGCTGCTGTTCCTGCTCCTCGTCGGGCTGGCCGTGCTGGGGCTGCTGATGGTCGTGATGCGTGCGTTGCTGCGTCAGGCCACCACGTTGCGGTCGGACATGGAGGCGGTCATCTGATGGCGATCGTCGTCCGGATCGACGTCGAGCTGGCCAAGCGGAAGATGAGCGTGGGGGAGTTCGCCGAGCGGGTCGGCCTGACCCCGGCGAACGTGGCGGTGCTGAAGAACGGCCGGGCCAAGGCGGTGCGGTTCAGCACCCTGGAGGCGATGTGCCGGGTGCTCGGCTGCCAACCCGGTGACCTGCTCGAATGGGTTGACGACGAGGAAGCGTCATGAGTAGGCCTCGGCGGTGACGGAGGCCAGCCGGAGCGACAGGGCCAGCTGGAGCGCGGCGTGGCGGGGCCCGAGGCGGTGCTCGGGGGCGTCGCGGTCGGGGTAGCGCCAGACCGGGCCGCCGCGGTACTCGTCGGGCTCCCAGTGGTACCGCGCGTGCACGTGGCCGTGCAGGTGCTCCCAGGAGTTGCCCAGCACCTCGTAGTTCACCCGGCGGAGGCCCGGGCCGGCCTCGGCGGCGACGACCTCGCCGAGCAGCGAGAGGTCGAACAGGAACTCGGCCCGGCGGGCCCGTGGCAGGTCGGTGAGCTGGTCGGCCGGGCCGGCGTAGAGCAGGAGGCAGTACCCGGGCAGGTGCTGGGTGTCGCCGATGACCGCCCAGCCGGTACGCATCCGGCCCAGCACGGCCGGGTTCTCGCCGCGCTCGGCGGCCTCACGAGGATCCACCCTTCCGGTGATAGCAGGCCCGTACAGTGACCACAATGGACACCGATACGCCGCAGACCGCCCGGATCTGGAACTACCTGCTCGGCGGCACCGACAACTACCCGGCCGACCGTGCGGTGGGCGACCAGATCGTCCAGGGCATGCCGCAACTGGCGGAGAACGCCCGGCTCTCCCGCGCCTTCCTCAACCGCGCGACCCGGTACCTGGCCGGCGAGGCCGGCGTCGGCCAGTTTCTCGACGTCGGTTCCGGTCTCCCGGCGGCCAGCAACACCCACGAGGTGGCGCAGGCCGTCGACCCGGCCGCCCGGGTCGTGTACGTCGACTCCGACCCGCTGGTCGCCGCGCACGCCCGGACGCTGCTCACCAGCACGCCCGAGGGCGCCACCGACTACCTCGAGGCCGACATGCGCGACCCGGCGACGATCCTGAGCGGGGCCGCGCGCACGCTCGACCTCGACCGGCCGGTGGCGCTGTTCCTGATGGGCGTGCTCGGGCACGTCGAGTCCGACGACGAGGCCGCGGCGATCGTGCACGGGTTCCTCGACGCGCTGGCCCCCGGCAGCTACTTCGCGATGTACGACGGCAGCGACACCAGCGCAGCCAACACCGAGGCCGTCCGGATCTGGAACCTCTCCGCGAACCCGCAGTACCACCTGCGTAGCGTCGAGCGGATCGCCGCGCTGTTCGACGGCCTCGACCTGGTGGAACCCGGCGTGGTGCCGGTGACCCGATGGCGGTCCGACGGCGACGAGGTCGACCAGTACTGCGCGGTGGGCCGCAAACCCGTCTAGGCCTGCGCCGCCGGGCGGATGACCAGCTCGTTGACGTCGACCTCGGGCGGTTGTTCGAGCGCGAACACGATCGCCTCGGCGATCGCCGACGGCGGGATCGCGATCCGGTCGCGCAGCGCGAGCAGGTCGGCGCGCACCTCACGGTCGGCGGCGGCCCCGGCGAAGTCGGTCGCGACGAAACCGGGGGTGACGGTCGTGACCCGGTACGCGCCGTCCGACTCCTGGCGCAGCCCCTCGGCGATCACGCGCACCGCGGTCTTGGTCGCCGCGTACACGGCCATCGTCGGCAGCGTGCGGAACGCGGCGGTGGAGGCGGTCGTGACGAAGTGCCCGTGGCCCTGCGCGCGGAACACCGGCAACGCGGCCGCGATCCCGTGCAGCACGCCCTTGATGTTGACGTCGACCATCGCGTCCCACTCGTCGACCCGCAGGTCGGCCAGGTGCGAGACCGGGCCGATGCCGGCGTTGCCGACGAACGCGTCGAGGCGGCCGAAGCGGGTGAGCGCCAGGTCGACCAGGGCGGCGACGTCGTCGCGGCGGCGGACGTCGGTCGCGGCGTGGACGGCGTCCGGAAGCGAGGAGGCGAGCGCCTCGAGCCGGTCGGACCGGCGCGCACCCAGCACCAGGTGCGCGCCCCGCGACGCGAGCAGGCGCGCCGTCGCCTCCCCGATCCCGCTGCTCGCCCCGGTGATGACCACGACTCTGCTGGTTGTTCCCATGCCTCGACGGTAGGAATGGGGACGTGGAGCGACAATGAGCGAACGTTCGGATGGTGTGCGCGATCGTTCGGCCGACGTCCTGCCCGACGCGCTGGCGATGGCCGGTGCGCGCCCGGCCCGCCTGTCGACGTTCACCGGCGGCGGGGACTGGGCGCTGCGATTCGGCCGGTCGGGCCAGGTGAAGGTCGTCGCGGTCGAGGAGGGCGCGTGCTGGGTGCGCCCCGGCCCGGCCGAGCCGGTGCTGCTCCGCGCGGGCGAGGCGTACCTGCTCAGCGGCGTCGACTACGTCACCGCGAGCGACCCGGCGGTGCGTCCCGGCGACGGTGCCGCGGCCGCGCGGGGACCGGCCCGCTACGAGGCCGGCACCGGGCCGGTCACGGTGCGGATGGTCGGCAGCGCGCTGCGCTTCGCCGACGCCGGCGGTGCGCGCCTGCTGCTCGACGGGCAGCCGCCGGCGCGGAAGCTGCGCGGCGGGGTCGCGGCCACGCTGTCGTTGCTCGCGGCCGAGGCCACCGCGGACGGCCGCGCCGGTGAGGCGCTGCGCCGGCACCTGAGCCACGCCCTCTACCTGCAGGTGTTCCGGTCCAGCGCGCTCGCCGACGCCCTGCGCGAGCCCGGCGTCGGCGCCGCGCTGCTGGCGCTGCACGAGCGGCCGGCCGAGCCGTGGACGGTCGCGCGCCTGGCCGCGGTCGCCCGGCTCTCCCGCACGGTCTTCGCGACCCGCTTCACCGCGCTGGTCGGGATGCCGCCGATGCGGTACCTGCTGCGCCGGCGGATCGCCGGTGCGGACGCCGAGCTGGCCGCCGGGCGGACCGTCGCGTCGGTCGCCGGCCGGTGGGGGTACGCGTCGGAGAGCGCGTTCAGCGCGGCCTACAAGCGGGTCACCGGGCACCCGCCGGGCGCGCGGATGGCGCATCCTTTTCGGTATGACTCACCCACATCCGCTCCTCCGGTACTTCCTGGACGCCGCGGACGGCCGCTTCCCGGATGACGACGGGACGGTGACCACCGTGCCGGCGCTGGACGGTGGCCGGGAGTGCGCGGTCGCGTTCACCGGGCACGCGGTGGTCGCCACCGCGTTGAGCGCGGCGCAGGTCGCGGCCGAGAAACCGGACGGGTTCGGCCGCTCGATGTCCCCGGACTTCCTGCGGTTCCTGGCCGGCCCCGCGGGCGACGTCGGTGACCTGGACGTCACGGTCGTGGCCCGGGGCCGGGGCGGCGCGGCGGCGCTCCCGAAGCTCACCGACGCCGACGACCACCCACGGGTCGCGTTCGCCCGGGAACGCCGGTCCAACGTGCGCGTCTACGGCGACGAGCGGGGGCTGGTGACGCTGGCCGAGGGTATCGCCGGGCGTCTGGAGATGTCGATCGAGCTGCACCACCAGACCGCGCGCGGCCGCGGCAACGGCCGGTCGCTGATCCGGGAGGCGCTGTCGCTGGTGCCGCGCGACGAGGCCGTGTTCGCCGGGGTGTCGCCGGGCAACGCGCGGTCGCTCCGGTCGTTCCTCGCGGTGGGGTTCGTCCCGGTCGGCAGCGAGGTGCTGATCCGGCCCGCCCGGTTCAGCCGGTGAACGCGCGGATGTGACCGGCGAGCTCGTCGGCGTCCTCGGTGGGGATCGTCTGGTGGCTGGCCCGCGCCAGCGTGCGCACCGTGACGTCGGGCAGGAGCGCGGTGGCCGTGCGCGCCACCCGTACCGGGTCCTGCGAGCGGCTGCGGCCACCGGTGACGACGAGCGTGGGGCGGTCGAAGACACGCAACTGCTCCGGCCGGGGACGCCGGGGGAGCACCGGGCGGTGCCAGCGCTCGGTGGTCGAGGCGCGCATCAGCGCCATCCAGGCCGGGTCGACGGCGCGGCCGCCGGTCTCCCAGTCGAACAGCCGCTGCTGCCGGCGCGGTGTGTTGCCGAGCAGCACCGGGAGCCCGCGCAGCAGATAGCCCGGCGCCATCGGGGCGAAGCAGGACGACGGTTCGAGCAGCACCAGCCGGTCGACCCGGTCCGGGTGGGCCAGCGCGTATGTCAGCGCGATCCAGCCGCCGTAGGAGTGGCCGCCGAGGATCGGGCGGTCGAGTCCGTCGAGCACGGCGTCGAGCCAGGCGTGCAGGTCGGCCGGGGTGCGCAGCGCGGTGCGCTCGCTGCGCCCGGCGTCGCCGACGAGGTCGGGCGCGGACACCCGGAACTCGCCGGCCAGCGCGGACGCCAGCGCGAACCAGGCCGTCGAGGTGGCGCCGCCGCCGTGCAGCAGGACGAGGGGCCGGCCGCGGCCGGCCACGTGCACACGCGTGCGGCCCACCGGCGTCGGCCGGTCGAGGGCTTCGGTTCCGGCCGGCCACTGGGACAGCACCGCGTCGTACGCGGACTGGAAGTCGGTCACCCCATCTGTCTACATCATGTAGACAGTGCGTGCTCCCGGTTCGCCGCGACTTCGGTGATGACCTGCTCCAGCAGCGCGTCGGCGCGCTCGTTCTCCACCTGGCAGCTCCCGGCCGCCCGGTGACCGCCGCCGCCGTGGCGCAGCATCACCGCGCCGATGTCGGTGGGCGAGGTGCGGTCGAGGATCGACTTGCCGACCGCCAGCACCGTGTTCGTCCCGCCGCGGCCGGGCAGCACGTGGATCGACACCCGCGCCTGCGGGAACAGCGCGTAGACCATGAACCGGTTGCCGGCGTGGATGACCTGCTCGCGCCGGAAGTCGACCACCACCACGTCGCCGTGCAGGTGGCCGAGGCGGCGCAGCTGCTCGGTGAACGCGTTCGCCTGCTTGCGGTAGACGTCGACGCGCTCGGCGACGTCGGGCTGGGCGAGGATGTCGTCGACCGTCGGGCTCTCCGCGCACAGCCCGATCAGCTTCATCATCAGCTGGTAGTTCGAGATCTTGAAGTGCCGGAAGCGTCCGAGACCGGTGCGGCTGTCCATCAGGAAGTTCAGCAGCGTCCAGCCCTCAGGGTAGAAGATGTCCTCGAGGTCGTAGGCGCCGGAGTCGCCCGCGTCGACGGCCTCCATCATGTCGTCGGAGACCTTCGGGAACGCCTTCCGGCCGCCGTAGTAGTCGTAGACCACGCGCGCCGCCGACGGGGCGTCCGGCCGGATGACGTGGTTGGCCGCGTTCGCGCCGACACGCAGCGTCTCCGAGCGGTGGTGGTCGAAGACCAGGTGCGCGTCGGGCGAGTAGGGCAGGTTCGTGAGGATGTCGCGTTCGGTGATCTCGAGCAGCCCGTCCTGCACCGGCTTGGGGTGGACGAACACGATCTCGTCGATCAGGTCCAGGTGCCGGAGGAGGACCGCGCACACCAGTCCGTCGAAGTCGCTGCGCGTCACCAGGCGGTATTTCATCGCGGGTCCTCGAGCTCTCGCTTCTACGGTGGGCTCTGTCGGGTGGCCGAGAGCCTGGCTCGAGGAGTAGATCGGGAGTTCCGCGGTTGACTTGAGGGCAGTTCGTGCCAGTCGTCAATGGCGGTAGCGGTCGTCCGATCGGGCCGGCGCCGTTCGTAGCAGCACCGACAGCACCCACGACCTCGGGAGATGATCCGGATGGCGCAGTACCTGATGTCCGTGCTCGACGACGGCACCCACCCCGGCACCCCGGAGGAGCAGGCCGCGATCGACGTCTTCAACGCGGAGCTCCGGGCCGGCGGCCACTGGGTCTTCGCCAACGGCCTGGGCGGGCCCGACACGGCCACCGTCGTCGACAACCGCGGCGACGGGCCCGTGCTCACCGACGGGCCGTACGTGGAGTCGAAGGAGTACGTCGTGGGCCTGTGGATCATCACCGCACCGCACCTCGACGTCGCGCTGCGGCTGGCCACCGAGGCGTCGAAGGCGTGCAACCGCCGGATCGAGCTCCGACCGACGCACGGCGAATGACCGAAGCGCGGCGAATGACCGGCGCGGGCGGCACGACCGGCATCGCCGGCACCATCACCCGGGTCCACCGGGAGGAGTGGGCCCGGGTGGTCGCCGGGCTGGCCCGTCGCCTCGGTGACCTCGACGTCGCCGAGGAGATGGCGGCGGAGGCGTTCGCGACCGCGGTCGAACGCTGGCCGGACGAGGGCGTCCCGGCCAACCCCGGCGCCTGGCTCACCACCACCGCCTACCGCCAAGCCGTCGACCGGCTGCGGCGCGAGGTCCGACGCGACGAGAAGCACCGGGAGGCGCTGATGCTGACCGACACCCCCGAGCCGCTCGGCGCGATCGACGACGACCGGCTCCGGCTCGTCTTCACCTGCTGCCACCCGGCGCTGGCCACGGAGGCACGCATCGCACTGACCCTGCGCCTGGTCGGCGGGCTGACCGTGGCCGAGATCGCCCGCGGTTTCCTGGTCGAGGAATCCGCGATGGCCCGCCGGATCACCCGCGCGAAGGCGAAGATCCGGGCGGCGCGGATCCCGTACGGGGTGCCGCTGCGCGAGGACCTCCCGGCCCGCGTCACCGGCGTCCTCGCCGTCCTCTACCTGATCTTCAACGAGGGGTACCTGACCTCGGCGCCGGACCACGCACCGCTGCGCGACGACCTGACCGACGAGGCGGTCCGGCTGACCCGGCTGGTCCACGCCCTGCTCCCCGCCGACGGCGAGGTCGCCGGGCTGCTGGCGCTGATGCTGCTGACGCAGGCCCGCCGGGCCGCGCGGGTCTCGGCGGGCGGCGAGCTGGTCGCGCTCGGCGAGCAGGACCGCGGCGCCTGGGACCGCGGGCTCGTCGCCGAGGGGCACGCGCTGGTCCGGGCCCGGCTGGCCACCGGTGAGGCGCCGGGGCGCTACCAGCTGCTGGCCGCGATCAACGCCGTCCACACCGACGCGCCCGACGTCCGGGACACCGCCTGGCCGCAGATCGTCGCGCTCTACGACCAGCTGGCCCGGCTGGATCCCTCGCCGGTCGTCCGGCTCAACCGGGCGATCGCGGTCGCCGAGGTCGACGGCCCGCAGGTCGCGCTGGCCGCGGTGGACGGGCTGCCGCTGGAGGGCTACCACACGTTCCACGCCACCCGGGCCGAACTGCTGCGCCGGCTGGGGCGCAGCGCGCCGGCGCGCGAGGCGTACGACCGGGCGATCGCGCTGGCCACCAACGCCGCCGAGATCGCCTACCTGACGCGCCGCCGCGACCAGCTGACCGGAGGCTAGGGTCCGAGCCGTGCCGCCGGAGCTCGACGCGCTGGCCGGCGCGTAATTGGGGCGCGATTGTCGGTGGGGCACGCGACACTGTCGCGGTGCTGATGACGCTGTCCACCACCCACCGGCCCGCGACCGACCTCGGGTACCTGCTGCACAAGCATCCCGACAAGGCGTTGCGCTTCGACGTCGCCGCCGGCGCCGCCCACGTGGTGTGGCCGGAGGCGACGCCCGAGCGCAGCACGGTCGCGCTCCTGGTCGAGGTCGATCCGGTGGCGCTGGTGCGCGGTGCGGGGCAGGCGTCGCTGAGCCAGTACGTCAACGACCGGCCGTACGTGGCCTCGTCGATGCTCGCGGTCGCGCTGGGCAAGGTGTTCCGCACCGCGCTCAACGGCCGGTGCGACGCCCGTCCCGACCTCGCCGAGCGTCCGCTGCCGCTGGAGATCCGGCTGCCCGCGGTGCCCAGCCAGGGCGGCCCCGAGCTGCTCGAGCGGCTGTTCGCGCCGCTGGGCTGGAGCGTGCGCGCCACGCCGATCGCGCTCGACCCGCAGGTGCCCTCCTGGGGTCGTTCGCGCTACGTCGCGCTGGAGCTCACCGGCGAGGTCCGGCTGGCCGACGCGCTCACCCAGCTCTACGTCCTGCTCCCGGTGCTCGACGACAGCAAGCACTACTGGGTCAGCGAGGAGGAGGTCGACAAGCTGCTGCGTGCCGGTGGGCGCTGGCTGGCCACCCACCCCGAGCGCGACCTGATCACCCGGCGGTACCTGCGTCACCGGCGCGACCTGGTGCTCTCCGCGGTGGGCCGGCTGGCCGAGATCGACGACACCGAGCCGGAGACGCTCGACAACGCGGTCGCCGCCGAGCCGCGCCCGCTGGCCCGCCGCCGCATCGACGCGGTCGTCGCGGCGCTGGCCGCCGAGGGCGCGTCGAGCGTCGCCGACGTCGGCTGCGGCGAGGGCGCCCTGCTGCGCGCGCTGCTCAACGACCCGCGGTTCGCCCGTGTCCTCGGCGTCGACGTCTCGGCCCGTGCGTTGGAGACCGCCGCCCGCCGCCTGAACTTCGACCGGATGTCCGACCACGTCCGGGCGCGGATCGAGCTGATCCAGTCCTCGCTCACCTACCGCGACGACCGGCTGCGCGACTACGACGCCGTGGTCCTGATGGAGGTGATCGAGCACCTCGATCCGCCGCGGCTGCCCGCGCTCGCCCGCACGCTGTTCGGCGCCGCCCGGCCGCGGACCGTGCTCGTCACCACGCCCAACGCCGAGTACAACGTGCGCTACGCCGGCCTGCGCGCCGGTGCGTTCCGCCACCCCGACCACCGGTTCGAGTGGACCAGGGCCGAGTTCGCGGCCTGGGCCGGCGCGGTCGCGGGCGAGCACGGGTACACCGTGCGCCACGCCCCGGTCGGCGACGACGACCCCGAGCTCGGTCCGCCCACCCAGCTGGCGGTCTTCCGGCGCGAGGAGGCCCGATGAGCACGCTCACCGTTCCCGAGCTGTCGCTGGTGTGCCTGGTCGGGGCCAGCGGATCGGGCAAGTCGACGTTCGCGCGCGCCCACTTCGGACGGTTCGAGGTGATCTCCAGCGACTTCTGCCGCGGCCTGGTCGCCGACGACGAGAACGACCAGAGCGCCACCGCAGCCGCGTTCGACGTCCTGCACCACATCGCCGGGGTGCGCCTGGCCGGTGGCCGGCTGACCGTCGTGGACGCCACCAACACCCAGGCCCAGGCCCGGAAGTCGCTCGTCGAGCTGGCCCGCGCGCACGACGTCCTGCCGGTCGCGATCGTCCTCGACGTGCCCGAGAAGGTGTGCCTGGCCCGCAACGCCGGCCGCACCGACCGCGATTTCGGCGCGCCGGTCATCCGCCGCCAGCGCGAGCAGCTGCGCCGCTCGCTGCGGTCGCTGCGCCGGGAGGGTTTCCGCACCGTCCACGTGCTCCGCGACGAGGCCGAGATCGCCGACGCGGTGATCGTCCGGGAACGGCTGCTCAACGACTTCCGCGACGACCACGGCCCGTTCGACGTCATCGGCGACGTCCACGGGTGCCGCCGCGAGCTCGAGACGCTGCTGACCCGCCTGGACTACACGCTGGTCCGCGACGACGAGGGCCGCCCGGTCGACGCCGTGCACCCCGCCGGGCGCCGGGCCGTCTTCGTCGGCGACCTGGTCGACCGCGGCCCCGACGCGCCGGGCGTCCTGCGGCTGGCGATGGGCATGGTCGCGGCCGGCCACGCCCGCTGCGTCCCCGGCAACCACGAGAACAAGCTGGTCAAGGCCCTCCGCGGCCGCGACGTGCAGCGCACCCACGGGCTGGCCGAGACGCTGGAGCAGCTGGCCGGGGAGCCGCCGGAGTTCGTCGCGGCGGTCGAGGAGTTCTGCTACGGGCTCGTCTCGCACCTGGTTCTCGACGACGGCAAGCTGGTCGTCGCGCACGCCGGGCTGAAGGAGGAGTACCACGGCCGGGCGTCGGGGCGGGTCCGCGGCTTCGCGCTCTACGGCGACACCACCGGCGAGACCGACGAGTACGGGCTGCCGGTCCGCTACCCCTGGGCCGAGGAGTACCGGGGGCGGGCCATGGTGCTCTACGGGCACACCCCGGTGCCGAAGCCGCAGTGGATCAACAACACGCTCTGCCTCGACACCGGCTGCGTGTTCGGCGGCAGCCTCACCGCGCTGCGCTACCCGGAGAAGGAGCTGGTGAGCGTCCCGGCCGAGCGCGTCTGGTACGAGCCGGTCCGCCCGCTCTTCCCGGAAGCGGCCCGCCGCCCCGACGAGCTGGCGATCACCGACGTCACCGGGCGCCGCGGCGTCGAGACCCGGCTGGCCGGCCGGGTCACCGTCCGGGAGGAGAACGCCGCCGGCGCGCTCGAGGTGATGAGCCGCTTCGCGCTCGACCCGCGCTGGCTGCTCTACCTGCCCCCGACGATGGCGCCCTGCGCCACCGCGTCCACCGGCGACCTGCTGGAACACCCCGAGGCGGCGTTCGCGGCCTACCGTTCGGCCGGCGCCGGGCCGGTGATCTGCGAGGAGAAGCACATGGGCTCCCGCGCGGTGGTGCTGCTCGCGCGGGACACCCAGGTGGCCCACACCCGGTTCGACGCCGAGCCGGGCGCGAGCGGCGCGGTCTGGACCCGCACCGGGCGGGCGTTCTTCCCCGCGCCGCTGACCGAGGAGTTCCTGGCCCGCCTGCGCAACGCGGCCGAGTCCGCCGGGCTGTGGGCCGACGCCGACTGGCTGCTGTTCGACGCGGAGATCCTGCCCTGGTCGGCGAAGGCCGACGAGCTGCTCCGCGGGCAGTACGCGGCGGTCGGCGCCGCCGCCAGGGCCGCCACCCCGGCCGCCGTCGACGTGCTGTCGGCCGTGGCGGCCCGGGGCATCGACGTCGGCGAGCTGCTCGGGCGGGCCACCGCCCGGGTGCACAACGCCCAGGCGTTCAGCGACGCCTACCGGCGGTACGTGTGGCCGACGGCGGGTCTGGCCGGCGTCGAGGTGGCGCCGTTCCAGCTGCTGGCGTCGGGCCCGGCCGAGGGGGAGGGCCGCACCTGGGCCGACCACGACCACGGCTGGCACCTGGACGTGGCCGGCCGGCTGGCCGCGGCCGACCCGGCGTTCGTGCGGCGCACCCGGCGGCTCGTCGTCGACGTGGAGGACCCGGGCTCCAGCGCGGCCGGGGTCGCGTGGTGGGAGGAGCTGACCGGCGCCGGCGGCGAGGGGATGGTGGTGAAGCCGCTGGCCAACGGGGCGGTCGGCCGTCGCGTCCAGCCGGGCATCAAGGTGCGCGGCCGCGAGTACCTGCGCATCATCTACGGGCCCGACTACACCGAACCGGCGAACCTCGCGCGGCTGCGTGAGCGCGGGCTCGGGCGCAAACAGTCGCTGGCGCTGCGCGAGTACGCGCTCGGCGTCGAGGCGCTCGAGCGGGTGGCCCGTGGCGAGCCGCTGTGGCGGGTGCACGAGGCGGTGTTCGCGGTGCTGGCGCTGGAGTCCGAGCCGACCGACCCGCGCCTGTGACCGGTGATCCGGGGATCGGCGGTCCCTGGTTCACCACCGGGAACACCCGCACACTTCGGTCTCATGACAACGCTCCATGCGCAGTGCGACAGCGACACGATGCCCTTCGTCCGGGAGTTCGTGCGCGACCCGTTCGGTGTCGCCTCGGTGGTGCCGAGCGGGGGAGCGCTGGCCCGGCGGGTGACCGCGCCCGTGGCCGCGTCGGGCGAGCCGGTGGTCGTCGAGCTCGGGCCCGGCACCGGTGCGTTCACCCGCTCGATCCAGGCGGCGCTCGGCGGCCGCGGCCGGCACGTGGCCCTGGAGGTGAACACGCAGTTCACCGGTCTGCTGGCCGCGCGCTTCCCGGGCGTCGACGTGGTCGGAGCCGACGCGCGGAACCTGGTCGAGGTGCTCGGCGGCCTGGGTATCAAGCGGGCCGACGTCGTGGTGAGCGGGCTGCCGTGGGCGGCGTTCCGGCCGGCGCGGCAGACCGAGATCCTCGGTGCGATCGCCGGCGCGCTGCGCCCCGAGGGCGCGTTCACCACGTTCGCGTACGTGCACGCGCGCTGGTCGGGCCCGGCCCGGCGTTTCCGCCGCCTCCTGGACACGCGGTTCGAGGAGGTCGTGGTGGGCCGGACGGTCTGGGCCAACCTGCCCCCCGCCCTCGTCTACCACTGCCGCCGCCCCCGTTAGCCCGCGCGTTCCGGGGTGGTCCCGGGGCCGGTCGGGGGCTCGATCCGGTCGCATAGCCTGTCGGCATGTACCACTGGAACGAACCGGACTCCACTCCGGACGCGCGGAGCTGGCGGGACGCGTTCATCGACCTGCACGGGGCGAGCCGGGTCACGCTCACCGAGGCCGGGCCCTGGGCCGGGCGGCTGGAGTGGCAGCGGTCGGGGTCCTACGGCGTCGCGCTGTGCGGCCACGTCCGCGAGGAGTTCGTCCGCGGGCGCAGGCACATCCGGGCCGACGCCCGCGGCGTGTCCGAGCTCCTGGTCCCGGTGGCCGGGAGCGCCCAGGTGAGCCAGGCCGGCAGCGACGGGACGATCCGGCCGGGCACGCTCGCGCTGTGCGATGTGGACGAGCCGGTCACGTTCAGCCACGGCGAGGACTTCGTGTCGATCGCCCTGCTGATGCCCACCGAAGCCGTCCACCGGCGCACCGCGACCCGCGGGTCGCTGGCGTTCGACGGCACCGCCGGGCTGGGCCGGTTGATCCGGGGCATGGTCGTCACCCTGCAGGAGGAACGCGAGCAGCTGACCGGCGCGGCGTTC
Organism: Cryptosporangium japonicum; assembly: GCF_039524755.1. Lineage (NCBI taxonomy): Bacteria > Bacillati > Actinomycetota > Actinomycetes > Cryptosporangiales > Cryptosporangiaceae > Cryptosporangium > Cryptosporangium japonicum. Next base: position 22,796 of record NZ_BAAAGX010000011.1, read on the forward strand.
GACGTCGCCTGCGATCAGCTGCTCGACCTGGTCGGGCTGGCCGCCGAGGGCGCCGTGGACGCGGCACCCCCGGCGCAGCGCGACGAGGTCGAGGCGCAGGTGCGGCGCTACGTCCGGCGTCACGCCGCCGACCCCGACCTCACGGTGGCGGGCATCGCCCGCGCGCTCGGCTGGTCGACCCGCTACATCCAGGACGTTCTGCAGGCGGCCGGCACCACGTCGCGCGACCTCATCCGCACCGAACGGCTGCGCGCCGCGCACACCCGGCTGACCAGCCCGGACTGGCACCACCGGTCGATCGCGCAGATCGCCTACGCCTGCGGGTTCGCCAGCCACTCGTCGTTCGCCACCGCGTACCGGCGCGAGTTCGGCCGGACGCCCCGGGAGGCCCGTCAGGCGAGCGCGCCGCCGTCGACGCGCAGCGTGGTGCCGGTGATGTAGTCGGCGTCGGGCCCGGCGAGGAACGCGACCGCGGCGCCGATCTCGTCCGCGCTGGCGTACCGGCGCAGCGGGATCATCTGCACGAACACGCGCCCCAGCTCGGAGTCGGCCGGCACCGCCATGTCGGTGTCGACCAGGCCGCACTCGATGACGTTGACCGTGATCCGCCGCGGCGCGACGTCGTTGGCCCAGGCCCGGGTGTACGCGCCGACGGCGGCCTTGGTGGCCGCGTAGTCCGCCACGCCGGGCGTCCCGGCGCGGGTGGCGAGGCCCGAGGACAGGCTGATGACGCGGCCGCCGTCGCCCAGGTACCGCAGGGCCTGGTAGGTCGTGTCGGCCAGGCCGGTCAGGTTCACCGCGGCCTGCGCGTCCCGCTCGTCGCCGGAGAGCTCACCGGGGCGGAACACCCCGGCGCTGTTGACCAGGATGTCGATCCGGCCGAACACCTGGGCCACCGCGTCGACCATGGCCGTCGCCTCGGCCCGGTCGGCCTGGTCGGCCTGGAACGCCTCGGCGCGCACAGCTTCCGCGCGCAGGTCGTCGAGGACCGCCTTGGCCTTCTCGGCCTGCGCGACGTAGGTGATGGCGACGTCCGCGCCCAGACGCGCCAGCCGCCGGGCGGTGGCGGCGCCGATGCCCCGGCTGCCACCGGTCACGATCGCCACTTTGCCGGACAGAACCTTCTCGCTCACGGGTTTCCTTTCGTCGGTCGTGCTGGCCCGGCCCACTCTTCCGGTGCGGGCGGCGCGGATCTTTCGACGCGGCGCACTGTCCCTTCGCTGCGGCGCATGGCACGGTCGGCACGTGACCCTGCGCGAACGGCAACTGGCGGCGCTGCGGAACGGGCGGCCGGCGTTGCTCGTCGTCGACGTCCAGCGCTCGTTCGCCGACCCGGCGTACCTGGCCGGCTACCACCTGCGCCCGGAGGCGTCCGCCGCGGTCGCGTCGGCGGTGACGACCACCGGCCGGCTGGTCGACGCGGCGCGCGCGGCCGACGTCCCGGTGGTCTGGGTCGGGCTCGGCACCGACCCGGGCACACCCTGGCGCGCCAGCCAGTGGTTGCGCACCGGTGACCCGGACGCGCCCTACGGGCCGGACGAACCCTGCGTCCGGGGCACCCCCGGCGCGGACTGGTACCGGCTGGCCCCGGCGGAGCACGAGACGCGGGTGGTCAAGCGGGGCTACAGCGGCTTCCTGGGCACCGGGCTGGCCGAGGCACTGCGCCACGCCGGGGTCGGGTGGACGGCCGTGGCCGGGCTCACCAGCGACTGCTGCGTCGCCGCCACCGCGACCGACGCCTTCCAGCTCGGCTGGCCGGTGCTCGTCCCCACCGACGCGGTCGCCGCGTACGACGTCGCGACGAACGAGGCCGCCCTGGCCCAGCTCGCGCTCAACGTCGCGGTGCTGACGAGCGCCGACGAGCTGGTCAGCGAATGGCGGCGGTGACCAGCTCCAGCGTGCGGCGGGCGACGTCCGGCGGGGTGCCGAACGGTTTGACCCGCAGGTTCACCGTGGTGACGCCGTCCTCGGCGTAACGGCGCACCGCCGCCCCCACGTCGGCGGGGGTGCCGACGAGCGTCGCGGGGGCGGGCGGATCACCCGGGACGGACTCCCACAGCCCCCGGGACGTGTAGTAGCCGGCGACCGGGGCGAAGTACCGTTCCGCGAGCTCCCGTGCGCGCTGCCCGTCCGGGTGCACCAGGCACAGCCGGTTGGCGACGACCTCCCCGCCGGGCACCAGCTCCCGGTACGCCGACGCCTGCCGCGCCAGCAGCCGGTCGGTGTAGTTGGTGGCGGCGTAGTACCCGTCGCCGAGGGTGGCCGCGCGCCGCACCGCCGCCTCGGCCCCGCCGCCGACGAGCAGCCGGGGCCCGCTCACCGGGGCGGGCGCCACCTCGCGCCAGGCCTTCCGCAGGGCCTCGAGCGCGGCGTCGGGGGGAGTGCCGGTGCCGAACCGCGTGCGCAGCTCGGCCGGGCCCAGGCCGACACCGACGGTCAGCCGGCCGCCGGAGAGCTGGTCGAGCAGCGCGGTCTCGTACGCCAGGCGCAGCGGGTCGTACGCGCGGAGCAGCAGCACGCCGGTGCCGAGCCGCAGGGTCGTCCGCGCAGCCAGGTGCGCGAGCACGAGCAGGGCGGCCGGCAGGTGGAACGGTTCCGGGCGGCGGTGGTAGCTCTCGCCGATCCACACCGCGTCGACGCCGGTGTCCTCCGCGGTGCGCAGGACCGGGAGCGCGTCGCCGACTTGGTCGGCGACCGGAGCCGCCGAGCCGAGGTCGAGCGCGAGTCCGAGCTTCACTAGCGGCCCTCGGTGGCCGGATCGGGCGTCTTCTCGGGCACGGACGGCCGGGGGCTCGGCGGTTCGTCGGGGTCGGGCGGCGCGGACGGGCGCTCGCGGCCGTTGTGTCCATGGTGGTCGTCCCGGTCCGGACGATGTGGATGGTTGATCGTGTCGGTGCTGGTCATGGTCGCCTCCTCATCGGTCGCCGCTGGCGGTGGTGCACGGGGGCCGCGTGCAGTGGATCACGGGCGGCCCGGGGTTCGCGGGTATTTGTCCAAATAATGCCTCCAGCTGTTTCCCGCGGTCGATCGCGACGGTCCGATGAGGAGCCGGACGAATGGCTCTGATACCCCGATGACATGCGTCGAATCGTCGAATCCGAATAGCGTTTCGCATTACACCGCCGAAGCTCGTGCGCATTCTTGTGCTCCGCATTCCCGGACCGGCCGCGCGACGTCCGACCGGGGTTGATCTGGATGGCAGCACGGCGCGCTGATGCGGAGCGCATCACCCCGTGACCACCGGACGGTGCCCATCCCACCTGCGCATCCGTCCCCTCCGCCGGGGTCGCGGGGCCGACCAGCGGCAACCCACCGGCCGAACGTCGATTGTTCGACGCGCCGCATTTGCGGCCGACCGTGCCGCGCACCGACGCGGAGTGGCGATCGCCGGGAGTGGTTTCCGAGAATGACCGGAGGCGCCATCATCAATAGCTCGCCCGGACCACAAGGTGGGAGTCCTCGTGTCTGTTTGCAGTGGGTGAGGCCGTGCCCCGACCGGAGAATCCGATTCCACCCGGGAACCGTGCGCTGGCCGGCTTCGCGCAGGCGTTGCGCCGGCTGCGGACCGGTGCCGGGTCACCGACCTACCGGACGATCGCCGCGCGGGCCCACTACGCGCCCTCCCGGCTCTCCGAGGCCGCCGCCGGTCACCAGCTGCCCACCTGGGAGGTCACCGCGGCGTTCGTCCGGGCGTGCGGCGCGCCGCCGAAGGACCTGCCGCTGTGGCGCTCGCGCTGGGAGCGGGCCCGCGCGGGCATGCTCCCGGCGCCGGTCGACGTGGAGGCGCGCCGCCTGCTGATCACGGTCCGCCAGCTCCTGCGCACCCGGCCCGGCGCCGACGCCCGCCGGGCCGCCTTCGCCCGGCACCTGCGCGCGCTCGTCGAGCTGGAGGGCGTGACGCTGCGCGCGCGGGCGGCGCGCCTGGGGTACCCGGTGAGCACGCTGAGCCAGGCGCTGACCGGCCGCCGCCCGTTCCGCCGCGACCTGCTGGTCGACCTGCTCTCCGACACGTTCCTCGACGACGTCGACCGGGCGGCCTGGCTGGCGCTGTGGGACCGGATCCCCGGCGACGAGCCGCCCGTCCCCGCGCGGGCCGCCGTGGTCGCGCCGGTGGCCGTGTCGCAGCCGTTCGTGTTCTGGTGGGCCCCGCCGATGCGCGAGGCACTGGCCACGCGCGACCTCGGCGCGGTGTCCCGGCTCTACCGCTCGCGCACGACCGTGACGACCCAGCGCGCGCTGGCCCACCTGGTCGGGGTCTCCCAGGGCACGATCTCGCGGCTGGAGAACGGACGCCTCGCCCCGACCTCCGCGCTGCTGGCGCAGTTCGTGAGCGGCCTGCGGATCCCGGCCGGCCTGGTGTTGCGCCACGGGGAGGCGGCCGAACCGCCGGCGGAGCCGTCCGGGCTCCCGGCCGAGCCGCCCGACGCCCGGCTGCTGGCGACGCTGCCGCCGGACGAGCTGGTCGAGGGCGTGCGCCGGTCTATCGCCCGGCTCTACCGGCTGGACTACGACGTCGGCGGCGACGTCGCCTACCGGGAGGCCGAGGTGCTGCTCGCGGTGCTCGACCGGCGGCTGGCCGAGGAGGACCTGCCGCGCCCGGTGGAGACGGCGCTGCGCCTGGCCGGCGGGGACCTGAGCATGTGCGCGGGCTGGACCGCGTTCGACGCCCGGCGCCTGGAGACCGCGGCGCACTGGTTCACCGAGGCGCTGACGACCGCGCGCACGCTGGGCTCGGCGCCGCTGGAGGCGCACGCGCTGACCGACCTGAGCTACCTGGAGACCACCCGGCACAGCCCGCAGCTCGGTCTGGGCACGGCGGCCGCGGCCCGCCGGGCCGACCCCGGCGCGTTCGCCGACCGCACCGCGCTGATCGCGCTGCGGGAGGCGCGCGCCCACGCGATGCTCGGCGAGGAACGCCGGAGCCGGCTGGCGCTCGACCGCGCCCGGACCGCGGTGGGGCGACGGCACGCCGACCACGGGCCGTCCCCGGAGTGGCTCGCGCACCTCGACGAGAGCGAGCTCGACGGGATGGAGGGCACGTGCCTGCTCGACCTCGGCCGCGCCGACGCCGCCCGCCCGCTGCTGCGCCGGGCGTCGCGGGGCGTGCGGGCCAGCGACCGCAACCGCGCCCTGTACGCGGTGCGGGTCGGCGCCGCCCACCTGGCGTGCGGGGACCTGGCCGACGCCGAGGAGGCCGGCGCCGACGCGGCGACGCTGATGTGCGACGCGTCGGTGCTCAGCGCGCGGGTGGTCGAGGAGCTGGCCGATCTGCGTGCCGACCTGTCCGGACGGTTGCGCCGCGCCGTGTCGGACCGCTTCGAAAGCCAGTTCCGATGCATCATGAGTCAGGCGATGAGCGCACGACAGGCCTCCTAGCCCGCGGGCCATTACAGTGAAGGCGGGTTACGTATCCCGACCGGGGGCGCACGCCGACGGGAGTGACATCGGATGCTGCGCGCACAATTCCTGCTGGCACTGGCCGGTCTCGCCACCTCGCCGGTGCTGCCGCTGAGCCCCGCGAGCGGCCCCACGCCGGCGCTGCGGGCACGGGTGGAACGTCTCGAGGCGGTCGACGAGCGGCACGGCTCGGCCGGGCTGGTCGGCACCAGCCGGGAACTGGCCGCCGCGCTGCGCGACCGCGCGGACGCCGACCCGTGGTTCGGGCGGCTCGCCGGCGCCGCGGCCGAGAACGCCGCCTGGACCGCGTTCGACGCCGGTCTGCCCGGCCTCGCGCTGCGCCGGTGGGACCTCGCGCTCGTGCTGGCCGCGCGCCACCGCGACCGTCCGAACGCCGCCAGGGCCCGGGCGTCGATGGCGCTGGCCGCCGCCGACACCGGCGACGGGGTGGCCGCCGTGCGTCACGTCCGGACCGCGCGCGCGGTGTGCCCGGACGCCCCCGCGCACCTGGCCTCGCTGCTGGCCGCCCGGGCGGCGCTCGGACACGGCCACCGCCGCGACGGCGAGGGCACCCGGGTGTCGTTGCGCGCGGCCGAGAGCGCGCTCGCCGCCGCCCGCGGACAGGCCGAGGAGAGCTGGCTGCGGTTCTGGGGCCCGGCCGACCTGGCCTGCCACCGGGCCAAGGCGCTCGCCGCGCTGGGGGACCGGCCGGGCGCCGAGCGGGCGGCCCGCGAGGCGGTCGCCGCCGTGCCCGCCGGGCAGCGCCGCAACGCCACGCTGTACCAGGCGCTGCTGGCCGGCCTGCTCGCCGAGCGGGGCGAGCTGGACGAGGCGCGCCGCCTCGTCGACGGCGTCGTCCGGGCCGGGGTGCCCGACTCGGCCCGGGTGCGTGCGCGGCTGGCGCGTGCGGTGACCACGATCGAGGCCCGCGACCCCGGCTACCACCCGGCCTGGTCCCGAGCGACCAGGGAGTCGCTGGTTGTTCGGTTCGGATAGCCGTCCGGGCGGCGTCCCGGCCGATGAGCGCGCCGCTCCGGTGGTGCGCCTGTTCCCCGGCCCTGGATGCGCACCCCGGCCGGAGGCCACCATCGGGGCATGGCCCGGGTCGGGAACGCACAGGTGCGGCGCATCGCCGCGCTCGCCGGCGAGCTCTACGACCTGGACTACGACATCGGCGGCGACGCGCTCTGGCACCGCGCCGAGGACCACGTGCGCCAGGCCCACCAGCTGCTGCGCTTCGGCACGTACACCGACCGGGTCGGGCGCCGCCTGCACGCCGCCACCGGCGAGCTGGGCATGTGCGCCGGCTGGCTGGCCTTCGACGCCGCCCGCCACGCGCAGGCCCGCCGGTCCTACACCGAGGCGCTGACCCTCTCGCGCATCGCCGACGACCCGTGGCTGGAGTTCCACGCGCTGGTCAGCATGAGCATGCAGTGCGTGGCCACCGACCGGCCGCGGGACGCGCTGGTCCTGGCCCAGGCGGCCGAGCGCCTGCTCCGCCGTCGTCCGCACCCGCTGCTCGCGGCCGTCGCCGCGATGCGTCAGGCCCGGGCGTACGCCAAGCTGGGCGACCCGGCCGGGATGCGCGCGGCGATGGACCGCGCGTGGACGGCGTTCGAGGCCCGGGGGGACACCGCCGAGTCCGCTCCGGAGTGGACGCGCTTCCTCGACGACGCCGAACTGGCCGGCAACGAGGGCATGTGCGAGAACGACCTCGGCCGGCTGGCCCGGGCGTCGGCGCTGCTCGGCCGGGCCTGCGGCGAACAGCGCGACGGCATGACCCGCAACCTGTCGCTCTACACCGTGCGCCTCGCGCGGGTGGCGCTGGCCGCCGGTGACGCCGAGCGCGCGGTGCGGCTCGGCGAGACCGCGCTCGGCCTCGCGGTGGACCGGGTCGCGAGCACCCGCATCGTCACCGAGCTGCGTGAACTGCGCGACGAACTGTCCGCCCGCGCCGTGGCGGCGCCCCGGCTCGCCGCGCTGGTGGCCTGAGAAGGACCCGCGCGGGGCGGCCGGAGGGGGACCGCCCCGCGCGCCGACCCGCCCGGCTCAGGCCGGCACCGCGCGCGGTGTGGTGTTCCACTGCTCGGAGCCGAACACCTCGTAGCGGATCCGGTCCTCGGACACGCCGCGCCCGCGCAGCCCGGCCCGCACCGCCGCCATGAACGGCACCGGCCCGCAGAGGTACACGTCGGCGTCGTCGGGCACCGGGATCGCGTCGGGATCGACCAGACCGGTCCGCGAGCCCGGGACACCGGACTCCTCGTACCAGGTCAGGCTGCGGAACGAGCGCAGACGGGCCCCGGAGGCGGCCAGCTCGGCGCGCAGCGCGTGCCGGTCGGGGCTGCGGTCGGCGTGCACCGCGACGACCTCGCGGGTGGGCCGGCTGCGGGCCACGTGGTCGAGCATCGAGGCCATCGGTGTGATGCCGACGCCCGCGCTGACGAGCACCAGCGGCGAGTCGTCGTCGCGCAGGACGAGGTCGCCGAACGGGCGGCTCAGCCGCAGGGTGTCCCCGGCCGACACGTGCTCGTGCAGGTAACCGGAGACCGCGCCGCCGGGGACGTGGCGGACCGTGATGCGCAGCGTGTGCCCGGGCGCCTGGGAGAGCGAATACTGGCGCAGCTGACGGGTGCCGTCGGGCAGGTCGGCCGCGACCGTGACGTACTGGCCGGGGCGGAACGCCGGTGCCGGTGCGCCGTCGGCGGGCGCGAGCACGAACGACACGGTGTCGTGGGCCTCGGTGACCTTCGTGACGACCGTGTGCTCCTGCCACGGCGCCCCGGCGTCGACGTCGGCCCGGGCGTAGAGACGCGCCTCGCGGCCGATCAGCCGGGTCGCGAACAGCCAGTAGACCTCGTCCCAGGCCGCGGCGATCTCCGGCGTGACCGCGTTCCCCAGCACGGTGCCCACCGCGCCGAGCAGGTACCGGCCGACCAGCGTGTACTGCTCGGCCCGGATCCCGAGCGCGCAGTGCCGCTGGGCGATCCGTTCGACCAGGTGGTCGAACATCCGCGGGTCCGGGCCGGCGCCGGTCAGGTGGGCCGCGTAGGCCGCGACCGCGCCGGCCAGCGCGTTCTTCTGCTCGCCGGTGGCCTGCGCGCTGCGGCTGAACAGATTCCGCAGCTCGGGGTTCTCGGCCAGCATGGTGTCGTAGAAGACGCCGGAGATCGCGCCGAGGTGCGCGCCGACGATCGGCAGCGTCGCCTCGACGATCGGGGCGCTGGCAGCGGAGAGCATGGATCCTCCCAGTGGGATTCAGGCCCGGCCGAGCGCGAGCAGGATCTGCTCGGTCGGTGGCCCGGTGAGATCCCCGACCGTGATCGGGTCGAGGCTGACGTAGAACGCCTCCTGCGCGGTACGCAGCGCCCGGCGCAGCCGGCACCCGGAGTTGAGCGGACAGCCGTCACAGTCGACGACCTCCGTCTCACCTTCCAGGTCGCGCACGATGCGACCGACCGACGCCGAGCGGGCCGCGGCGGCGAGCCGGACCCCGCCGCTGCGGCCGCGCACGGTCTCCAGCAGATCCAGGTGCTGTAGCCGCTGGACCACCTTGGCGAGGTGGTGGCGCGGTACGTCGAGGGAGTCGGCCAGTTCGTCGATGGTCAGCAGCCGGTCGCGGGCGGCGCCGAGCATCAGGACACGCAGACCGATGTCGGTGGAGCGGTTGAGGCGCACGACCCGACAGTAGCCAAACAGGACTCCCAGATTCCTGTTTTATGGCGAGGGTCACCGAGTGTGAGTTCGCGCGGGAAGGGTACAAAGCAGAGGCCGGTCGACGAGAAGGAGCACGATGATCACCCAGTCCGTGTGGCGCACCGACCCCGAGGACATCGCCGACGACGAGGCCTACGTGGACCCGGAGGATCTGGCCTATCTCGACGACTGAGCCCCGGCGGCCGGCGGCGTGCCGTGGCCGGGGATACCGCGGTCCGGGGGGATCGGCGGGTCCGCGGACGGCGTAAAACCGTGCGCCGCGGTCAGCGCGGAGAGGCGCCGGTAGTACTCCTCGACCGCGTCGAGCACCCCCTCGACCGCCGCGATCAGCCGGTCCCCGGCCCGCTCGACCACGTCGGCCTCGTGCTCCTCGAACGCACGGATCCCGTCGCGGAGCGCGCCCTTCACGGCGCGCAGCACGGCCTGGTCCGCGGCCGCGTACCCCTGCACGACGTCGATGACCCGGGACCGGTCGGCGTCGCTGGTGAGCAGGTTCCGCACGGACGCGCCGGCGTCCGGCACCGGCTCCACCGTCCGGAGCGCGCGCACGTCGCGCTCGGGCGCGCAGAACCCCACGGTCATCCGCCAGAGCGACGTCAGGTCGTCGCCGACCAGCCCGGCCAGGTAGCTCGCCCGGAACCGGCGGTGGGCCTCCACGAGGAACTGCAGCTTGAACGGCGTCAGCTCGTCGGGCGGCGGCCCGGCCGTCGCGGCCGTGGCCGCGAACCCGTAGTCGTTGACCAGCGCGTTCTCCATCGCCACGACCAGGTACACGTAGCGCACCCAGGTCGTGAACAGCTCCTCGAGGCCGGCGAAGCGCAGCCCGTCGGCGTCGAGCACCACGCCCCAGCGGTCGCCGAAGTCCAGCCGGCGCAGATGGCCGAGCTCGTACATGCTGAGCTGGGCGTCGACTTCGGAGTTCTGGTCGTGCAGCACCCCCCGGTAGGCCGAGGTGGCGTCCATCCCGACGTAGTGCTGGAGGATCTGCGGCCCGCCCACGTGCAGGTCGATGAACTCCGAGACGTCGTAGACCTTGCCGCTGACCGCCATCCAGAAGCCGGCCTCGGCACTGTTCCGCTCGATCAGCGCCGAGATGTCGTAGCGCGTGCCCTGCTGCGCGTGACCGCGGTAGGTCGTGAAGATGTCGAGACCGAGCCGTCCCCGCGCGATCAGGTGCCGGACGTCGACCTCCAGCCGCCGCAGGGTGTCCAGTACCGACCCGGCGAACCCGGCGCTGCCGCACACGTACAGGTGCGCGCCGGCGTCGACGGCCGCGCGCAGTGCGTCGGCGTCGGCGGTCATCAACCGGTCCACGCGTTGGCGGGTGCCGTCCTCCACCACGAACGCCCCGGTGCCGACGTCGAAGCGCAGCGCGGTGTCGGCCCGGGAGAACGCCGCCCGCAGCTCGAGCCGGCCGGCCGCCGCGAGCGCGGCGAAATCCTCCGGGTGCACGAAGTCGTCCGGCCGGCGCAGCCCCAGGAAGAGCCAGTTCGGACCGGACGCCGCCGCGCGGGCCCGCGCGAACCCGTGGAACGGCGCCACGCCCGAGCCCGCGGCGAACATCACGACCGGGGTGGCCGGGTCGGCGGGCAGCCGGAACCGGGGCGTCGGCACGATCGTCAGCGAGAGCCGCTTCTCGCGGTAGCGCACGTCGCTGGACATCCGCCGCAGGAAGTGCGACGCGCTGCCGGTGCGGCGCCGCTCGTAGGAGACGGTGGTGTGCGGGCTGGTGTAGGTCAGGCCGCCGACGACCAGGTCGATCGACTCCGCGGGCCCGTCGGCCGCCGACGCGATCGAGTACAGCCGGAACACCTCGGGCGCGACGATCCGGCCGATGCTCTCGGCCTCGTGCGCGCCGGCCGACCAGAGCCGGGTGACGTCGTACCCGGCCGTGCGCACCAGGTCGAGGACGTCCCAGAGCTCCCACTGGTCCTCCATGCGCGCCGACACGATCCGCGCCAGCGCGCCGGCGCCGGACAGCGCGAGCAGACGTTTCGCGCTGGTGCGGCCCACCGGGCGGATGCGGCCGAACGTGAGCAGCGTCCGCAGCGGCAGCACCTCGGTGCCGTCCTCGTAGCCGGCGCGGAAACGCACCGCCTCCTGCCAGTCGGCGGTGAGGTGCACGAGTTCGTCGCCGGTGGCCCGCAGGGCCCGCAACGTGGCGCGCACCAGCGCGTCGTCGTTCTCCGGCAGCACGCCGAGGCGGTCGCCGGGCTGGTACCGGATGCCCTGACCGGCGACGTCCAGCCGCAGGTGGGTGGTCCAGGCCGCGGAGCCGGGATCGGTCGTGGTGACCCCGCGCCGCACCCGGCCGAAGGAGACCTGCTGGTTGCCGGCCGGCCAGCGCTCGTCGCGGACCTCGGCGAGCTCGCGGTCGATCGCCTCCCACGTCTTGTCGCGGAACAGGCCGGTGAACTTCGCGCCGGTGGTGACCGACCGGCCGACCTTGAACGCCACCTCGAGGAACCCGTAGGCCTTGATCCGGTGCAGCCCCATCCAGCCGCGGTCACCGAGGTAGGCGTCGAGCACCGCCCGGTACAGCCCGCGCAGCGCGGTGTTGCCGGGCCGCTCCACGAAGTCGCGGACCGAGACCGCGCCGAGCGCCTCGACGAGCTCGCGCCAGTGCCGGGGCATCTGCGCGCGCAGCGCGAGGCTCTGCTGCCCGACGGTGGAGGAGTACGACGCCCGGCCGAAGAACGCGTCGAGGGCGTGGATCTGCGGCTGGGCGGTGCCGGCCGGGCTCGGTGCGCCCTCGAAGATCGGCACCCCGGAGGTGCCGACGGTCTTGGCCCACAGCACCAGGTCGAGATGGGACTCCGACCGCGGGTTCGGGTCGATCTGCGGGTAGATGGTGCGCGTGACGTGCTGCAGCCGTTCGAGCATCGTGAGCAGCGCCGCCTCCAGGCCGGCGCCGTCGTCGGCGAGCACCGCGTCCTGGGCCCGCAGCATCGCGTCGAGCACCGGGGTCAGTTCCATCGCGAACTCGGTGGTGACCAGGTAGAAGACTTCCTCGGCCCGGTTGCGCCAGGCCGGGACCAGCAGCTCCAGGTTGGCCAGGCGCCGGGGCCCGGCCGGGTCGCGCAGCTTCCAGTTGTAGAAGAACAGGTCGATGTAGGAGACCGACGGGACGTCCTTGCCCAGCCGTCGCGACACCTGCCGCCACGGGAGCAGGATGCTCGGCGGCAGCGCGGGCGGCGGGTCGGTGCGCACGTACTGGTAGGCGTGCGCGAACACCCCGAGCAGGGCCGACGCCCGGAGCAGGTACCGGTCGGGCAGCCTGTCCGCGTCCAGGACCGGCAGCCGGTCGAACTCGGCCCGCACGTCCAGGCCCGCGTAGAGCGCGGGGAGCCGGTCGACGAGGTCGTCCCAGGCCCGGTGCGACTCCGGCAGCGCACGCAGCGGCTCCTCGACCGGGAGGAAGCCGTGCTCGATCGAGAGGAAGCCGTCGAGCTCGTGGCCCTGGGCGCGGTTGTAGGCCTCGGCGGCTTCGACGACCCGCCGGGCGGGGGAGACGCGGCGGGTGGGCGCCGGGGGGAGGAACGGCGCGAGCATCGTCATGCCCGCGCCGATGCGCGTCTCGTCGCTGAGCGGCTCCGGTTCGGCGACCACCGTCCAGTCGACGGTGCTGGCGCCGATGCCGAGCCGGTCGCCGTCGCGCAGCGCGTGGCTGCGGATCCAGCCGCCGTTGACGAACGTCCCGTTGGAGCTGTCCAGGTCGGTGACGACCAGGCCGTCGCCGTCGAGGTCGAACCGGGCGTGGCGGCGCGACACCGACCGGTCGTCGAGCGCGACGTCGCTCTGCGTCGCGTCGCGCCCGACCGTGAGCGGCAGGTCACCGGTGTGCTCGGTGACCGCGCCGGTCCGCCGGTTCGTGAACACCAGCCTCAGGCGCGTCATCAGGCGTGGTAGATGACGGCGCGGCAGATGTCCGAGCGGGCCACCGTGCCGTGCAGCGTGCGTCCCTCGACGACCGGCAGGCGGCGGATCTGCTTCTCGGTCATCACGACGGCGGCGCGGGCCACGTCGTCGTCGGGTCGCAGCGTGATCGCGTCCCGGACGACGAGCGGGTCGATCGGGCGGTCGGCGAGGTCGCGCGCCTTGCGGCTGAGGTCGCCGAACGCGTCGTGGAGCGACCCGCCCGCGCGCAGTGCCTCGTCGTAGCTCGGCAGCACCGCCCGGATCAGGTCACCCTCGCTGAGCGCCCCGACGAACGCGTCGTCGTGGTCGAGCACCATCAGCTCGCTGATCTGGGAGACGCTGACCAGCTCGGCGGCGCGTCGGATGTCCGCCCCGAGATGGATGCACGCCGGATACCTGGTCATGACGTCCCGCACCAGCACGTTTCCCCCTGGACGGCCCGGACTGTCGGGGTGTGGCCGGTCCAGCGTGCGTGCTCGGGGCGGCCGGGACAAGCGCCCTTTCGGACGAGGCGCGGCTGATACTTGCTGTGGCATCCGTGAAAAGAGTGCAGCGTGTAGTCGATAAGCTGCCGGGTATGCCGTTATCCGGATACTTGATCGGGATCGACTTCGGAACGTCGAACACCGTCGGTGTTCTCCGGTATCCCGACGGCAGGAGCGAATCCCTGCTGTTCGACGGGTCCCCGATGCTGCTCTCCGGCGTCTGCCTGGACGAGAACGGGCAGTTCCTCACCGGCCGGGACGCCGCCCACGTGGCGCGGACCCGCCCGGAGGCGTTCGAGCCGAACCCCAAGCGCCGCATCGACGACGGCACGGTGCTGCTCGGCGGGCACGAGGTGCCGGTGCCGCAGCTGCTGGCCGCGGTGCTCTCCCGGGTGATGACCGAGGCGCGCCGGGCCAAGGGGCGCCAGCCCGAGCAGGTCGTGCTGACCCACCCGGTGGCCTGGGGACCCCGCCGGCTCGACCTGCTGCGCCAGGCGGCCGCGATCGCCGGGATCCCGTCGGCGCTCCTGGTGCCCGAGCCGGTCGCGGCCGCGTACAGCTTCGTGGCGCTGCCCCGGGTGTCGGTCGCGCCCGGGCAGAGCATGGTCGTCTACGACTTCGGCGGCGGCACGTTCGACGCCACCGTCGTGCGACGCACCCCGATGGGGTTCGACGTGGTGGCCTACCAGGGGCTCGACGACGTCGGCGGGCTCGACGTCGACGCCGCGATCTTCGAGCACCTCGGGGCGTTGCTCGGGGACCGGGCCGCCGGTGTCTGGGAGCGGCTGAAGACACCGATGACCGCGTCCGACCGGCGCGAGTCGCGGCTGCTCTGGGAGGACGTGCGCCAGGCCAAGGAGACGCTCTCGCGCACCACGTCGGTCCACATCCACGTGCCGCTGCTCGACGACGACCTGCCGCTCTCCCGGGAGCAGCTCGACGCGCTGGCCCGGCCGCTGCTCAACCAGACCGTGGGCACGACGCTGGAGTCGCTGCGTGCCGCCGAGACGCCGGCCGGTGGGCTGGCGGCGGTGCTGCTGGTGGGCGGGTCGAGCCGGATCCCGCTGGTGTCGGCGCTGCTGCGCGAGTATCTCGGGATCGCGCCGACGGTGGTGGAGAACCCGGAGCTGGTGGTGGCGCAGGGCGCGATCATCGTCGGCGCCGCCGCGCCGGTCGCCACGCCGGTCTCGCCGCCCGGCGCGGGGACGGGGGGCGTGCCGCCTCGCCCGGGCCGGATCTCCGACGCGCACGGCCCGGTGCCGGGCGCGCCCGGCCGAGCGCCCGGCGGTGGGCCCGGCGGTGGGCCCGGTTCCGGCGTCGCTTCCGGACCTGGTTCCGGCGCCGGGTCGGGTGCGGTTCCGCCCGGCGCGGCCTCCGGGCCGGTGGTTCCGCCGCCGCGGCCGCCGATCATCGCCCGGCCGCACGGTGCCGCGGCCCACGCGGCGGTGTCCGGTGCGGGCGCGCCCGGTGCCGGTTCGCCCGGTGCCGGTTCGCCCGGTGCCGGTGCCGGTGCCGGTGGCGGTGCGGCCGGGGTCGGGTCGGGCGCCGGGGTGCGTGGGGCCGCGGCCGGCGGTGCGCCCGGGGCGACGCGGCCGCGCAACCGGCTGGGCACGGGCCGGATCGTCGCGATCGTCGCCGCGGCGATGACGCTCGTGCTGGTGATCTGCGGGGGCGGGCTGTTCCTCCGCGGCCTGTTCGCGGCCGAGAACGACGGCGACACCAGCGCCTACGACGCCGGCAAGCCACCCTGCGCCGCCGAGCTGGCCTTCGTCGGGGCGTCGACCGGCGACGGCTCCGAGCTCGGCCTCCGGGTCCGCAACGGCGTCGAGCTCGCGGTCGCCGACCACAACGAGCGGAGCGCCGACTGCGACGTGAAGCTGACCAGCTTCGACACCGCCGGCGACGAGAAGAAGGCCGCGCAGTTCGCGACCACCGTCACCGGTGACACCGCCACGCTCGGCGTGATCGGGCCACTGCGCCCGGCCGAGCTCGCCGCCGCGAGCAAGGTCTACGACGCGGCCGGCCTCGCGCAGATCACCCCGGTCGGCGACGCCGAGGCGCTCGCCCAGTGGAAGTCCTTCCACCAGGTCATCGGCGACGAGGATTCCCCGAACCTGTTCGCGCGCCGGTACCTGGTCGACACGCTCAAGGCCGGCAAGGTCTACCTGACCGACGACGGCTCCGGGCACGGGCGCAAGCTCGCCGGCTACATCCGCGGCGCCCTGGAGGAGGCGGGCGTCCTGGTCGGCACCGAGAGCGTCACCGGGGACACGGTCGGCGACACCGCGGCGAAGATCACCCGGTCCGGGTCGTCGGCGGTGGTCTACCTCGGTGCACCGGCGCTCGCCGGGCAGCTCCGGAAAGCGCTCACCGAGGCCGGCGGCGTGGACGTCAAGCTGATCGGGACGTCCGAGATCGACGACCCGGCGTTCTTCACCGCGGCCGGGGACACCGCGGCCGGCACCGTGCTGTTCGGACCGTACATGCCGGTCAAGGAGATCCCGGCGGAGTTCCGCGTCGCCTACACCGCGAAGTTCGGCACCGAGCCGGGACGCTACGCGGCCGAGGCCTACGACGCGGCGACGATCCTGCTCGACGGCATCGCGGCCGGGAAGACGACCCGCGCGCAGATGCTGGACTTCGTCAACCGGTACGACGCCCGGGGCCTCACCAAGCACCTGAAGTTCAACGAGATCGGCGACCTCGCCGTGCCGACGATGTGGCTCTACGAGGCCGACCGCACCGCGTTCTCCAGCACCGGCCGAATCACCACCTGACCGGGGCCGGGACGGGCAGGGAGCGGGCGATCAGGAGGACGGCGGCGGCGGCCGAGACGGCGAGCGTCGCCCGGCGTTGGACCTCCGGGGAGAGCGCGCCGGGCCGGCGCCGGGCGGCCACCAGGCCGAGCACGGCGCCGGGCACGAGCACCGGGGTCCGGCGCAGCGCGGCCAGCGCGGCCGGGTCCGTCACCGCGCCGCAGGCCGGCGTGAGCACGGTGAGCACGGCGCCGCTGGCCGCGACCACCGCCCGGCGGCGACCGCGGACACCGCGCCGTTCACCACCAGCGCGGGTAGCGGCACCAGCGGCGGCGCCAGCAGCAGCGCGAACGGCACGAGCAGCAGGTTGAGCCCGAACCCGATCGACGCCTGCGCGTAGGCACCGGCCGCCACCACCGCGGTGAGCCCGGCGAGGACCGCCCAGTCAGTCACGGCTCGGGCGCGGCGAGGACGGCTGGGCCGGCCCGAACGTGCGCCAGGCGGTGGTCAGCAGGAGCGCGCCGGCCACCGCCCCGACCGCGGGGGAGCCCACCAGCAGGCAGACCACGGCCACGACCAGCCCCAGCCACACCACGACCCTGGCCGCGACGTCCAGCAGCGCGATGCCGGTCAGGTGACCGCGGGTCCAGAACGGCAGCCACGTGGAGGCCACGGCCAGGAGGATCGCGCCGAACACGGCGAACATGATGACGACCGCCTCCGGCCACCCGATGTGACGGGTGAACGCGTACAACCCGGAGAGCAGGCAGCCGAGCCAGACCTTCGCGAAGACCCAGCGACCCGCACGTCCCAGCAGGTCATCGCTCCCCGGATCGGGGTCGCTGCGTAATCGCGTGCTCATCGCACTCCTCGGTGAACGGCTCGAGCCGTTCTCACCGATCGTGACATCAACCGTCAAGGACCGCGACCCCGATCGGGAGGTCTAGCGGCCGGTCGCGCCGTCCAGCTGCTCGCGGAGGATGTCGGCGTGACCGGCGTGCCGGCCGGTCTCCTCGATCAGGTGCGTCAGCAGCCAGCGCATCGACGCGGGCTTGGAGGCCCGGGGCGGCGGCTGGGTGAGGTCGTCGCACGCGTCGATCACCGCGTTCGCCTCGGCCACCGCGGCCCGGTACCCGGCCAGCACGGCGTCGGCGGTCTCGTCGGCGGTGGGGTGGAAGGTCGCGGGCCAGCTGCGCACCTCCTCGCCGAGGAAGTAGAACCGCTCGACGGCGGTGAGGTGCTTGATCAGCCCGAGCAGGTTCGTGCCCGACGGCACGCCGGGCGTGCGCACCTGCGGCTCGGGAACGCCCTCGGCTTTGGCGGCGATCGCGCTGCGCAGGTAGTCGAGGAAGCCCTGGAGCGTGGTCTTCTCGCCGGCGCTGATGCCCGGTGGTCGATGGTCCGTCACCGTCCTGACTCTAGGTGGCGTGCACTACGGTCGCCTCTCGTGCGGGTCCTCGTGGTACTGGCGTTGGTGGCTCTCGGTGCGGGGATCGGCGTGCTGCCCCGCGACGGCCTGGAGCGGCGGCACACCGTCGTCCGGGGTGTTCCGCTCGACGAGGTGCACCCCGCGGCCGAGGGGAGACACCCGGGCGTGGTGGTCGCGCACGGGTTCGCCGGGTCCGCGCGGCTGATGACGCAGTTCGGGGACGTGCTCGCGGCCCGCGGGTACGTCGTGGTGCTGCTGGACTTCTCCGGGCACGGCACGAACACCCGGCCGCTCGGCGACGACGCCGGCCTGGCCCGGAACCTCGACGTGGCGGTGGCGCACCTGCGTAGCCGCCCGGACGTCGACGCGTCCCGGGTGGCGGTGGTGGGGCACTCGATGGGGGCCGGCGTCGCCGTGCGGTACGGCGCGGCGCATCCCGACGTGGCCGCGACCGTCGCGATCTCGCTGCCCGGGGCGTCCGACGTGGGTCCCGACCGGCCGCGGCGGCTGCTGACGCTGGTCGGGTCGGCGGAGTTCCCGGGCTTCCGCGACGCGTCGGCGCGCGCGGCCGCGGTGAGCGGCGGACGCGAGGTGGTGGTGCCCGGGGTGGAGCACGTGTCGATCCTCTGGTCGCCGCGCACGCACCGCGAGACGGTCGGGTGGCTGGACACGACGTTCGGCGTGGACGGTGCCCGCGCGCTGCCGTCGCCGTTGCGCCGGCTGGCCGGGGCGGGGCTGCTGGTGGTGGCGTTCCTGCTGGGGTTCGCGCCGCTGGCCCGGTCGGTGCTCGGCGACGCCGCGACGCGCGACGAACCGGCGGCCCGGGAGCCCGGACCGGCCCGGGAGTCCGGACCGGGCCGGGAGTCCGGACCGGGCCGGGCGTGGGCGCCGGGGGTGGGGCGCGCCGTGCTGGTGAGCGGGGCCGCGGCCGTGGTGGCGGCGCTGATCGCGGCCGTGCTGCCGACGGACGTGGTGCCGCTCGCCATCGGGGGCTATCTGATCGTGTTCACGACGCTGGTCGGCCTCACGCTGGCCGGGTACTCCCGGTGGCGCACCCGCGGCTCCTCCGTCGCGTCGGAACCGGGCGGGCGGGCGCGGCCGGTGCTCGCGGCGGTCGTGCTCGTCGGGTACGCCGGGGCGGCGATCGCGGTGCCGCTCCAGGTGGGTGTCGTCCAGGCCGTGCCGGTCGGGCCGCGGCCATGGCTGCTCGGGCTGATCTGGCTGGGTTTCACGGTGCTGGCGTACGGCGCCGGGCGCCTCACCGGGGGCAGCGGGCTCGGGCTGCTCGCCGTGTCGGTGGTGGTCACGGTGGTGCTCACCGCGGCCGCGGTCGGGGGTCTGACCAGCGGCTTCGTGCTGCTGGTCGTGCCGCTGCTCGCGGTGCTGATGGTGTGGCAGGCGGCCTGGACCGAGGTGCTCCGCCGCTACCGGGCGCCGCTCGGGGTCGTCGCCCCGGTCGGTGCGCTCGTCGTCGCCTGGCCGGTGGCGGTGACGCTCCCGCTCACCTGAGCCGCGCACACGTCGGCGCCCCGGTGCCGTCGGACGGCACCGGGGCGCTCTCCCGGGAGGGTCAGGCGAGCCAGGGGAGCCGCGTCACCAGCGCCGTCCCGCGCCACCAGCCGCCGAGGCCGAAGTACCGGCCGGCGCCCAGCAGCGCCAGCACCGCCACGATCAGCGCGCCGAGGACGTGGTCGTCGGTGACCGGGTTCGTGGTCGTCGGCAGCGACGCGGTCCACATCAGCACGTAGAGCAGCGCGCCGCTGACCCCGGCGATCCGCATTCCGATCCCGAGGGTCATCGCGACCCCGATCCCCAGCAGACCCAGCATGAACGCCCAGTTCGCGAACGCGGTGCCGGCGAGGTCGTGGTAGATCCCGGCGAACGGCCCCGTCGTGCCGCTCAGGAAGCCCAGCGTCGGCGAGCCGCCGTCCAGCCAGCCCTGGCCGGCCGGGGTGGCGTGACCGAGCCCGAGCAGTTTGTCGACGAACGCCCAGAGGAACGTCCAGCCGACGACGATCCGGGTGGCGGCCAGCGCGACCCGGGCGGCCGGGCCCGGAGCCGCCGCCGCGGTGTCGTCGGCCGGCTCGGGAAACCTGATCGGGGCGTGGAGGTTCGGCGCCCGCCGGGTCCGTTCCGGTCCGTGGGTGGTGGCCATCGCAACGTCACCTCTTCGAGGGTGGTCGGTGGAGCGGTGCACCTCCAGGTTCGGGCCGCGCGCCGGGCCGCGGCAGGGCCGGAGGTCCCGCCCGCCCGGGCCCTCGGTCCGACCGGCTCCCCGGCGCCGCACCCGGGACGAAAGTCCCGGTCGCGGCGGCCCTGCGGCCCTGTCCGGCCCCGGCCTCCCGGCGGCACGCTCGACGCAGCGAGAGGAGGTCCGCGATGAGGTACGTGCTGGTGGGCACCGACGGTTCCGGCCGGGCCGACCGGGCCGTGGAGTGGGCGGCGTCGGAGGCCGCGCGACGCGACCGGGAGCTCCGGATCGTGCACGGGTTCATCTGGCCGCTGCTGCGCGTCTCCACCGCCCCGGTGCCCGGCCTCGAAGGGTCCGGGCTCGAGGCGGCCGCCCGGCAGCTGCTCGCCGCCGCGGCGGCCCGTGCGGCGACGGCGGCGCCCGGACTCCGGGTGAGCACCGCGCTGACGCTCGGCGCCCCGGTGCCGGCGCTGCTGGCCGAGGCCGACGACGCCGAACTGCTGGTCATCGGTTCCCGTCGCCTCGATCCGGTCACCGGGCTGATCGTCGGTTCGGTCGGGGTCGAGCTGGCGGCGTCGGCGCCGTGCCCGCTCGTCGTCGTGAACGACGGCCCGGCCGAGCCCGGCCCGGTGCGGCGCGTCGTCGTCGGCATCGACGGCTCCGACCAGGAGAACGGCACCGCGCAGGCCGCGGCCGTGCTCGACTTCGCGTTCGACGCCGCCGCACGGCGCACCGCGGAGATCGTGGTCGTGCACGCGACCGGGCACCGGGGTCATCGGAGCGCGGAACAGGCCGCGATCCAGGCCACGGTCGAGACCTGGTCCGACAAGTACCCGGACGTCGCCGTGCGGACCGTCACCGAGCCGACGAGCCCGGCGACCGCGCTGCTCACCCGGGCCGCGGGCGCGGACCTGCTGGTGCTCGGCGCGCACGGCCGGGGCGGGCTGGCCGGGATCCTGCACGGCTCGGTGAGCCGCCAGGCGCTCTGGCGCGCGCCCTGTCCGGTCGCCGTCGTCCGCCCCGCCGGGATCGATCCGAGGAGAACACGATGAGGCACCTGATCGAACTCGGTACCCGGGCGCCCTCCCTGCACAACTCCCAGCCCTGGCTGTTCCGCCCCGGTGACGACGGAATCGAGATCCTCGCCGACCCCGCCCGCACCACGCCGGTGAGCGACCCGACCGGCTGGGCCGCCCGGCTGGCCCTGGGCGCGGCGGCGTTCAACGTCCGGCTGGGGTTCGCCGAGTCCGGCCGGCTCGCCGTCACCGAAGTGTTCCCCGACGACGGAGTCGTGGTGCGGGTGCGTCCGGTGGGCGAACGCCCGGCCACCCCGGCGGAACGCGCGCTCATCGACGCGATCCCGCGGCGGCACTCCAACCGGCGTCCGTACCGCGACGAGCCGGTGCCCGACGCCGTCCTCGCGGCACTCGTGGACGCGGCCGCGGCGGAGGCGTGCCGGTTGACCGTCCTGGGGCCGGCGGCGGTGACCGAGGTGGCCGACCTGATCGCCGCCGCCGACGACGTGCTCGAACACCGCCCGGGGTACGCGGCCGAGCGTCGCCGGTGGATGCGTGGGGGTCCGGCGGCCGACGGGGTCCGCGCGGACCGCGTCGCCGGCCGCCCCGACCCCGGCGAACGGCTCCGGCGCCGGGACTACGGCGCGCGCCTGGGCGCCCCGAGCCGCCGGTACGAGAGCGACCCGTGTCTGGCCGTGCTCTCCAGCAGCGGGGCCGGCCGCCACGACGACGTGCGTGCCGGCCGGGCGCTCCAGCACGTGCTGCTGCGCGCCACCGCGTCCGGCCTGACCGCGTCGATGTTCTCGCAGCCGATCGAGGTGGCCGGCGCACGGGCCCGGCTCGCCGCGCTGACCGGGGGCGGCACCCCGCAGATGGTGCTGCGCGTCGGCTACGGACCGGCCCACGAGCCGGCCCCGCGCCGCCCGGCCGACGAGGTGACCTGCGCCCCGGCGCTCCCGGGGACACCGACCGAATGACCGACCACAGCCGAGGGGACCGGCCATGACCAGCACCATCCTGCGGAGCGCGGCGGAGACCGCCCGGCACGCCCCGTCGATCTTCAACACCCAGCCGTGGCGCTGGCAGGTGCGCGGCGACGTGCTCGAACTGCGCGCCGACCGCACCCGCCTGCTCCCGGTGACCGACCCCGAGGGCCGGATGCTGACGGTCAGCTGCGGGCTGGCGCTGCACCACGCGCTGGTGGCGCTGGCCGCCGGGGGCCACGCGACGCGCGTCGAGCGCCGGCCCGACGCCGCCGACCCCGACCTGCTGGCCCGGATCACGCTCACCGGCGCGGCGGACCCCACCGACGTCCGGCTGCGTAACGCGATCCCGGACCGGCACACCGACCGGCGCCCGTTCGCCGACACGCCGGTGCCGGACGGGTTCGTCGACCGGCTGCGCGGCGCCGCCGAAGCCCGGGGCGTGTACGTCGCCGAGCTCGACGCCGACTCGCTCGTGCGTTTCCAGGTGACCGCGGCGCGCGCCGGGGAACTCGACCAGAACGACGTCGCCTACCAGGCCGAGCTCGCCCGGTGGACGCACCGCCCGGCGTCGTCGGCCGACGGGGTGGGGCCGGAGTCCACGGTCGTGCCGACGCCGCGCACGGTGCCGCTCCGGTCGTTCTTCCCGGACGGCGCGGACCGTCTGCTCCCCGGCCCCGGCCACGACGGCGGCGCCCGGTACCTGGTGCTGTGGACGGTCGGCGACACCCCGGCCGACTGGCTGGCCGCGGGCGAGGCGATGAGCGCGGCGCTGCTGGAGACCACCGCCGCCGGGCTGGCGGTGTCTCCGATGACCGACGTGGTCGAGGTGCCCGCGTCCCGGGCGATGCTGCACCGGGTGCTGAACCACCTCGGTGAGGCCCAGGTCGCGCTGCGGATCGGGGTGCCGTCGACGACCGACGCGCTTCCGGCCACCCCGCGCCGCACCGACGTGATCGGCTAGCGCTAGCGGACCACGAGCAGCGGGCCGTCCGCGTGGTGCACGAGCCGCCGGGCCACCGACCCGAGCCGCATCCCGCTGAACCCGCCGCGCCCGTGCGCGCCCACCACGGTCAGTCCGGCCGTGGCGGAGAGTTCGGCCAGCATCCGGGCCGGCTGTTCACGCTCCACGACGGCACCGACCGGCACCCCGGGGTACTTCGCGCGCCACGGGCCGACCTGGTGGTCGATCAGCTCGTCGGCCTCGTGCCGTGCCTCGATCCAGCTGGGCACCGCGGCCGAGCCGAACATGCCGACGACGCTGACGTCGCTCCACGCGTGCGCCACGACCAGCGGCGCGTCCCACCGTTCGGCTTCGGTGAACGCGGCGCCGAGCGTGACGTCGTCCTGGGCCGAGCCGTCGATGCCGGCGACGACCGGCGCGTCGGGGCCGGGCCGGTGGTCGTCGTGCACGACCACCACCGGCACCGGGGCGTGGGCCGCGACCGCGGCCGACACCGACCCGAGCAGCAGGCTCGCCGCCGCATCCAGGCCCCAGCTGCCGACCACGACCGTGTCGCTCGACGCCGCCGCCGCGAGCAGGGCCCGGACGGCGGTCTCGTCGCTCACGTGCCCGGTGACCGGCAGCTCGGGGAACTCCGCACGCAGGTCGTCGCACGTGCGCGCGAGCAGGTGCTCGCCGTCGGCCCGGGCCGCGTCCTTCAGCTGCGCGATGCGCCGGGCGCCGAATGCCGACCGTTCCCCGGGCCAGCCGACGCCGGTGACCACGGCCAGCGGCAGCGCGCGGACCCGGGCGTACCCCGCCGCCCAGTCGAGGGCCGCCGCCGCGGGTGCCGAGCCGTCGACACCCACCGTGATCCCTGGCGCATCGGACATACAGTCATGATCCCTCACGAACGGTATTTTTCCGCAGACGGGCCACGCCCTCGATCAGGAACCAGAGGAACAGCGGGTAGACCGCGACGCGCTCCATGCCCGCGACGCCGATCCCGAGCCCGTGCCCGGTCACGTGCAGCCCGGTGGCGATCAGGCCCACGATCCCGAAGACGACGCCCAGCCGGCGCCGGGTGGCGATCAGGCCGAGGTTGCCGAGCACGAACACCAGCGCGGCCCCGAGGACGTGCGTGTTCTCGTCGACGTCGGCCGGCGCCAGGCCGACCAGCACGCAGCCGACGGCGGCGGCCAGCAGCAGGTACCGGACGGCGCCCCGGAACAGCGTCACCGCCCCGGTGGCGACCAGCGCCCCGTTGAGCACGAACACGGTGTTCATCAGCCGGTGCCACGGCGCGCTCACCTCGCCGAGGTCACTGATGTTGTTGTCGGCCCAGCTGAACGGTTCGGTCCAGGCCGACTGCACCACCCATTGGCCGACGAAGAACAGGGTGCCGGCCGAGGCCAGCGCGACCGCGCCGAGGATTCGTTTCACACCGCACAGCTCACCAGGCCTGGGCCGTCGCGGCACGGGGGACACGTATCACGTCGGGGTAGAGCCAGCCCGACCGAAGGGCGACGTGCTACGCGCACATCCGCGCGGTCGGGGACCGTCGCGTCACCCGGTGAACGCCCGGGTGAAGTCGA
Source organism: Cryptosporangium japonicum (assembly GCF_039524755.1). Lineage (NCBI taxonomy): Bacteria > Bacillati > Actinomycetota > Actinomycetes > Cryptosporangiales > Cryptosporangiaceae > Cryptosporangium > Cryptosporangium japonicum. The sequence goes on from NZ_BAAAGX010000011.1 coordinate 47,226, forward strand.
ACGGCTCCTGCTCGACGCTCGAGCACGCGGCGTCCGCGGTGGGCTTCGGCCCGCCGGGGCACGGCCGGTCCCGCGTCGCCGACCACATCCCGTAGGAGGCCAGCCCCTTCTCCCGGGCGAACGCGCCCACCTCGCGGGCGTCGGCGACCGTGAACACCTCGCTGGCGACGTCGTTCACACCGATCATCGGCGTCACGGCCAGCAGCCCCCAGGCCTCCTCGTCGGAGAGCTCGAAGACGCCCTTGACCTGGGCCTGGGCCGCGGTGACGGCGTCGATCGCGAAGCGCCCCAGCTGCCCGCCCGGGTCGGGCGCGGCGGCGTCGCCGTAGTCCATCGCCATCAGGTTGACCGCGTCGAACCCGACGCCGGCGTCGCGGGCGCCGGCGAGCAGGTCCACCCCGCCCTGGGTGAGGCCCTGGGGCAGCGCGGGCAGCGTGACCGAGACGTCCAGGGTCGGGTTCGTCCGGCGCAGGATCGTCACGGCCTCGGCCCGCCGCCGGTTCGCCGCGGTGTCGCCGAGCGCGGAGCCCTCGACGTCGAAGTCGATCCGGGTGGCGTCGTAGGCGTCGATCGCGCGCTGGTAGGCGGCGGCCAGCGCCTCGGGGCTGTCGCACACCGTCGCGAGCTCGGTGCCGTTCGCGCCGCCGAACGAGAGCCGGACGTCGCCCCCCGCGGCACGCAGGTCGGCGACCCGGCCGGTGACCCCCGGATCCTCCACCGGCAGGACACCGCCCCAGGTGGGCGTGCACCCACCGGCGCCGACGACGAACGCGAGCGTGTACTGCCGCACGCCGGTCGTCGCCGCGTTCGCGGCCAGGTCGAAGGGCGGGTGGAGCAGGACGTCGACGTAGGGGGAGAACTCGGTGCCGTCCAGGCCCGGTGCCTCGGTGGCGCGGTCGTCCGGGCCGGGGTCCGGGTCCGGGCTCGGGTTCGCGGGCTCCGGTGCCGCCGTCTCCGGTTCCGGGGTGCCGCCCGCCGCCGGGGCGTCCGGGGTGGACGTCGCGAGCGGACGCGTCGGCTCGGGCTTCTCCCCGACCACGGCGGACGCCTTCGGCGACGGCGACTCGTTCCCGCACGCCACCCCGTTGATCGTGCAGCCGTCCGGCGGCTCCTGCTGCTCACCGGCCGCGTCGGCGACGAACCCGACCACCACCGACTGCTTCGGCGCCAGCTCGGCGTTCCAGGTCTCGTTGCGCACCGTGACCTTCGCCCCGGTCGTCTCCGCGCGACCGTTCCACAGGCTCGTGATACGCGCCCCCCGCGGCAGCGTGAACTCCAACGACCAGCCGTCGACGGCCTCCGCGCTGGTGTTGGTGAGGGTGTACGTGCCGGTGTACCCGCTGTCCCAGCGCGCCGTCTGCACGTAGTCCACCGCGAACCCGGCCGCCTGCGCCTGCCCCGCGGTCAGCGTCGCGACCGCCACCGCGGCGACGGTGGCGAGCACCCCTGCGGCCCCGAGCCGCTTGACCGGCCGGCGCGACCGCCGCAGCCGATGGCCACCACGAAATCCGGCCGGACGCTGTTCACGCGCGGGAACGGACGGCACGATCGCGACTCCTGGGGTTCGTTCGGTGGGTACCAGCGACGCTAGGCCCTCGACGACCACCCCGATCGGGAGTCAAAGTACCGATCTGGCGGGTTTAAGGCCCACTTAGGTGAGTGAATGCGATTCATGCGGGGGCTGGGTGGGTGGCGTCGCCACCGCACGGTCGGGTCGCCCGGGGCCGAGGCCCGGTGGGTTGGGCCTGGTCCGCCACCGCCTGGTGCACGGGCGATCTATTGGCCGCGTTTCCGCTGGTGCCTCCTGCGTGGCCGCGGGCTCCGGCGTGACCAATGGTGTCGGCGTGACCGCTGGGTCGGCGCCCTGGCGCGACCGAATGGCATCTCCGCGGCCGGTGCTGGTGGTGCCCCGCTGCCATGGCCATCGTTGCGGCGGTGGGGTTGATGTGGCCGTTGTAGCCGGTGGGCTCGGGTGCGGCGGTGCGGCTAGTGCGGTGGTGCGGCCCCGCGCCCGGAGAGCTCACTCCGTCGCGAGCAGGCCCGCGTAATCGGCGATCGTCAGTGGACCCGCCGTCAACGACCCGTCGCCCCGTGGGACCCGCAACCTCGACCCGTCGTGCACGAACGCCACCGCCCCCACCGGCAGCCTCGACGACAACGTGCAGACGACCTGGCCGAACACCAGGACATCGTCGGCGCGGCCCAGGTCCTGGGAGCCGGTCTCCACGGTCACCAGGCCGCCGTCCTGGGTGGCGCCGGACACCAGGGGCGCGCCGGTCAACGCGCTCGTGTAGCCCTCGTTGCGTTCGGCCCGGGTGGGGCCGGCCAGCAGCAACTTCAAGTGGGCGTCGGCGCTGAGCGGGGTGGTGACCCGGCGGGGTACCGGCGCGAGTTGCGAGTCACGCACCAGGCAGATGCGTTCGGTGGCGGTGCCGGGGGTGGCCCCGCCGCTCGGGGTGGCCGCGGCGGTGGCCATCGGCTGGGCCGCGCGTGGCTCGGAGTCGAGCGGGACGCCGCAGCCGGCCACGCCGCCGAGCGCCACCGCGAGAAGTACGACGAGCCGCCTCATGGCACCCGCACCCGGAACAGCGCGCCGCCCTCGGGGCGGTCCTCCACCGACGCCGCCCCGCCGTGGGCCGCGGCGTGCGCGGCGACCAGCGACAACCCGAGGCCGGTGCCGTCGCTGCCGGTGGCACGGTCGGAGGCGGTGTGACCGCGCACGAACCGGTGGAACACGGTCTCGCGGTCCTCGGGGCGGATGCCCGGCCCCTCGTCCTCGACGACGAGCTCGTGGTCACCGATGCGCACGGCCACCGGCCCGCCGCCGTACTTGACCGCGTTGTCGACGAGGTTCACCAGGATGCCCTCCACTCGGCGCCGATCGACGAACCAGGTGGCCGCGTCGGCGTGCACCACGTCCGGCGGGACGCCGCGGGAACGGCAGATCTCCCGGGCCATCGCCTCCACGTCGACCTCGGTGCGCTCCAGGGGCCGGTCGCCGCGCGCGAGCTCCAGCAGGTCGTTGACCAGGCGCCCGAACCGGTCGACCTCCTCGACGACGAGCGTGGCCGCGGCGGCGCTGCGCTCGTCGAGCGAGGCGGCCCGCCGGTGGAGCACCGAGGCCGCCGCGGCCAGCGTCTGCAGCGGGGATTTCAGTTCGTGGCTGACGTCGGCGGCGAACCGGCGGTCGCGTTCCACCCGGTCGGCCAGTTCGTCGACCATGCGGTTGAACGACCCGGTGAGGCGGGCCAGGTCGGGCTCGGCCGCCGGATCGAGGTGGGTGCGGACCTGCCCGGCCGCGATCTGCTCGGAGGCCTCCGCGACCCGGGTGAGCGGCCGCAGCACCGACCGGGTGGCGTACCGGCCGAGCGCCGCGCCGGCCAGCGCGGTCAGCAGCGCCACCGCGGTGAGCACCAGCGCCAGCGTGGAGAACGTGCGCTCCAGCTCGGCCAGCGAATCGAGCTCGTAGAACGCGGTGCCGTCGGCCAGCGGCACCCCGACGACCACCAGCGGCCGCCCGCCGGCACGCACCCGCTGCACCGAGGCCTCCCCGTCGCGGACGCGGTCGCGCAGCGCGGACGGGATCGCGCTGGTCTGGCCCTCGTCGGCGGTGCGCGAGTACCAGACGTCGTCGCGCTGGACGAGCACCTGCCGGTTCTCGGTGGTCTCCAGCGAACGCAGGATCTCGGCGACGTCGGGCGCGTCGGCGGCCAGGTCGGCGCGCACGACCGACGCGTTGTAGTACGCCGCGCGCACCGCGGCCCGCTCCCGCTCCTCGGTGAGCGACACCCGCACCAGCTGGTAGGAGAGCAGCGCCATCACGGCCGAGAGCAGCAGCGCCCCGACCGCGAACACCGCGGTGACCCGCGTCCGCAGCGTCATCCGGACAACTTGTAGCCCATGCCCCGCACCGTCACCAGGTGGCGGGGGCGCCGCGGATCCGGCTCGATCTTCTGACGCAGCCGCCCGACGTGCACGTCCACCAGCCGCTCGTCGCCGATCTCGTACTCCCAGACCTGCTGCAGCAGCTGGCGGCGGGAGAGCACCCGCCCGGCGTTCTCGGCGAGTTCGCAGAGCAGCCGGAACTCGGTGCGGGTCAACGCGACCGGCCGGTCGGCCAGCGTCACCTCGCCGGCCTCGGGGCGGATCGCCAGCTCGCCGAACGTCCAGGCCGCCGCGGTGGACGCCGGGGCCGCGGCCCGCCGGCGCAGCGCACGCAGCCGGGCGACGAGTTCGAGGATCGGCACCGGCTTCACCACGTAGTCGTCCGCGCCGGCCTCCAGCGCGGTGACGATGTCCTGGGTGGCGTCGCGCGCGCTGACCACGAGCACCGGCACGTCGTCGGTGCGGCGCAGCTCGCGGATGGCGTCGAACCCGTCGAGGCCGGGCAGCATCAGGTCGACGATCACCACGTCGGCCGGGGAACGGCGCTGACGGCGCAGCCCCTCCTCGGCCGTGCCGGCGCCGTCGGCCTCGAAGCCCTCCTCCTCGAGCGCGAGCAGGAGAGCCAGGCGGATCCGGTCGTCGTCTTCGATCACCAACACTGACGGCATGGCTCCATCCTCCCCGGAGCCTCCGACAGAATGCCCGCCTCCCCGAGCCGGGCGGGGATTGTCACAGAACCGTCACACGGCTGCCCAGAGACCTCCACGCTCGGAGATCACGCTGGTCATATGGGTATTCCAGTGATCGAGCTACGCGTCGCCGAGTCGTTCACCGGCGTCGGCCTGTCGTCCATCCGCGAGTCCGTGGCGGAGGTGCTCGCGCTCGAACCGAGCGTCCTCACGCTCGACCTGCGCGACTGCCCGTCGGTCGACGCGGCGGGCATCGCGTACCTGCTCGACCTCCACCGGCGGATGCGCCGCGACGGCAACCGGCTGGAGCTGCAGCACCCGACCCCCCGGGTGCGGCGGGTGCTGCAGCACGTGCGCCTCGACCGCATCCTGCCCGTCCACGGCGACCAGCCCGAGCTGAGCGCCCTCTAGACCGGCCCGCTCGCGGCCAGCAGTCCACCCCCTCCCCGCCGCGAGCGGGTCGCCGACGCAACCCTGGGAAGGAGTTGCCATGCCACTCGCCCCTGCCCGTTACGCCATTCCCCGCCGACGCACCGCGCGCCGCCGCCCGTCGGTCGCCGCCGTGCTGCTCGTCGTCGTCGCCCAGGTGGCGTTGCTCGCCGGCATCCTCGGCGTGCACGCGAGCTGGATCGCGGCCGCGCTGATCTTCGGGGCCGCCGCCATGGTCATCGAGAACCGCCGTCAGCGGGACACGAGGCCGGTCTCGTAGGCCAGCACGACCAGCCCGGCCCGGTCCCGTGCGCCGAGCTTCGCCAGCAGGCGGCTGACGTAGGTGCGCACGGTGGCCGGGCTCAGGAACAGCACCGCCGCCACCTCGTCGTTCGACCGCCCGGTCGCGACCTCGGCGAGCACCTCGCGCTCCCGTTCGGTGAGCCGGTCCAGCCGGGTGTCCGGGCCGGGCCGGTGCACGGCCGCCGCCGCGATCACCCGCCGCGTCACCGCCGGAGCCAGCAACGCCTCCCCGGCGGCGACCGTGCGCACCGCCTCGCGCAGCGGACCCGGCCGGATGTCCTTGAGCAGGAACCCGGAGGCGCCCGCGCGCAACGCGTCGAACAGGTGCTCGTCGGTGTCGAACGTGGTGAGCACGACGACGCGGACGCCGGGGACCTCCGCGGTGATCCGCGCGGTCGCCGCCACCCCGTCCACGCCCGGCATCCGCACGTCCATCAGCACGACGTCCGGGCGCAGCCGGCGCACCACCTCGACGCCGGCCGCGCCGTCGGCGGCCTCCCCGACGACCACCAGGTCGTCGTCGTGGGTGAGCAGCGCACGCAGCCCGGCACGCACCAGCTCCTGGTCGTCGACGAGCACGATCCGGATCATCGCGGCAGCGCCACCCACACCCGGAACCCGCCCTCGGGCCGCGGACCGATCTCGGTGCGCCCGCCGAGCAGCGCGACCCGCTCACGCAGCCCCACCAGCCCGAAACCGGACCCCGGGTTCGCCCGCGGCCCGTCCCCGCCGTCGCGGACCTCCACCACCACACTGGTCTCGGTCGTCGTCAGCTCGACGCTGACCGGCGACCCACCGCCGTGCCGGCGGGCGTTGGTCACCGCCTCCTGGACGATCCGGAACACCGCGGCCTCGACGGTGGGCGGCAGCGGTCCGAGGTCGGGCGGAACGTCGACGCCGAGCTCGCGCAGCTCGTCCAGGCCCGGTGGCGTGCCGTCCCGGAGCAGGCCGAGCGCGCGCCGGAGCTCCGCGCTCGCGGTGTCGCACGCGGCCCGCACGTTCCGCAGCGCGCGCCGGGTCGCGGCCGGGTCGTCGTCGACGGCCTCCAGCGCCACGTCGGTGTGGAGCGAGACCACGGTGAGCGTGTGGCCGACCGCGTCGTGGACGTCGCGCGCCACCTCCAGACGCTCGGCCTGGAGCGCACCGGCGAGCGCCTGTTCGTGGGCGCCGCGTTCCCGGGCCAGCCGGTCGCGCTGCTCGGCGCGGAGCAGGCGGCGGGAGCGGATGCCGTCGCCGAGCGCGATCGTGGCGGCCATCGCGGCGCCGGTCACCAGGATCTCGTAGCCGAACAGGTACGCGGGGTCCTCACCGTCGTGCAGACGGGCGTACGTGGAGATGGACAGCAGGCCGGTACTGACGCCGATCGCCCAGCCCGCGTACCCGGCCTCGGCCGCGGTGTAGAACGCGGCGCCCAGCGGCACCGGCAGGCCGATCGGCGGGTAGTCGCGCACGTAGTACGCGATCAGCAGGGCGGCGCTGACCAGCAGGACCTCGCGGGGGAACCGGCGGCGGACGAGCAGCACCGCCCCCAGCGCGACCGCGGTGCCGTACGCGAGGACGTCGGGCCCGCGGTGCGAACCGAGGTCGGCGGCGATCGCGACCGTCACCGCGGCGGTCGTGAAGAGCGCGAGCGCGGCGTCGAGAAGTCGTTCCCGCGGGGTCATCAGCCGAGCGTAACGGCGGTCCGGCGCGCGGTGGGCAAGTGTCGCTTCCGGACGTACGGCGCTACGTCGACGGGCGATCGGGGTGCCGCTCCCGGAGCGATGCGGTGCGGCGGGCCGGTTACCTAGCGTTGCCGTCGTGACGGAGACCGAGGTTCGGACGCGGAGAGTGCTGGGCCGGTTCGCCGGGTGGTCGCTGCGGCACCACTGGGCCGCGCTGGTCGCGTGGGTGGTGATCGTGGGCGCGCTGGCCGTGCTCGCCGGGCGGGTCGGCAGCGCGTTCGCCGACGACACGACGCTGCCGGGCAGCCAGTCGCAGCGGGTGGCCGACGCGCTGGCGGCCGACCGGCCGGCGCGCGACGAGGTGACCGTGGTCGTCCACCGGAGCTCCGGGGCCCTCGACCGGGCCGTGGTCGGGGACTTCCTGGCCGGCCTGGGCGCGGCCGATCCCTTCGCGACACCGGGGTCGGTCTCGGCCGACGGGCGGACGGTGCTGGCGACCGTGCCGCTGGACCACCCGCCCGGCGAGACCCCGGCCGACGAGATCGACGCGCTGACCGGCCGGTCGCTGGACGGCTACCGGGTCGAGTGGAACGGCGACTCGGTGCGGGCCGCGAACGAGGCCGGCGGCGCGGCGGAGGGGCTCGGGCTGCTGGCCGCGCTGATCATCCTCGTGCCGCTGTTCGGGTCCCTGCTCGCGGCGACGTTGCCGCTGGTGACCGCGATCCTCGCGGTGGGCAGCGCGGTGAGCGCGGTGATCCTGCTGTCGCACCTGCTGACCGTGCCGAGCTACGCGACGGCGATGATGGGCCTGGTCGGGCTCGGTGTCGGCATCGACTACGCGCTGCTGGTGTTCGTCCGCTACCGGCACGAGCTCCGGTCCGGGGCCGCGCGGTCCGCGGCGACCGAACGGGCGCTGGACACCGCGGGCCGCTCGGTGCTGCTGGCCGGGGGGACGGTGATCCTGGCGCTGCTCGGCATGCTGACGCTGCGGCTCGCGGCGTTCGACGCGCTGGCCGTGAGCGTGGCGCTCACCGTGCTGGCGACGATGCTCGCGTCGATCACGCTGCTCCCGGCGCTGCTGACGCTGTTCGGCCGCCGGTTGGAGGCGCGCGTTCTGCGCCGGGGGACGGCGCGCGAGGGCGGGGAGCGGTGGCGGGCGCTGGCGCGGGGGGTGCAGCGCGCGCCCGTCCCCGCGCTCGTCGGCGGGGTACTGGTGCTGACCGTACTGGCACTGCCGGCCGCCGGTCTGCGCCTCGGGTTCGCCGACGCCGGCACCGACGCGCCGGACACCACGTCCCGCCGGGCGTACGACCTCGTCGCGTCGGCGTTCGGGCCCGGGTCGAACGGCCCGCTGCTGGTGCTCGCGCCCGCCGGAACGACCACCGCGGACGCCGCCGCGCTGGTGCGCCCGGTGGACGGGGTCGCCTCGGCCGTGCCGGTGCCGGACGGGGTGCTCGTCGTCCCGGCGTGGGGCCCGGCCGACGAACGCACCGCGGACCTCGTCCACCGGCTGCGCGACACGCTCGGCCCCGGCTACGCGGTCGGCGGCTCGGTGCCGGGCGCGATCGACTTCGCCGAGACCGTGTCGGCGCGCCTGCCCTGGTTCGTCGGCGCGGTCGTGGGGCTCTCCGCGCTGGTGCTGCTCGTGGTGTTCCGCTCGGTCCTGGTGCCCCTCCAGGCGGCCGTCTCCAACCTGCTGAGCATCGGCGCCGCGCTCGGCGTCATGACGTTCGTCTACGGCGACGGACACCTCGGTGCCCGGCCCGGCCCGATCGAGGCGTTCCTGCCGGTGATCGTCTTCGCGGTGGTGTTCGGCCTGTCGATGGACTACGAGGTCTTCCTGGTCAGCCGCGTGCACGAGGAGTGGCGCCGGGGCATCGGCGCGGCGGCCGCGCTGCGCGAGGGGCTGGCCACCACCGGCGGCGTCATCACCGCCGCGGCCGCGATCATGGTCGTGGTCTTCGGCTCGTTCGTCTTCTCCGGCGACCGCATGCTCGGCCAGATGGGCCTGGGCCTGGCCGCCGCGGTGCTGGTCGACGCGATCGTCGTCCGCTGCCTGATCGTTCCGGCCTTCTTCGCGCTGGCGGGGGAGCGGGCCTGGTGGTTCCCGCGGGCGCTGGCCCGGCTCCCCGAACTCCACCCGCACTGACCGCGGCGGAGCCGCTCAGCCGCTCGCGGCTCAGAGCCGCTCAGCGAGCCGCTCAGCCGCTCGCGGCGTAGAGCAGGTCACGCAGGCCGGGCCGGGCTTCGCGGTCGGCGCGCCAGACCAGGCGCAGCGCGAGGTCCGGCGCCGGGGTGCCGAGGCGCACCAGGGTTCCGGCCGCCAGCGACGCCGCCACCGCGAACTCCGGCAGCAACGCGATCCCCAGCCCCTGCTCGGCCCAGGCCCGCATCACCGCCACGCCGCCCGCCTCGACCACCGGCCGGTCGGTCCCGAACAGACGCTCGGCGGCCAGCCGGAACGAACACTGCGGCACGTTCACGAGCAGCGGATCGGACGCGGAGCCCCGGTCCGGCGCGGCCACCAGCACCAGCGGCACGACCCCGGCGTCGACGAACGTGAGCGGGGCGGCCGGCACCCCGAACCCGAGGTCGCCCACCGCGTCGCCGGTGTCCAGCAGCAGCGCCGCGTCGAGGCGCGCCGCGACGACGTCGCCGAGCAGGGCCTGCCGGTCGGTGGACGGGCGCAGCTCGACCTCGGCGCCCGGCCGCCGGCGACGCAGCCGCTGGACGACCTGCGGGCCGTGGGTCGCGGCGATCGTCTCCAGCGCCCCGAGCCGCAGCGGACGGTCGGCGCCGCGCACCTCCGCGACGATCCGGTCGGCCTCGTCGAGCAGCCGCGGTGCCCGGCCGGCGAGCCGCGCGCCGGCCTCGGTGAGCCGCATCCCGCGCCCGCTGCGGACGAACAGGGCGGTGCCCAGCGCGTCCTCCAGGGCCCGTAACTGCGCGGACACCGACGAGGGCGCCAGCCCGACCTCCGCCGCGGCCCGGTTCACCGTGCCCGCCCGTTCGACTGCGAGAAACGTGCGGAGCTGACGCAGTTCCACCGTCGACCTCCCGAGCGTTCGGATCCGCCGAACGCAGCGTACGGGTCGCGCGGTCGCGTCCCGGCCGGCTCCGGCCGAGGCTCGCGTCATGACCCGGACCCTCCCCGCCCGGGCGACCCCGCTGCTCGGGATCTCGCTCGGCTACTTCCTCGTCCTGCTCGACACGACGGTGCTCGCCGTCGCCGAACCCGACCTCGTGACCTCGCTCGGCGCGTCGATCGCCGGGCTGCAGTGGGTGACGACCGGCTACACGGTCACGTTCGCGGCGCTGCTGCTCGCGGCCGGTGCGGCCGCCGACCGGTTCGGCGCCGACCGGGTGTTCCGCGCCGGGGTCACCGCGTTCGCGGTGCTCTCGCTGGGCTGCGCGCTCGCCCCGGACGTCGCGGCGCTGATCGGCGTCCGCGTGCTGCTCGGCGCCGCCGCGGCGGCGTGCGTCCCGTCGTCGCTGGCGTTGCTGTCCGGGCTCTACCCGGAGCGCGCCGCGCACGCCCGCGCGGTGGGGGTCTGGGCGGCGATCAGCGGTGCGGCGATCGCGGCCGGCCCGCTGATCGGCGGCGCGCTCGTCGCCGGGCTGGGCTGGCGCGCGGTGTTCCTGGTCAACCTGCCGATCGCCGCGGCCGTGCTGGCGACGACCGCGGGCCTGCGCTCGCCCCGGGGCGCCGCCCGGATCGACTGGCCCGGGCAGTGCGCCGCCGCGGCCACCCTCGCGCTCGTCACCGACGTGCTCATCGCCGCCGGCCAGCGGTCCTGGGGCCACGTGGCGCTCGCCGCGCCCGCCGCCGCGGTCGCCGCGGCGACGTTCGCCGCCCTCGAGCGCCGCGCCGCCGCCCGGCCGGGGAGCGCGACACCGGTGCTGGACCGCGGGCTGGTGGGGAACCGGCGGGCGCGTGCGGTGCTGCTGGCCGGCGGGGCGGTCAACTTCGCGCTCGCCGGAGCGCTGTTCGTGCTGCCGCTCGCGCTCGCGGCCCGCGGCCTCGGTCCACTCGCGACCGGGCTCGCGCTGGCCCCGCTGACCGTGCCGTTCGTCGTCAACCCGCCGGTCACGGCCCGGCTCGTCGCCCTGCGCGGGCACCGCACCGCGATCCTCCTCGGCCTCGCGCTGCTGACGGCCGGCGCCGCCGCGCTCGCCGCCGTCCTCGTCGAACGCCCGCACGCCGGGGGCTACCTCGCGCTGGTGCCCGGCCTGCTCCTCACCGGGTTCGGGGTTTCGTTCGTCCTGCCCGCGCTGGTCGGCGCCGTGCTGCACGCCGCTCCGCCGGGCACCGCCGGTGCGGCCGGCGGTGTCCTCAACGCCGCGCGCCAGACCGGTGCGGTGCTCGGTGTGGCGGTGCTCGGCGGCGCCTATTCCACCGGCGCCGCCCTGGCCCTGCTGATCGCCGCGGCGGTCACCGCCGCCGCGGCGCTGCGTTTCACGACGTCCTGACCCGCGCTCAGACCGCCCTGGCGATCGCGATCGTGCTGCTGCTGCGCGGCCCGGCCTCGTAGAACATGTACTGCACCCCGCCGTCGGTGCCGAACGACGGGGCGGCCGACCGTTTGGTGTCGGGCGCCCCGCTCAGCGGGGTGTGGAACACCCCGAGGTGCACCTCGCGGTCGAAGTCCGGCCCCACCTCGGTGAGGAACATCTTCCCCGAGTCGCCGTGGTAGACCACGTACGTGGTGCCGTTGCGCTCCAGCACGTGCGGCCCGGACAGGTCCGACTGGCCGTCCCCGGCCGGGGACACCAGCGGCGAGGGGTCGTACGACCAGGAGAACCCGTCCGCCGACCATCCCCAGTAGAGGTACCGCTTCCCGCCGAGCACCCCCATGAACACCATGACGTAGGTGCTGCCCTTCGACGCGATCGGGTGCTCGAAGACCCGGGCGTAGGAGGTCTCGGTGAGCCCGGCGATGTCCGCGGTGGTCAGCACCGTGCCGACGTACGTCCAGTTCACGCCGTTCGCCGACGTCGCGAGGCGGGTGGCGTTGTTGGCGCCGTGGAAGTACATCAGGAACCGCCGGGCTGACGCCTGCCAGATCACGTGCGGCGACGACACGTGGTTGACCGAGTAGTGCGGCGCCCACACGTTCGCGACGATCGGGTTCGCCGCGTACTCGGTGAACGGCCCGGCCAGCGAGTTGCCGTACGCGAGGCAGATGCCGCCCGGCGCGTCGTGCGGCGCGTAGTACAGGTAGTAGCGCCCGAGGCGCGTCCCGAGCTTGTCGTAGACCCCGCGGATGCACGGGAAGATCAGCTCGTCGGTCGGGTTGTAGCGCAGCGCGGCCTTGTCGAGGGCCACGCCGAGGTACTGGTAGCCGGGAAAACCGGCCGGTGCGGCCGCGGCCGGGGCGGCGCCCAGCGCGCCTCCGCCGAGCAGTGCACCGCCGCCCAGCGCGGCGGCCCCGCGCAGGAACGTCCGCCGAGCGAAATCCGTCATGTGCCATCTCCTCGTCACTGAGTGTGTGGCCCCCGGATGCCCGAGTGTTCTGCGCCGGCCAGCCTCCGGTCAAGGCGCTAATACGAATTATCAAAGGGGATTCGCGAATCCGGCCGACCCCCTTGACGGCGCCGCCCGGCTCACTCCAAGATTCTGCGACATCGCGCTGATACGTATTAGCGTCCACGCTAGGAGACACGTTCCGTGAGCAATCCGCGCCGCATCACCCAGCGGGACATCGCCCGCCTGGCCCGGGTCAGCCAGGCCACCGTGTCGCTGGTGCTCAACAACCGCACCGACGCCGGGGTGCGCATCGCCCCGGAGACGCGTGAGCGGGTGCTCGAGGTGATCCGGGAGACCGGGTACGTGGCCGACCCGATCGCGCGCCGGCTCGTCGACCGTCGCAACCGGATCATCGGCGTGTTCACCTACGAGCCGGTGTTCCCCAGCGCGACGCGGGACTTCTACCACCCGTTCCTGGTCGGGATCGAGGAGGCGGCCGAGCGGCTCGGGTGCGACCTGCTGCTGTTCACGAGCACCCCCGTGGTCGACGGGCGGCGGCGGATCCTCCACGAGGAGAACCGGCTGCGGCTGGCCGACGGCTCGGTGCTGCTCGGTCGTCACATGGACGCCGACGAGGTGTCCAAGCTGGTCGCGGACGGCTATCCGATCGCGGCGGTCGGCCGCCGGGACCACGACGCGGTGCCGTACGTGGGCGCGGACTACGCCGCCGCGACCGCGGCCCTGGTGCGTAACGCGGTCGCGCTCGGGCACCGCACGTGCGCGTACGTGGGGCCCGGCGCCGGTGCCGAGTCCTCCACCGACCGGCTGCGTGGTTTCCGGGACGCCGCCGGGGACGCGATCCACGCCACCGACGTGAACGCCTCCGCGCTGGACGCGTTGCTCGCGGCCGGGGTCACCGCGCTGTTCGTCGAGGAACCCGCGGACGCGGTGGCGCTCGTCGGGTTCGCGCGGGAGCGCGGTCTCCGCGTCCCGGCGGACCTGTCGGTGCTGACGCTCGGCGACCCGGTCCGCCCGATCGACGGGGACCCGGCCGACCGGCTCGACTTCACCGGCTTCTCGATCCCGCGCCGCGAGATGGGCTGGCAGGCCGTCGAGGTGCTCACCGAGTCCCTCGAAGGCGCGGCCACCGGCCTGCAGCGCCTCCTCGCCTGCGAGCCGGTGGCGGGCACGACGCTCGCCCGCCCCGCGGCGCACTGACGACCACCGAAAGGAGACTCCGTGACGGACGTGCACGCCGACGTACTGATCGTCGGGGGAGGGCTGGGAGGGGTCGCGGCCGCGCTCGCCGCGTTACGCGCGGGGCGCAGCGTCGTGCTCAGCGAGGAGTTCGACTGGCTCGGCGGGCAGCTGACCAGCCAGGCCGTCCCACCCGACGAGCACAGCTGGGTGGAGCGCTTCGGCGTCACCGCCTCCTACCGGGCCCTGCGCGACGGCATCCGCGACTACTACCGCCGCTACTACCCGCTCACCGCCCGGTCGCGCGCCGCCCGCGAGCTCAACCCGGGCGCCGGGCACGTCAGCCGGCTCTGCGCCGAACCCCGGGTCGCGGTCGCGGTGATCGACGCGATGCTCGCGCCGTACCGGGGGAGCGGCCGGCTCACCGTCCTGCAGCCCTACCGCCCGACCGGCGCGGACACCGACGGCGACCGGGTCACCGCGGTGGAGCTGACCGGGCGGGACGGCACCACGGTCACCGCGAGCGCCCGCTACGTGCTCGACGCCACCGAGACCGGGGAGCTGCTCCCGCTCACCGGCACCGAGTACGTCACCGGCTTCGAGTCGCGGGACGACACCGGCGAACCCAGCGCACCCGCCACCGCGCAGCCGGACAACATGCAGGCGGTGTCGGTCTGCTTCGCGGTGGACTGCGTCGACGGCGACCACACGATCGACCGGCCGGTGAACTACGGCTTCTGGCGCGCGTACCGGCCGGACTTCTGGGGCGGCCCGCTGCTCGGCTGGCGGACGCCGAACCCGCGCACGCTGCAGACCAGCGTCCGGTCGTTCACCCCCAACCCCGACGACGACCCGCTCGCCGTCGTCGCCGATCAGCGCGTGAGCCCCGGCGACGGCGACCTGTGGACGTTCCGGCGCATCGCGGCCCGGCGGCACTTCGTGCCCGGCGCCTACGCCAGCGACATCACGCTGGTGAACTGGCCGATGATCGACTACTTCGAGTCCCCGGTCGTCGACGTCCCCGACGCCGCGAAGCACCTCGACGCCGCGCGTGACCTGTCCCGCTCGGTGCTCTACTGGCTGCAGACCGAGGCGCCCCGGCCCGACGGCGGCACCGGCTTCCCCGGCCTGCGCCTGCGCGGCGACGTCACCGGCTCGGCCGACGGGCTGGCGCAGGCACCGTACATCCGCGAGGGACGGCGGATCCGCGCCGAGTACACGATCGTCGAGCAGGACCTGTCGCTCGCCGTGCGCGGCGCGCGGGGCGCGGTGTCCTACCCCGACAGCGTCGGCGTCGGCATGTACCGCATCGACCTGCACCCCTCGACCGGCGGCGACAACTACCTCGACGTCGCGTCCTGCCCGTTCGAGATCCCGCTCGGCGCGCTGCTGCCGCGCCGGGTGGAGAACCTGCTGGCGGCGGGCAAGTCGCTCGGCGCCACCCACGTCACGAACGGCTGCTACCGGCTGCACCCGGTCGAGTGGAACGTCGGCGAGGCCGCCGGTGCGCTCGCCGCGTTCTGCCTCGAGAGGAACGTCGCGCCCCGGGCGGTGCGCGCGAACCCCGCGCTGCTCGCCGAGTTCCAGGCCCGCCTCGACGCCGACGGCGTCGAGCGGCGCTGGCCCGACGTCGTCGGCTACTAGACCCCCACCACCGCAAAGGAGCACGTGATGAGGTTGAGAATGGTCGCTGTCGCGGCGGCCGCGAGCCTGCTGGCCCTGACGGCGTGCGGCGGCGGCGACGCCGAGGACGGCCCGGCGACGCTGCGGATGACGATCTGGTCCTCCAGCCCCGACCACCTGGCCCTGCTCAACGGCATCGCCGACGAGTACCGGAAGAGCCATCCGGACGTCACCGCGATCACGTTCGACTCGCTCCCGCTGGAGAACTACACGACGACGCTCACCACCCAGCTCGCCGGCGGCAACGCGCCCGACCTGGCCTGGGTGCTGGAGAGCTCGGCCCCGGACTTCGTGCGGTCCGGAGCGCTCGTCCCGCTCGAGGACACGCTGCGCGCGGCGTCGGACTACGACTACGACGACCTGCAGCCGAGCACGACGAAACTCTGGACCGCCGACGACCACCTCTACGCGTACCCGTTCTCCACCTCGCCGTTCGGCGTGTTCGTCAACACCGACCTGGTGAAAAAAGCCGGGCAGCGGACCCCGGCCGAGCTGATCAAGGCCGGCACCTGGACCTGGGACGCGGCGTTCGCGCTCGGTTCGGCGGTGCAGTCGAAGGCCGGGAAGGCCGGGCTGGTCGTCCGCGACTTCGACTACAAGACGTGGGACAACCTGGCGACGGTGTGGGGCGGCTGGGGCGCCGAGGCCTGGAGCGCGGACGGCAAGACCTGCGGCTTCGACAAACCCGAGATGGTCGCCGCGATGACCGCGCTGCACGAGGCGATCTTCACCGCGAAAGCGCTGCCGGGCCCGGGCACCGCGCCGGACTTCTTCGCCGGCGACGCCGCGATGACGATCACCCAGATCAGCCGCGCGTCCCTGCTCAAGGACCAGACGTTCGGCTGGGACCTGGTGCCGCTGCCGGCCGGACCGGCCGGCGAGTACAGCGTGATCGGCCAGGCCGGCATCGGCGTGCTGAAGAAGTCCGCGCACGTCGACGCGGCCACCGACTTCCTCGCGTTCCTCACCGACCCGGCCAACTCGACGAAGCTCGCCCGGTTCTTCCCGCCGCCGCGCAAGTCCCAGCTGAACACCGAGACCCTCGCGGCCGGCAACCCGCTGCTCGAACCCGAACAGTTGCAGGCGGTCGTGATCGACGGGATCGACTCCGGCACGGTGAAGCCGAGCCACGTCGGCTCGGCCGAGATCGGTCAGCAGGTGCGCTCGGCGCTGGACCCGCTGTGGAAGCCCGGCGCGGACGTCCGCGCGGTGCTCGGCTCGGTGTGCGCGGCGATCGCGCCGCTGCTCAAGCAATGAAACAGCGCGATCACCTCGTCGGGTACCTGTTCGTCGCGCCCCAGCTGATCGGCAGCGTCGTGTTCGTCTTCGTGCCGCTCGGGCTGGTGGTCTGGTACAGCCTGCACGAGTGGAACGTGCTCGCGGACTCGTTCTCGTTCGTGGGTACCGAGAACTACGCGGCGCTCGTCGACGACCCGCGGCTGCCCGGAGTGCTGCGCGCGACCGGCCTGTTCTCGGTCGGGCTCGTCGTGGTGAACCTCGGGCTGGCGCTGCTGCTCGCGGTGCTGCTCAACCAGAGGCTGCGCGGCACGATCGTGTTCCGGACGCTGTTCTTCTCGCCGGTCGTGGTGTCGCTCGTCGCGTGGACGATCGTCTGGGGCTTCCTGCTCCAGGACGACGGCGGCATCAACGGCCTGCTGCGGCTGACCGGGATCGACGGTCCGAACTGGCTGCGCGGCGACGGCACCGCGATGGGCGCGGTCGTCCTGGTCCAGGTGTTCAAGAACGTGGGGCTGAACATGGTGCTGTTCCTGGCCGCGCTGCAGGGCGTCCCGGCGCAGCTGTACGAGGCCGCGACGATCGACGGAGCCGGGGCCTGGACCCGGTTCCGCCGGATCACGCTGCCGATGATCAGCCCCACCGTGCTGCTGACGTCGATCATCACGGTGGTCGGGTCGCTGCAGGTGTTCGCGCAGATCGCGGTGCTGACGCAGGGCGGCCCGGGCACGTCGACCACCGTGCTCGTCTACTACCTGTACCAGCAGGCGTTCCAGTTCCACCACTTCGGCTACGGGTCGGCGCTGTCGGTGCTGCTGTTCGCGATCGTGCTCGTGCTGACCCTGGTCCAGTGGCGGATGCGGCGGCGGTGGGTGCTCGATGAGACGTAACTGGCTCTACGGGCCGCTCTGCCTGCTGGCCGTCCCGTTCCTGTTCCCGACGTGGTGGATGGTCACGTCGTCGTTCAAGCCGGTGCGCGAGATCTTCGCCTTCCCCCCGGCGCTCTGGCCGGGCTCACCGACCCTCGAGGCCTACGAGCGGGTGTTCGCACTGCAGCCGTTCGCGCAGCAGTACTGGAACAGCCTGTACATCGCGGTCGTCGTCACGGCCGGGACGCTCGTGGTGTCGTCGCTGGCCGGGTACGCGTTCGCGCGGATCCCGTTCCGCGGGGCGAACGTGCTGTTCGTGGTGATCCTGACCGGGCTGCTCATCCCGAGCGAGGTGACGATCGTCCCGCTGTTCCAGCTGTTCTTGACGCTGGGCCTGACGAACACGCACTGGCCGCTGATCCTGGTGCCGATCTTCGGGGCCCCGAGCGTGCTGGCGACGTTCATCATGCGCCAGTTCTTCCTCGCGCTGCCGCGTGAGCTCGAGGAGGCCGCCCGCGTCGACGGGCTCGGCCGGTTCGGGACGTACCTGCGGATCGGGTTGCCGCTGGCCCGGCCGGCGCTCGGCGCGGTCGCGATCTTCACGTTCCTGCACAGCTGGAACCTGTACCTGGAGCCGATCGTGTACCTGACCACGCCGTCGACGTTCACGCTGCCGCAGGCGCTGACGCAGTACGTCGACGCGTACGGCGGGCCGATGTGGAACGTGCAGCTGGCGGCGGCCTCGCTGACCGCGATCCCGGTGCTGGCGGTGTTCGTCGCCGCGCAACGCCAGTTCGTGGAGGGGCTCGCGCACACCGGCCTGAAAGGGTGAGCGTCACGCCTCCGCGGCGGCGGCGCGGATCGCGTCGGCCAGCGCCGACACCGCGCCGCCCGGCGGGCCAGCACGGTGCGGCGGACCTCCTCCGCGCCGCCGCGCACCGGCACGAACCGCACGCCGGCCGGTGCGCCCCCGGCCAGCGCGGCCGGCGCGGTCGTGATGCCGCACCCGGCCGCGACCAGCTGCAGCTTCGCCAGCCAGTCCCGGGCGGTGTGCGCGATCACCGGCCGCTCGTCCAGGCCCGGCCACACGCCCAGCCCGTCCCCGGCCGGCCCGGCGATCCACCGCTGCCCGCGCAGGTCGGCCGGCTCGAGCGCGTCCCGGGCGGCGAGCGGGTGGTCGGGGCCGACGGCGACGCACAGCACCCGCTCGCTCAGCGTCTCGACGACGAACGGCGGGGACTCGGCGTCGAACGGCCGGAACGGTGGGAGCGCGGCGAGCACGGCCAGGTCGAGGGTGCCCGAGCGCAGCGCACGCACGAGCACCGGCGTCGTGCCCTCGCGTGTCGTCACGGTGATCGCCGGCTGCGACCGGCGCAGCGCCGCCACCGCCCGCGGCGCCAGCGACGCACCCGCGCTGGGGTACCAGCCCAGCCGCACCGCGCCCGCCCGGGGCGGCAGCCCGGCCAGTTCCCGCTCGGTGGCCGCCACCCGGTCGAGCACCGCCGAGGCGTGCCGCAGCAGGATCCGCCCGGCCCCGGTGAGCAGCACCCCGTCCCGCCGTCGCTCCAGCAGCTCGACGCCGGCGGCGCGTTCGAGCACCGCGATCTGGCGCGACACCGCGGACTGGGTGTAGCCGAGCGCCGCGGCCGCGGCGGTCAGCGTGCCCCGCGCGGCGACCTCCGCGAACACCCGCAGGGTTCCGGTCGGTACCGAGGACAGGTCCATGCGGTCCAGGAATACCACCGGTGCGTAACTCGCGTTGGCCGCATGGCCGCCACCCGCCCTAGCGTCGAGGGCATGAGAGCGTGGCGACTCGACGGGACCCTGACCTTCGGCGACGTGCCCGACCCGGAGCCGCCGGACGGCGCGGTCGTGGTGCGCCTGCACGCGGCACCGGTCCTGAGCTACCTCCGGGAGTACGTGGCCGGGAAACTCGGCCACTACCACCCGCCCACCGGCCCGTTCACGCCCGGCACCAGCGGGGTGGGCGTCGTCGAACGGGTCGGCCGGGGGGTGTTCACGCTGACCCCGGGGCAGCCGGTGCTGGTCACCGGCAACTACACCGCGGCCGAGAACGTGCCCGAGCCCGCGCGGGGCCTGATCGGCCTCACGTCCGAGTTCGCCGCGGTGCGCGACACGTGGCGGGACGGGACGCTCGCCGAGAAGGTCGTCGCGCCGGCCCCGACCGTGACCCCGGTGCCCGCCGGGCTCGGCGACGTCGTCGCGGTCACGCGCTGCCTCGTCCCGTACGGCGGCCTGCTGCGCGGGCGGCTCGCGCCGGGCGAGACCGTCGTGGTCAACGGGGCCACCGGTGCGTTCGGCTCGGCCGGCGTCCAAGTCGCGACGGCCCTCGGTGCCCGCCGGGTGGTCGCGGCCGGGCGCAACCCCGCGGTCCTGGCGCGCCTCGCGGCGCGGGAGCGGGTGGTGCCGGTCCGGCTCACCGGCTCCGTTCCCGCCGATGCCGACGCGCTGCGCGCGGCCGCCGGTGGCCCGGTCGACCTCGCGCTCGACCTCGTCGGCGGCGCCACCACCCCGGACAGCACGCTCGCCGCGCTCGCCGCACTGCGACGGGCCGGCCGCCTCGTGCTGATGGGCAGCACGAGCGCCCCGCTGCCGCTCGACTACACCGCCCTGATGCTCGCCGGCACCGAGGTCATCGGGAACTTCATGTACCCCGACGACGCCCCGGCGCGCCTGCTGAACCTGGTGTCGGCCGCCCTGCTCGACCTCGCCGCGCTCCCGGTCGCGTCGTTCCCGCTGGCCGACCTGCCGGCGGCGATGGACGCGGCCGCCGAACCGGGCGCGCCGCTCGTCGTCGTCACGATGTGACCCGCGGCGCCGGGAAGCACGACGGCCCGGTCGCGGCCCCGTCGCGACCGACCGCCGCCGGCCGCGCTCCGCCCCCGCTCCGACCGCACGAGGTCGGCCGCCGGGCGGATGTCGAGGTGCGCAGCGCCCGCGCGCCGAGCACCACCTGCGGCCGGCCGGCGAGTGCGAGTCGGCGCGCAGGCCGGTCGCGCGCGTCGGCCGGGCCGACCGCTCCCACCGGGCGCGGGATGAGCATCGTGACGGCCGCCGCCGAGGTCGCCCACAGCACACTGACGCCGTCGAACGCCGCGATCAGCGCCGCACCGGCCGCCCGGTGGCCTGCACCCCGCCGGTGGTCACGGTGCGGGCTCGCCCGCCAGTACCCGCTTGAGGACCTTGCCGCCGGCGTTGCGGGGCAGCTCGGCGAGGAACACCACCTCACCCGGCACCTTGAAGTTCGCCAGGCGCTCCCGGCAGAACGCGATCAGCGCCTCCGGGGTCGGCGCGGTACCGGGGCGCGCGACGACGTGGGCGCGGCCGGCGGCGCCGAGCCGCTCGTCCGGCACGCCGACGACCGCGGCCTCGACGACGTCGGGATGCTCGGCGAGCACGTTCTCCACCTCGGCCGGGTACACGTTGAACCCGCCGACGATGTACATGTCCTTGATCCGGCCGGTGATCGTGACGCACCCGTGCTCGTCCTTGCGGCCCTGGTCGCCGGTGTGCAGCCAGCCGTCGGGGTCGATCGCGGCGGCCGTCGCCTCCGGATCCTCGAAGTAGCCGAGCATCACGTTCGCGCCGCGGATGCGGATCTCGCCGTCGGCGCCGGTGGGTCGTTCGGTGCCGTCCGGCGCGACGATCCGGATCTCGAGCCCGGCCACGGCCGGGCCGGTGGTCTCGGCGATGTGCGCGAGGTCCTCGTCCGGGCGGGACTGGGTCGCGACGACGCACTCGGTGAGCCCGTAGGCCTGCGCGACCCGGTCGAAGCCGAGGACCTCGCGCATGGTCGTGAACAGGTTCTCGGGGACCGACGCGGCGCCGGCGATCGAGAAGCGCAGGCTCGAGAGGTCGTGGTCCCCGCGGCTCGGGTGGTTGACCAGGGTCGTGAAGATCGTGGGTGCGCCCGGGAGCACGGTGATGCGTTCGCGTTCGATCAGGGCGAGCACCGCCGCGGGGTCGAAGGTCGGCACCGGGTGGATCGTGGCGCCGCCGGTGATCGCGGCGACGATGCCGGCCTTGTAGCCGAAGCTGTGGAAGAACGGGTTGACGATCGCGTACCGGTCGGCCGGGCTCAGCGCGGCGCCGCGTGCCCAGACGGCGGCGACGCTGAGCGTCTGGCGGTGGCTGCTCAGAACGCCCTTCGGGGCGCCGGTCGTGCCTGAGGTGAAGAGCACGTCGCAGATGGTGTCCGGCGTGACGCCGGTGGTCGCGGCCTCCACGTCGGCCGGTGGCACGGTGGTGCCCGCGGCGAGGAAGTCGTCCCACCCGACGGCCCCGTCCGGGACCTCGGGCCCCAGCTCGACGACCAGCCGCAGGTGCGGCAACCCCGCGACCGGCCCGGCCGACCGCGGCGGACGCCCGCCGGTGCTCCGGGCCGCCGCGGCTCCGGCCCCGGCGGCCCGGGCC
>NZ_BAAAGX010000012.1:0-154546 GCF_039524755.1 Cryptosporangium japonicum
GCACTCACCCTGCTCCGCGACGGCATCAACTCCCAGCTCGACCCCGAGCAGGTCGCCGGCGCGGACCGCCCGGAGGGCTGCGTCGCGCGGCGCCGGGCCGCGTACTACGCCGACGTGGCCGCCCGCGGCGACCTGCGCACGAGGTTGTCCCACACCACACCGTTGGGCACTCCCACCAGGGCGGCCGGGTGACAAGACTGGAGGCATGACCTCGTACCCACCTGATGGGCATGTGCACACGCAGTTCTCGTGGGACGCACCGTCCGGGGACATGGAGCGGACGTGCGCACGCGCCGTCGAGCTGGGCCTGCCGTCGATCGCGTTCACCGAACACGCCGACTTCGGCCTCACGACGCTCACCGACCCGCACCGCGCGCTGCCGGACTGGCTGGCCGAGCGCACCGACGCCGACGGCGTGGTCACGCCACCGGCGCTCGACGTCGAGGGTTACCTCGCCGAGGTCGCCCGCTGCCGCGACCTCTTCCCCGATCTGCGCATCCTCACCGGCGTGGAGCTCAGCGAACCGCACTGGCACCACGAGCGCGTGACGGACCTGGTCACGCTCGGCCGCTTCGACCGCGCGCTCGGCTCGGTGCACACGATCCGGCACACCGCGGACCT
Source organism: Cryptosporangium japonicum (assembly GCF_039524755.1). Taxonomy (NCBI): domain Bacteria; kingdom Bacillati; phylum Actinomycetota; class Actinomycetes; order Cryptosporangiales; family Cryptosporangiaceae; genus Cryptosporangium; species Cryptosporangium japonicum. The sequence goes on from NZ_BAAAGX010000012.1 coordinate 622, forward strand.
CGACTACGACGCCGGGGACGCCTACAACGCGCTGGCGGCCGAGGCCGTCGTCCGCCGGTACCTCACCGAGGTGGCGGCGCTGGCGACCGGCTCGGACGTTTTCCACGTCCTCGCGCACATCGACTACCCGGTCCGGTACTGGCCGGCCACCGCCGGGCCGTGCGACCCGCGGGCGTTCGAGGAGGAGTACCGCTACGCCCTGCGTGCCCTGGCCGGTACCGGCCGCGCGCTCGAGGTGAACACGCGCAACCCGCTCGACCCGGTGATCGTCCGCTGGTGGCGCGAGGAGGGCGGCACCGCGCTGAGCTTCGGCAGCGACGCCCACCGCCCGGACCTGCTCGCCACCGGGCTACTCGAGGCCGCCGCGATGGTCGAGGCCCACGGCTTCGGCCCCGGCGCGCACCCCTACGACTTCTGGGTGCTCAAGAAACGGCATTGAGCGTGAGCCGCACGGTGGTGCCGACGTCCGGCGTGCTGTCGATCGCCACCGCACCCCCGTGCGCCTCGACGATCGCCCGCACGACGGTGAGGCCGAGACCGGCGCCCTGCACGGCGTCCGCCTCGGCCGACGCCGAGCGGTAGAACGGGTCGAAGAGCCGGGGCAGGTCCTCGGCCGCGATGCCGCTCCCGGTGTCGCTCACCAGGACGGCCGGGACGGACGGTTCGACCCGCACCCGGATCTCGCCGGCGGACGTGAACCGGATCGCGTTGAGCAGCAGGTGACGCAGCGCCTGCTCCAGCGGCCGCCGGGCCGCCGAGACCCGGACCGTGCCGGGCGCTTCCCAGAGCAGCCGCACCGAGGAGTGGTCGGTGAGCGGACGGCTCTGCTCGACCACCGACGTGACCAGCTCGGTCAGGTCCACGTCGGCCAGGCGCAGCGAGATCCCGCCGCTGCTGAACTCCGCCGCGGTGAGCATGTCGTCGACGAGGCGCAGCAGCCGCTCGGAGTTGCGCTGCATGACGCCGAGGAACTGGCGCGCGGTGGCCGGGTCCAGCGGCTCGGTGTCGTCGAGCAGGATCTCCAGGTATCCCCGGATCGACGACAGCGGCGTCCGCAGCTCGTGCCCGACGGTGGTCAGGATCCGCTCCTCGAGCGCCTCGAGGTCGCGGGCCCGCCCGGCGGCCCCGGAGGCCTCCCGCGCGTACCGGCGCAGCTCCACCTCGGCGGTCGCGTGCCGGGCCAGGGCACGCAGTGCGCGGCGCTGCGCGTCGGTGAGCCGGCGGGGGTGGCGGCCGAGGACGCAGACCGTGCCCAGCACCTGGCCCTCCCCGACGCGCAGCGGAGCACCCGCGTAGAAGCGGATGTGCGGCTCGCCGGTGACCATCGGGTTGGCGGCGAACCGCGGGTCGGCCAGCGCGTCGGGCACCTCGAGCAGGTCCGGGACGTCGAACGCACGGCGGCAGAACGAGGAGTCGAGCTCGGTGTGGGTCTGCGCGCAGCCGACGCGCGCCTTGAACCAGAGCTGTTCGCCGTCGACGAGCGTGACGAGCCCGATCGGCGCGCCGCAGATCTCCGCGGCGAGGTGTGCGATCGAGTCGAAGTCCGGTTCCGCCCGGAGATCCATACCGCCCATACTGGCAGTTAGACCCCAAAATAGGCTCGAACACGCGTGGAACATCTTCCCCGGAAAGTTTTGCGTGAAACCACTCAGACGAGTGGCGCCACGGGCGATGTCGTCAGTGATCGGTCCACGGAAGGTCCGGCCAGAAGCACGATTCGTCCAGGAGGAACACCAGAATGTCGCTTCGCATCAACACCAACGTCTCGGCCGCCAACGCCTACCGGAACCTGTCGGTCAACGACAAGTCGGTCGCGGGCTCGATGGAGAAGTTGTCCTCCGGTCTGCGGATCAACCGCGCCGCGGACGACGCGGCCGGCCTCTCCGTCAGCGAGGGCCTGAAGTCGCAGATCGGCGGCCTCACGGTCGCGGCCCGCAACGCGCAGGACGGCGTCAACGTCGCCCAGACCGCGGACGGTGCGCTCGGCGAGACCTCGTCGATCCTGCAGCGCATGCGTGACCTGTCGGTGCAGGCCGCGAACACCGGTTCGCAGGACTCGGACGCCAAGGCCGCGGCCAACACGGAGTTCCAGGAGCTCAACAAGGAGCTCGACCGCATCGTCAAGAGCACGAAGTTCGGTAGCCAGGCGCTGCTGGACGGCAGCTACAACGGTGCGTTCCAGGTCGACTCGGCGTCGAAGAACACCAACGCCGCCGCCCAGATCAGCATCGACCTGACCTCCGGCGGTGCCCTGCAGTCAGCCGGTCTGCAGGGCCTCGACTCCACCGGGCTCGGCACCAACGGCCTCGACCTGACCACGGACGCCAGCGCCGCGATCGACGCGCTGGACACCGCGATCAAGGGCGTCTCGACGGTCCGCTCGCAGATCGGTGCCATCCAGAACCGCTTCGAGCACACGATCAACAACGTCAACGTGGCGATCGAGAACCTGAGCGCGTCGAAGTCGAGCATCACCGACACCGACATGGCTTCGGAAATGGTCAAGTTCTCGAAGAACCAGATCCTGCAGCAGGCCGGTACGTCGATGCTGGCGCAGGCCAACCAGAGCGGCCAGGGCGTTCTCAAGCTCCTCGGCTGATTCGTCTGACTGACGGCCAGGGGCGGTGCGCATCCGCGCACCGCCCCTGTTCCATTGGAGGAACCCCATGGTCACCAGTCTCGGCGGGCTGGCCAGCGGCATGGACACCACGTCGCTGATCAACGCACTGATCTCCGCCGAATCCGCGCCCCAGACCAACCTCAAGACCAAAGTCTCCGACTACACCACCAACAACACGGCCTACCAGACCGTCAACACCAAGATGAAGGCCGTGCTCGACGCCGCGAAGGACCTGACGCGGTTCGACTCCTTCAAGGGCGCCAAGGCGACGTCCTCCTCCACCGACGTGGTCGCGACGGCGTCCACCGGTGCGCAGACCGGCGACATGACGTTCTCGGTGACGAAGCTGGCCGCCGCCCACCGGGTGACCTCGGCCTTCGCCGGCACCGACACCCCCGCCACCACCAACGGCACCATCGATCTGACGATCGGCACCGGCGCCGACGCGGTGACCACGAACCTCGCCGTGGACGACAACACGCCCCAGGGCGTCGCCGACGCGATCAACAAGGCCGGGCTCGCGGTCCGCGCCTCGGTCGTGAACACCGACTCCGGCCCGGTGCTCCAGCTGGCCTCGACGAAGACCGGCAAGGCGAACACGTTCGAGATCTCCGGCCTGACCTCCGACGCGAAGGTGATGAGCGCCGGCACCGACGCCGAGCTCACGGTCGGCGACCCCGCCCAGGGCGGCTTCAAGATCTCCAGCAGCAGCAACACGTTCACCGGGGCGATGCCGGGTGTGACGATCACCGCCAGCAAGCTCGCCACCGACGTGACGATCGGCGTCAACCAGGACACCGAGGGCATCGCGAACAAGATGCAGGCGCTCGTCGACGCCGCCAACAGCGCGCTGGCGCAGATCAGTTCGTCGTCGGCGCCCGGTGTCGCGTCCTCCCCCGGCGCCAAGTCGTCGGCCGGACCGCTGGCCGGTGACTACACGGTCCGCCAGCTCTCCAGCCAGATCCTCAGCACGGTGAGCCAGGGCCTGTCCGGCTTCGGCAGCTTCAAGCAGATGGGCGTCCAGCTCACCCAGGGCGGCAAGCTCGAGTTCAAGAAGGACGACTTCCTCAAGGCCTACAACGAGGATCCGGCCAAGGTCCAGAAGGCGGTCACCGACGGGCTCGCCGGTGGACTGCAGAAGGTCGGCGCGGCCGCCACCGACACGATCAACGGCACGCTCACCCAGAAGATCAAGAGCGGCACGACGATGATCTCCCGGCTCAACAAGGAGATCCTCGACTGGGACACCAAGCTGGCCGATCGCCGCACCGCGCTGCAGCGCCAGTTCTCCGCGATGGAGAGCGCGCTCTCGAAGGTGTCCAGCCAGTCCAGCTGGCTCAGCAGCCAGACGGCGGCCAGCAACGCGAGCAACTCCTAGGAGTGAGTACCCGATGACGTACCCGCCACCCGGCGCCGCCCGAGCCCGCTACCTGGCCGACAGCATCAGCACCGCGTCGCCGGCCCGGCTGCTGGTGATGCTCTACGACCGTCTCGTCCAGGACATCGCCCAGGGCGAGCAGGCGATCCGCGACGGCAACCGGCTGCTCGCCGGCGAGCGTCTGATGCATGCGCAGGACATCATCAGCGAACTGCTGGCGACGCTCGACCTGACCGCCTGGGACGGCGCCGAGAACGTCGCCGCGCTCTACCGCTGGATGCTCTCCGAGCTCGTCCAGGCCAACATCAAGCAGGACGCCGGCAAGGCCGCGTCGACGCTCGAGCTGGCCAACGAGCTGCGCGACGCCTGGCGGGAGGCCGCGATGGCCGTCGGGTCGGCCTGACGGTGACCGACTGGCGGTCGGCCTGGGTGGACGCGCTCGATCAGTTGGAGGCGGACGTCGCCGGAATCGAGGAGCTCCTGCGGACCGACCAGTTCCTGCGGGAGACACCGCCGTCGGACGCCTGGTCGCCGCCGGAGGGCATCGGGCCGCTCCCGCTCGACCTGCGGCCCCGCGCCGACCGCATCCTGGCCCGGCAGCTCGCCGCGGCCGAGGCGATCGCCAGGGCGATGGCGGGCAACCGGCGCCAGGCCGCGCTGACCAGCAAGATCGAGCTCTTCGACAGCGGCGCGGCCCGCCCGGCGTACCTGGATCAAGCGATCTGACCGGACTGCACCAGAACTACTCAGGAACTGCTCCTGAGCGCCGTAGGGGGATACGTGTTCGATTCCGTCACTTCCACCGTGCTCAAGACCGCCATGGACGGCCTGGCACTGCGCCAGCGCGTGACGGCCGACAACGTCGCCAACATCGATACGCCGCAGTTCCTGGCCGGCCGCGTCCAGTTCGAGGACGCCCTGCGGCAGGCCGTCGACGCCGGTCAGGGATTCGGCGGCGAGACCAGGGCCGCGATCAGCCGCGCGGCGCTCGCCGACGAGGCCACCCAGCCCTCGATGGCCCGGTCGCTCGAACCGACCCGGATCAACGGCAACAACGTCAACCTCGACCACGAGGTCATCTCGAACGTCGACACCCAGTTGCGGTACCAGCTGATGATCCGCGCGATGGACGACCAGTACGGCGGGATCCGCACGGTCGCCGCCGGCGGCGGCGCGTAGATCCTGGAGTGAAGATATGAGCCTCTTTCCGGCCTTGGGTATCGCCAGCACCGGCGTCACCGTCCACCGCAAGTGGCTGGACGCGGTCTCCGACAACCTGGCCAACATCAACGACGTGCGCCCCACCAGTGGTGAGGCCTACCGCGCCAAGCAGGTCATCGCGCAGGCGGTCGACTACGGCGACGGCAACGGCGGCGTGCAGGTCGGCGGCATCGTCGAGGGCCCGGCCGAGGGCCGCCTCGTCTACGCGCCGGACCACGTGATGGCCGACGCCGAGGGCTACGTCCGGATGCCGGACATCGACCTGGCCGACCAGATGGGTCAGCTGCTCATGGCGCAGCGCGGTTACCAGTCCAACCTGGCCGTGATCGACCGCGCGAAGGACTCCTACACGCAGGCCATCCAACTCGGGAAGGGCTGATAAGTGACGACTCCGATCGGTTCAATCGGCTCGTTCGGCGCCGTCGGCGCGATCGGGGCCACCGGCGCCAGTGACCCCATCGCCCCGGTGATGGTCTCCGGCATCGGGATGAGCGGCACCGGCAGCGCGCTGCCGGCCGCGTCCAACCCGGACGAGACGTCGGACAGCGCGAAGGGCTTCGCCGCGCAGCTCGCCGACAGCCTGCAGAACCTCCAGACGCTGCAGACCCGCAAGGACGAGCTGGCCGTGAAGGCCGCCACCGGCAGCCTCACCGACGTGCACGACTACACGATCGCCGCGACCGAGGCGGCGCTCGCGACCCAGCTGACCGTCGCCGTGCGCGACAAGGCCGTGGCCGCGTTCCAAGAGATCATGCGGATGCAGTAACCGATGGTCGACCGCCTGAAGCGAGCCCTGGGCCGCGGAGTCGAAGGCTTCAAAGCCTTCTCCGCGGGGCAGAAGGCCGTGCTCGTCGTGGCGGTGCTGGCCCTCGTCATCGGCGGCTACTTCTTCGCGTCCTGGGCCTCGAAACCGACGATGGCGTCGCTGTTCAGCAACCTGTCGCCCACCGACGCGTCGGCGATCGTCGAGAAGCTCGGCGCCGCCAACGTGCAGTACGAGCTGGCCGACGGCGGCGCCACGGTCATGGTGCCCCGGGACCAGGTCTACGACCTGCGGCTCCAGATGGCCGGGCAGGGCCTGCCGGCCGGTGAGGACACCGGTTACTCGCTGCTGGACAAGCAGGGCGTGACGACGTCGGAGTTCATGCAGCACGTCAGCTATCAGCGCGCGCTCGAAGGGGAGCTGGCGAGCACGATCTCCTCGATCGACGGGGTGGAGGCGGCCACCGTCCACCTCGCTCTGCCGCAGAAGGACGTCTTCGCCGACGACCAGCAGAAGCCCACCGCGTCGGTGCTGGTCAAGACGGCCGCCGGCAAGGACCTCACCGACAGCCAGGTGCAGGCGATCATCAACCTGGTCTCCTCCAGCGTCGAGGGCATGGACTCCGCCGACGTCACGCTGGCCGGTGCCGACGGCTCGGTGCTCGCCAAGGGCGGTCAGACCACCACCGCGGCGGGCGGCGACTCCAGCAGCAAACAGACGGTCGCGTTCGAGGGCAAGATGCAGGACTCGATCCGGTCGATGCTCGAGCAGGTCGTCGGCAAGGGCAAGGCGGCGGTCACGGTCACCGCCGACCTGGACTACGACAACACGCAGACCAAGACCCAGACCTACAACTCCGACGCGAACACCCAGCCGCTGGCCGAGTCGCAGAAGACCGAGACGTTCTCCGGCAACGGCAACGCGGTCGGCGGTGTGCTCGGACCGGACAACATCCAGGTCCCGAGCGGGTCCAACGGCTCGAACAACTACGAGAACAGCACCACGACGCGGAACAACGCGGTGAACTCGGTGACCGAGACCCGCAACTCCGCGCCCGGCGCGATCCGCCGGATGGGCATCGCGGTGCTGCTGGACTCCAACGTCCCCGCGTCGGCCAACACCGCGAAGATCCAGACGCTGGTGCAGTCCGCGGCCGCGCTGGACACCACCCGCGGCGACAGCCTCGCGGTCACCGCGCTGCCGTTCGACGAGTCGGCGGCGAAGGCCGCGGCCAAGGAGCTGGCCGAATCCCAGGCGGCGGCCAAGCAGGCCCAGCTGATGGGCACGGTCAAGAGCGGCGCCGCGATCGGGCTGATCGCGCTGCTGATGATCATCGCCGCGTTCGTCAGCCGCAAGAACCGCAAGAAGCAGCAGCGGACGACGCTCACCCCGTCCGAGCGGCTGCAGCTCGAGGAGATGCAGGCCGCGCTCGAACGGGAGCGGATGCGCGAGCTCGAGGCGGCGAACGCGCCCGCCGCGATCGAAGCCGGCCCGACCCGCCTCGGCCCGGACAAGGAGACCCGCCAGCGCGAGATCGCCGAGATGGTGGAGAAGCAGCCCGAGGAGGTGGCGGCGCTGCTCCGGAGCTGGCTCGGTGACCGCCGGGAGGTGTCGCGGTGACCGTGTCCACCGGCTCCGACCTCTCCGGGCTGCGCAAGACCGCGATCCTGCTCGTGCAGATGGGCAAGGAGGCGTCCTCGAAGATCCTCGCGCAGATGCGCGAGAACGAGATCGAGGAGCTGACCGCGGAGATCGCGCGGCTCGGCCAGATCGAGACCGAGATCGCCGACGACGTCCTGTTCGAGTTCCACGACCTGGCCACCGCGAACAAGTACGCCGGCCAGGGCGGCCTGGACTACGCGCGCGACCTGCTGGAGGCGTCGGTCGGCGCGGAACGGGCCGCCGACCTGATCGGACGGCTCTCCAAGAGCATCGCGGACGTCCCGTTCAACTTCCTGCAGCGGGCCGAGGCCCGGCAGCTGCTCTCGTTCCTCCAGGACGAGCACCCGCAGACGATCGCGCTGGTGCTGGCCCACATGACCGCGACGCAGGCGTCGGGCATCCTCTCCGGGCTCTCCCCCACCCTCCAGGCCGACGTCGCCAACCGGATCGCGGTGATGGACCGGACCTCGCCGGACACGATCCGGCAGGTCGAGGAGACGCTCGAACGCAAGCTCTCCTCGGTGCTCCAGCCGACCGAGATGTCGGTCGTCGGCGGCCTGCAACCGCTGGTGGAGATCATCAACCGGGCCGACCGCGGCACCGAGAAGATGATCCTGGAGGGCCTGGAGACGCTCAACCCGGAGCTGGCCGAAGAGGTCCGCAGCAAGATGTTCATGTTCGAGGACATCATCGGACTCGAGGACCGCTCCATCCAGCTGGTGCTCCGCCAGGTGGAGTCGGCCGACCTGGCCACCGCGCTCAAGGGTGTCAACGACGCGGTGCGCGACAAGATCATGCGCAACCTGTCCGGCCGGGCCGCCGAGAACCTCGCCGACGAGGTCGAGATGCTCGGCCCGGTGCGGCTGCGCCAGGTCGAGGAGGCGCAGGCGAAGGTCGTCCAGAACATCCGGGCGCTGGAAGCCTCGGGCCAGATCACGATCCGGCGGGGAGACGACGATGAGTTCGTCGCCTGACCCGACCGCGAGCGGCGTGCTGCGCGGCGCGGCCGCGGACGTCGCGGTCAGCGCGTCGTTCCACACCGACCTCGGCCGGGCCGGTGCGCGGGTGCCGCGCGTCCCCGCGGTCGACGCCGAGCTCACGGCCGCGAAGGAGGCCGCGAAGGCCGCCGGGTTCGCGGCCGGGTGGGCCGAGGGCAAGCGCGCGGCCAAACTCGAGGCCGAAGCCGCCCGCCGGGCCGCCGACGAGGAGACCCGGCGGTTCGAGCAGGCCCGGCTGGCCGGCCTCCAGCGGGCGCTGCAGACGGTCGCCGCGGCCGCGAGCGCGTTGGAGCAGCGGGCCGCGCCGAGCGCGATGGAACTCGAGAACGAGCTGGTCAGCGCCGCGTTCGTGCTGGCCGAGGCGGTGTTGGGCCGGGAACTGGCGCTGGCCGACTCCCCCGGACGCGACGCGGTGGCGCGCGCGCTCGAACTGGTGCCGGTCGGCCGGCCGGTACTGGTGCGGGTCAACCCGGCCGACCACGCGACGCTCACCGCCGAGGCCGACCACGAAGGTCCGCTGGTCATCGACGGCCGCACCGTCACCCTCGAGCCGGACGCGTCGCTGGCCAGCGGCGACGCGATCGCCGAGAGCGACGCGACGGTCGTCGACGCCCGTCTCTCGGCCGCGCTGCTGCGTGTCGGCGAAGCGCTGGGCATGGTCGACGCGGCAGATCAGCCGTGGTGAGCCGGCTGCTCCAGCACCGGCTGGCGCCCGCGATCCGCGCGGCCCGGCCGGAGGTCACCGGCCGCGTCGACTCGGTGCTGGGCCTGTCGGTGTCGGTCGTCGGGGTGCCCGGGCGGGTCGGTGACCTGGTGCGGATCGGCGGCGTCGGTGGGATGGCCGGGCTCCGCGGCGGCTCCGGGCGCGAGGACAACACGACGATCGCCGCCGAGGTGGTGGCGCTGGACGGCGCCCGCCTCTCCTGCCTGCCGCTCGGCCCGCTGGGGGGCGTCGGGGCCGGTGACCGCGCGGTCAACACCGGATCGCCGCTGCAGATCCAGGTCGGCGAGTCGCTGCGCGGCCGGGTGCTCGACGGCCTCGGGCGGCCGATGGACAACGGGCCGCCGCTGGTCAACACCGAGTGGGTCTCGGTCGAGGGCGAGCCGCCGACCGCGATGGAGCGGGGGCTGATCCGCTTCCCGCTGCCGCTCGGCGTCCGCGCGCTGGACACGCTGGTGCCGTGCGGCCGGGGGCAGCGCATCGGCATCTTCGCCGGCTCCGGCGTCGGCAAGTCCAGCCTGATGTCGATGATCACCCGGGGCACCGAGGCCGAGATCACGGTCGTCGCGCTGATCGGCGAACGTGGCCGGGAGGTGCGCGAGTTCCTCGAACACGACCTCGGGCCGGAGGGGCTGGCGCGGGCCGTCGTGGTCGTCGCGACCTCCGACACGCCCCCGCTGGTGCGCCTGCGTGCCGGGTTCGTCGCGACCCGGATCGCCGAGTGGTACCGCGACCGCGGCAAGGACGTCCTGCTGATGATGGACAGCCTCACCCGGACCGCGATGGCCCAGCGCGAGGTGGGGCTGTCGGCCGGCGAGCCGCCGGCCACCCGGGGTTACCCGCCGTCGGTGTTCGCGCTGCTGCCCCGGCTGCTCGAACGCGCCGGGCCCGGGTCGGCGGGCACGATCACCGGTCTCTACACCGTGCTGGTGGAGGGCGACGACCAGAACGAGCCGATCGCCGACACCGCCCGCTCGATCCTCGACGGGCACGTCGTGCTCGACCGCAAGCTCGCGACCTCCGGGCACTTCCCGGCGATCGACGTGCTGGAGTCGGTCTCCCGGGTGTCCGGCGCGATCACGACCCGCGAGCAGAAAGCGATGGCGAGCGAGCTGCGCCGGCTGATGGCCGCCTACCGCGACGTCCGTGAGCTGCTGGAGATCGGCGCGTACGTGCCGGGCACCAACCCCGACGCCGACCGGGCCCGCGAGCTCTGGCCGGCGATCACCGCGTTCCTGCGGCAGAGCCTCGGTGACCCGTATCCGGCCGGCGCCGCCTGGGACGCCATGTCCCAGCTGCTGAACTCCGGCTGATGGCCAAGAAACGGTTCCGGCTCGCCACCGTGCTGCGTGCGCGTCAGGCGAAGGAGGACGCGCTGCGCGGCGAGGTGCTCGCCGCGCGGGCCGCGCTACGGGAGGCCGAGCTGATGGTGGAGCGCAGCGGCGAGACGTTGCGGGGGCGTCAGCTGCCGGAGGCGGCGCTGGCCCGGTCGTACGTGGCCGCGATCTCGGCCAGGCAGGCGCTGGCCGGTGAGCTCTTCGCGGCCCAGCGCGTCGTGGTGGACGCGCAGGCCGCGGTGGCCGAGAAGCTGCGTGAGTACACCGACGCGTCCCAGGCCCGGCGGGCGGTGGAGAAGCTCGAGGAACGCCACAAGGCCGAACGCGCCGCGGCCGAGCTGGCCGAGGACCAGGTCCTCGTCGACGAATTGGCCACAACCCGAAGGTCGCGGACGAACCCGCCGATGGGCAACACGGAGAACTCTGCCGAGGTCGACGACGGCCCCTGACGCAGGGAACGAGGGGGCATCCTTGACCGGTTTGGCGGACATCACGTCGCGAATGCTGGCGATCCAGAGCCAGATCGCGCAGACCGCGACGCGGTTCGGCGCCGGGGTGGGCCAGCAGCCGACCGGGTTCGCCGTCGCGCTCGACGCGGCCCGCACGAGCGAGTCGGAAGCCACCGCGGGCACCGCCGGGAGCAGCACCGTCGACCGGGTCGGGAACGCGCTCAGCCCCAGCGGCCCGACCGGCGCGGACGTGGTCACCGCCGCCCGCAAGTACCTCGGTGTGCCCTACGTGTTCGGCGGCACCGACCCGGCCAAGGGGCTGGACTGCTCCGGCCTGGTGCAGCGGGTCTTCAAGGATCTCGGCGTCGAGCTGCCCCGGCTGGTGCGCCACCAGCGGCTGGAGGGCTCCGCGGTGCCGTCGCTCAGCCAGGCCAAGCCCGGTGACCTGCTGGTCTTCGACGGCTACGAGCACATCGGCATCTACGTGGGCAAGAACCGGATGCTGCACGCGCCGCAGCCCGGGGAGAACGTCAAAGTCGGGCCGATCTACGAGACGCCGACCTCGATCCGCCGCGTGCTGCCCGCCGAGGAGCTGCAGACGTCAGCGCTCAACGCGGCGGGCAGCCTGCTGCGCAACGCCGCGCTCGGCTCGTCGGCCGGCGGTGCCGGCAGCACCGGGGTGCTCGCCGGGGTGCCGTTCGCCGACCTGTTCACCTCCGCCGGTGCCCGCCGCGGGATCTCCCCCGCGCTGCTGGCGGCGGTGGCCAAGATCGAGTCGAACTACGATCCCGACGCGGTGAGCCCCGCCGGTGCGCGCGGGCTGATGCAGATCATGCCGGCCACCGCCCGTGAGCTGGGCGTCAATCCGTTCGAGCCCCGACAGGCCGTGGACGGTGCCGCCCGCCTGCTCAAACAGCACCTGAACGAGTTCGGGTCGCTGCCACTGGCCCTCGCCGCCTACAACGCCGGCGGGGGCGCGGTCCGCCGCTACGACGGCATCCCGCCGTACGCGGAGACCCAGCAGTACGTCGTCAAGGTGCAGAACGCCCTGCGTGCGCTCGGAAAGGACGCCTCGTGAGCATCTCTCCCCTTCCCGCGTCCCACAACACGATGTCGCTGATGATGGCGACGAACACCGCGCCCGCGCGCGGAGCCGCCGAAACGGAGACCGACGGCGCCGGGCGCCAGGGCCAGAACGACGACGAACAGTTCGTCGCCGCGCTCCAGGCCGCCTCGGGCAGCAAGGGCGCCGACGACACCACGATCTCCGAGCAGGACTCCTCGGAGGGGCCCAAAACCAAGCAGAAACCGGCCAAGGCGCCGGAGGAGGACAGCGGCCGGCGCGCGGTGCTGAACCAGGCCTGGCACACCACGATGACCGGCATGCCACCGTCGGACACCGCCGGTGCGCTCGCGCTGCCCGCGGCGCTGCTCGCCCACGGCCAGCTCGCGCTCGGTTCCGGCGGCGCCGGTGACATCGACGCCGACGCCCCGCCGGTCGCCGTCGTCGGCATCGGCGTGGTCACCGAGGGCGAGGGCGGCGTCGCGACCGGGCCGGTGCTCAACCCGGCGACGCTGGGGCTGAACGCGAAGGGCTCACCGGGCTTCGCCGGGCTGGCCGGGCTCCGCGGGCTCACCAGCGCCGACGCACCGGGCCCAGGGGACGCGGTGGGCCCGGGGGCCGCGGACGCGCCGAGCACCCGCGCGTTCGGGTTGCCGGAGCTGACCGTGGTCGGCGCGGCCGAGGCGCGGCCGGCGGTGGAGGCGGCGATCACCGCCAACGCGGACAGCGCGGCCGCGGCGGCGGCGCTGGCCGAGGTGGACCTGGCCGCGTTCACCGGCGCGCTCGGTGAGGCCGGCGCGCTCGCCGGCGGGGAGACGCCCGGAACCGGCACCCCGGGGGCCGGGGTGCCGGGAGCGGGTACGACCGGCGAACCGGCCGGGGTGGGCCATGGCATCGATCTCAGCGGCCTGGCCGGTGCGGAGAACGTGGGTGCCCCACCGGTCGTCACGAAGTCCGGGCGGCAGCTCTCGCCCGCCGAGCTCGCCGCGACCCAGGCCACCGCGACGCAGAACGCCGCCGCCCAGGTGGCCGCGGTCCAGGCCACCGCGGCGCAGCTCGGCCAGTTCCTGGCGCCCGACCCCGCGCTCACCGCGGCACCGGTCCCGGCGCCCGGCAGCCCGATCCCGGCGCCGGTCGACCGGCCCGGCTACGTCCCGGGCGCGCTCGGCGTCGACGTGTCGACGACCGGTGACACCGGCACCGGGGGCGACACCGAACGTGGCGCCGAGGAGAGCTTCACCGACGCGCTGGCCGCGGCGAACGCGCCGGCGGCACCGGACGCGACCGCGTTCACCCCGCTGCACACGCCGGACGTGAGCCAGCCCCAGCAGCTCGACCTCACCGGCGCGAACGCACCCGACCAGGCGCCTCCCCCGCCGCCGGCGGCGCAGGTGGCCGACCAGATCATCCCGCTGCGGACGCAGGGTGACGGCGTCCACCGGATCGCGATGGAGCTGCGCCCCGACGACCTGGGCACGATCAGCGTCGTCGCGGAGATCCGCAACGGCCAGGTGCACCTGCACTTCGGCGGCGCCAACGAGATGACCAGGGAGACGCTGCGGGCCGCGCTGCCCGAGCTGCGACAGCAGCTCGAGGACGCCGGGTTCACCGGCGCGGCGTTCGACTTCGGCGACTCGCCCGCCGGGCAGCAGAACCGCCAGTTCGCCGCCACCGGCCAGGGGCCCGGTGGGCAGCCCGGCCGGAACGGCCAGCCGGGCGACACCGGCACCGGCAACGACACCGGCCGCCCGGCTGCGCCGCGCCCGGCCGGATACACCGGGCCGACGCCGACCGGCGCCGGCCGCCACGCCCTCGACCTGCAGGTGTAGCCATGACCGCCCCGTTCTCGGAATCCTCCAACGTCGGCGCCACGCTGAACCAGGCGCTCGGTGCCGCCCCGGTGAAGCCGCCGTCGGCCGACCTGGACAAGGACGCGTTCCTCAAGCTCCTCGTCGCCCAGCTCAAGTACCAGGACCCGATGAACCCGGCGCAGGGCACCGAGTTCGTCGCGCAGACCGCGCAGTTCACCACGGTCGAGAAGCTCACGGACCTGGCCGAGGTGCAGCAGCAGATGCTCACCGCGCAGCTGACGCTCGGCGCGGCGAACCTCGTCGGCAAGGACGTGACGTACACCGACGCGGCCGGCAACTCGGTGACCGGGAAGGTGGAAGGGGCGACGCTCGGGTCGAATCCGAGCGTCACCGTGAACGGGTTGTCGATCCCGATGGCGAGCGTCACCGCGGTCGGGAAGGTCGGGCTGTCGACCACCACGTCGCCGGTGGCGGGTGGCGCGGAGGACGTGGTCACCCCGATCGGCGACGCGGTACCGGGCGCCACCACACCGCAGTCCCCGCTCCCCACCACCGCCCCGGGAGGCACCACCGTCCCGGGCGGCACCACGGCCCCGGGCGGCACCACCGCCCCGGGCGGCACCACGGCACCGGGGGGCACCGCTGCTCCGGGCACCGCGGTTCCCGGTGGTGCCGCGCCCGGCGGTGTCAGTACCGGGAGCCCGGATCCCGCGACGGCGTCGCCGACCACGCCACCCGGCCCGACCACACCCGGCACCGCGCCGGATGCCACCAACCCCGGCGCCTAGCGCCCGCGCTACCGAAGCAAAGGAACCGATCTATGCTGCGCTCGCTCTTCTCCGGTATCAGCGGTCTCCGCGCCCACCAACAGATGATGGACGTCACCGGCAACAACATCGCGAACGTCAACACGGCCGGCTTCAAGTCGAGCCAGGCGGTGTTCCAGGACACGCTCAACCAGATGCTCAAGGCACCGGCCTCGCCGCAGGGATCGGTCCAGGGCGGCACGAACCCCGCCCAGGTCGGCCTGGGCGTCCAGCTCGCCGGCATCTCCACGAACTTCACCCAGGGCTCGGCCCAGACCACCGGTCGCAGCACCGACCTGATGATCAGCGGCGACGGCTTCTTCACGGTCAAGACCGGCCAGGAGACGCTCTACACCCGGGCGGGCTCGTTCTCGTTCGACGCCAACGGCGCCCTGGTCACCAACGACGGTGCCCGCGTCCAGGGCTGGGTGGCCGACGCCCAGGGCGTCATCGCGTCGAACACCACGCCGACCGACCTGGCGCTGCCGATCAACACGCTGCTCGCACCGTCCCAGAGCACCGCGGTGACCTTCTCCGGCAACCTCCCCAGCGACGCGCCGGAGGGTACGGTCATCACCCCGTCGCTGACGATCTACGACGGCTCCGGCAACGCGTCCGAGCTGACGCTGACGCTCACCAAGGGCGCCTCCACCGACACCTGGTCGGTGAAGGTGAGCGACGGGACCACCGACTACGACGGCGGCGACATCACGTTCTCGGCGACCGGCACCACGCCCAACCCGAACACCCTCACGTTCCCGGCCGCGGCGGGCGACATCGCGGTCGACCTCGCCGGCCTGACGAACTACGCCGGCACCACGACCGTCGCGCCGCAGAAGCAGGACGGTTACGCGATGGGCTCGCTGCAGGGCTTCTCGATCACCAAGGACGGCCAGCTCGTCGGCTCGTTCACCAACGGCCTGCGCAAGCCGCTCGGCCAGATCGCGCTGGCGTCGTTCAACAACGCGGCCGGTCTGGAGAAGGCCGGTGGGTCGATGTTCCGGACCACTGTCAACTCCGGTGTGCCGCAGATGGGCACACCCGGCGGCGGCAGCCGGGGCGCGATCATGGGCGGCACGCTGGAGATGTCGAACGTCGACCTGGCCAGCGAGTTCACCAACCTGATCATCGCCCAGCGCGGTTTCCAGGCGAACTCGAAGATCATCAGCACCTCCGACGAGCTGCTCAACGACCTGATCAACCTGAAGCGGTGACCTGACGGGTGCGGGACGGGTCCGAGCCCGGCTCGCACCCGTCCTGCACCGTTTCCTCACCCTCGCGCGCCACCCGCCGATGACACAGGTGTGATCGTGTTGACGCGGCTGAACGGCCAGGAGTTCGCGCTGAACCCGGACCTGATCGAGCGCGCCGATGCCACGCCCGACACGGTCATCACGCTCGTCGACAACACGAAGTACATCGTCCTCGAGTCGTTGACCGACGTCACCCGGCTCATCCGTCAGTACCGGGCCGCGGTCATCGCCGAGGCCCAACGAGCCGTGCTCGAGCCGCAGAACCCGACCCTGACCGCCATGGACGACCCTGCCTCGCAGATCGTCGTCCCGCTGCACCGTCCGGAGCGCTGATGGACCCCGCAAGCATCATCGGGATCGTGGTGGCGTTCGCGATCGTCTTCACCACGATCATCCTCGAGGGCGGCCACATCGGGTCGATCTTTCTGCCCGCTCCGCTGCTGCTGGTGTTCGGTGGCGCGATCTGCGCCTCGATGACCGGTGCCACGATGGCCGACACGATCGGCTTCGGCAAGAACTTCATCGCCGCGCTGACCGCGAAGAAGATCGACGCCGGCGCGTCCGTCGACACGATCGTCAAGCTCGCCGAGCGGGCCCGCAAGGAGGGCCTGCTCGCGCTCGAGGACGCGATCAAGGACGTCAACGATCCGTTCCTCAAGGACGGGCTGCAGCTCGCGGTCGACGGCACCGACCCGGAGGAGCTGCGCGAGATCCTCGAGGGTCAGATCGAGGCGAAGAAGAAGCGCGACAAGGCCGCGGCCAAGTTCTTCACCGACCTGGGGTCCTACGCCCCGACGATCGGCATCATCGGTACCACCACCGGTCTGATCCACGCGCTGGAGAACCTGGCCCAGCCGGAGAAACTGGGTCACGTCATCGCGGCCGCGTTCGTCGCGACCCTGTGGGGCCTGATGTCGTCGAACCTGATGTGGCTGCCGATCGCGTCCCGGGTCAAACGCGTCAGCGAGCTCGAGGTCGACCAGATGAACCTGTCGATCGAGGGCATCATGGCGATCCAGGCCGGGGCGAACCCGCGTCTGGTCGCCCAGAAGCTGAAGGCGCTGCTCCCGAACCCGGCGCCCGCCAAGGCGGCCGCCTGACATGTCGGGCGGGGGCCACGGGGGCGGCAAACGCAAGAAGCACGAAGAGCACGAGGAGCACGAGAACCACGAAAGGTGGCTCGTCAGCTACTCGGACATGATGACGCTGCTCATGGTGCTCTTCCTGGTGCTCTTCGCGATGAGCAACGTCGACCAGACGAAGGTCGTCCAGCTGCAGGAGGGCTTCAACCAGGCGTTCGGCACCAACGCCGTGCTGCAGGGCTCCAGCTCGGTGCTGCAGAGCAGCGCCTCGGACAGCGCCGGCCTGGACCTGGCGGCCGGATCGGGCCCGGCGGGGCAGCTGACCGAGTCCGAGAAGGCCCTGGTGAAGAAGGCCGTGTCCGCGGCGGAGCTGGCCAAGGCCCAGACCCGGATGCTGGCCGCGGAGGCCGAGGCGCAGAACCTCACCGAGGCCGAGAAGAAGATCAAAGCCGCGCTGAAGAAGAACGGCCTGGAGGGCGACGCGTCGTTCACGATCGACTCGCGCGGCCTGGTCGTCACGGTGGTGACGAGCTCGGTGGTGTTCTCCGGCGACAGCGCGATCCTGCGGCCGGGTGGTCAGAAGATCCTGGACGCCGTCGGCCCCACGCTCAAGTCGCTGCCCAACGACATCGAGGTCGACGGTCACACCAACCAGCTGCCGGTGCCGACACGCAACTACCCGTCGGCCTGGGAACTGTCCACGGCCCGGGCCAGCGCGGTCGTCCGGTACCTGATCGGCAACGAGGGCATCGCCGCGAACCGGTTGCGCGCGGTCGGCTTCGCCGGCACGAAACCGCTGATCAGTCCCAGCGACGTCCGCTCGGTCAAGCTGAACCGCCGGGTGGAGATCATCGTGCTCTCCGATCTGCCGGACGACACGAGTTCGCTGCTGCCCTCCGCCGCGAAGGCGATCTGAGGCCTCGCTTCGCCACGACCCCCGATAGCTCGACGGAGACCGATTCACCCCACTAAAGTGCGAAAAATGACGAGCGGGACGTGTGATGGCTAAGGACGAGAAAGACGACAAAGAGGAGAAGAAGGGCGGCGGCAAGAAGAAGCTGCTCATCATCATCGTGGCCGCGGTGGTGGTGCTCATCGGCGGCGGCGTCGGCGCCTACTTCGCGTTCTTCTCCCACTCCGGCGAGGAGGAGGCCCATCCCGAGCCCACCCCGAGCGCCGTCGTCGTGGCGGACGCCATCACGGTCAACTTGGCCGACGGCCACTACCTCAAGATCGCCATCGCCCTGCAGACGACGACGAACGCCGCCGAGGCCGTGGACACCAGCAAGGCCCTGGACATCGTCATCTCGCAGTTCAGCAACCTGGAAGTGGCCGAGTTGTCGACGAACAAGCAGCGCGAAGCAGAGAAGGCCGAGCTGACCGAGAAGGTGGTCAAGGCCTATACCGAGGAGAAACTGGAATACGTGATGGCGGTGTACTTCACGGAGTTCGTCATCCAGTGACGAGCGCTATCGCCGTTCACAATCACATACACGGCATTCTTCTCAGAAAGCAACGCGCACGTCCGATCGGGCCGACGTGACTTCGTCGTCCGCGCCCGCCGGCGCCCCCCGCACCGCCGGCCGGCTGTCACGGCGATCCAAGGGCGCCGGTCCGCAGCCGTACGACTTCCGCCGGCCGACGAAACTGTCCCGGGAGCACGCCCGGACGCTGCAGATGACCTACGAGACGTTCGCCCGGCAGTACACGACGCTGCTCACCTCGAGCCTGCGGGCGATCTCCCAGGTCAGCCTGGTCTCGATCGAGCAGCTCAGCTACGACGAATACATCGCCCAGATCGGGAACCCGACGCTGCTCACGATGGTGACGCTCTCCCCGCTGCCCGGCATCACGCTGCTCGAGATCCCGGTCGACATGGCACTGGCCTGCATCGACCACCTGCTCGGCGGGCCGGGCGGAGCGCAGCCGCAGCGCGAGCTCTCGGAGATCGAGACCGTCCTGTTCCGGGGTCTGCTCGACCGGATCCTGGGCGAGTTCCGGTACTCGTTCGACACCGTCAAGAAGATCGAGCCCAAGGCGGGCGCGATCGAGTACAACCCCCAGTTCGCGCAGGCCGCGGCGCCGTCGGACCCGATGGTCGTCGTCTCGCTGGAGATGAAGGTCGGCAGCCAGGAGTGCATCGCCACGATGTGCCTGCCGTTCGCGGCGGTGATGCAGGCGCTGCAGAAGGCGGACGAGGCGGCGGCGCTGACCCCGGCCGAGCGGATGGCCAAGGAACTGGCGCTGCGCAACCTCACCGGCGGCCTGCTGGGCGCGAAACTGCCGGTGGTCGTGCGGTTCGGCACCACCCAGATGTACCCGGAGCAGATCGTCGCGCTCGAGCCGGGCGACGTGGTGTCCCTCGGCCACCCGGTCAACCGGCCCCTCACGGTCAGCACCAACGGCATCACGCTGGCTCACGCCGTCCCCGGTAACCACGGTGCGCGGCTGGCGTGTCTGGTCGTCGATCCCCCGAGAGAGGACGCCAGGCGTTGACCGCATCCACAGAGGCCGCAGCGAGTGTGCTCGCGCGGGTCGGCGCCGCCGCCACCGCGGCGTTGCCGCTGCTGCCTGCGGTCGACCCGCTCACCGCCGGTGACCCCCAGGTCACCCCGGACAGCGGTGGCCTGGTCGGTCAAGGTGTCCTCGCCAGCTTCTCCGGCGCCGCGCAGGGCCAGCTCCTGGTCGCGGTCAGCCAGGACCTCGTCGACGCGCTGGCCGAGAGCCCGATGGGCGCGCTCGACCTCACCCAGGCCCTCCAGCCGGTCGCCGAGGCCGCCGCCGGGACGCTCGGCGCGGTCGTGGTCGAGCAGGGCATCCCGGTGCCCGACCTGGAGGCCGGGCTCACCGCGCTGTCGGAGTCCGGTGACGCCGCGTTCGTGCTGCTCAGCGACGACAGCGGCGTCCGGGCACTGGTCGGTCTGCTGATCACGTCGGTGACCAGCATCGCCGCGGGCGGCGGAGGCGGCGGAGGCGGTGGCGGGGCCCCGCTGCAGCACGGACTGGACCTGCTGCACGGCGTCGAGATGGACGTCACCGCGGAGCTGGGTCAGACCCGGATGACCGTGCGCGACCTGCTCTCGCTGACGCCGGGCTCGGTCGTCGAACTGGACCGGCTGGCCGGCAGCCCGGCCGACCTCCTGGTCAACGGTCGCATGATCGGCCGCGGCGAGGTCGTGGTCATCGACGAGAACTTCGGGATCCGGGTCACCGAGATCATCACGCCGGACAGCGATCGGCCGTCCGGCTCATGATCGAGGCCACGCTCCGGGCGGTGTTCTCCCTGACGGTCGTGCTGTTCCTGATGTGGGGGCTCGCCCGCCTCGTCCGGCGCGGTCCGATCGGGCGGGGCACCGCGTCGCTCTCGGTGCTCTCCCGGCAGCAGCTCAGCCGCGGCGCGTCGGTGGCGGTCGTGAAGGTCGACGACCGGGCGCTGGTGCTCGGCGTCACCGACGCCCAGGTCACGTACCTCACCGAGGCCCCGCTGAGCGCGTTCGAACGACCGGCGTTCGCGGACGTCCTGGCCGAGCACGCCGGTACCGACGACGTGCTCACGAACCGACGCTCCGCCCGGCACGCCGCGCCCGAGACGAGGCCGGGCCCGTTGGCCGGATCGGTGCTCTCGCCGTCGACCTGGTCGCAGGTCGCCGGGTTCGTCCGCGATCGCGCGAGCCGCCAACGATGAACCGTCGGGCGGCGGGGCTACTGCTCCTCGGCTTCGTCATCGCCCTGGTCGTCTGGGGCGATCCGGCTCCCGCGCCCGCGGCTCCGCTCGGCCCTCCGGTGGTCGAACCGGCCGCGCCCACTCCCCCGGTGCCGCCGGGCGGACAAGTGACGGTCAACGTCAACAACGGCCCGAACGGCAAGCCCAGCACCGCGGTCACGCTGCTGATCGCGCTGACCGTGCTCTCGATCGCCCCGTCGGTGATGCTGCTCTGCACCTGCTTCACGAAGGTGTTCGTGGTGCTCAGCATCATCCGCAACGCGCTCGGGCTGCAGACCATCCCGCCGAACCAGGTCCTGGCCGGCCTGGCGCTGTTCATCAGCATCTTCATCATGACGCCGGTGCTCAGCCAGGTGAACTCGCAGGGCGTCCAGCCCTACCTGAAGGGCACCAAGACCCAGACGGAGGCGTTCCAGGACGGCGTCCAACCGCTGCGCGAGTTCATGCTCAAGCACACCCGCAAGGACGAGATCGCGCTGATGAACCGGGTGGCCGACAAGCCGAGGCCGAAGAACAAGGACGACGTCTCGCTGCCGGTGCTGATCCCCGCGTTCGTGCTGTCGGAGCTGCGTGCCGCGTTCATCATCGGGTTCGTCATCTTCCTGCCGTTCATCGTCGTCGACATGGTCGTGTCGGCGTCGCTGATGTCGCTGGGCATGATGATGCTGCCGCCGGTGATGGTGTCGCTGCCGTTCAAGCTCCTGCTGTTCGTCATGTCCAACGGCTGGACCCTCGTCGTGACCGCGCTGGTCGCGAGTTACCGGTAGGGAGACGCCATGACCGATGCGCAGATCATCGAGATCGGGCTCTTCACGATGACGATCATCGCGAAGCTCAGTGCGCCGATCCTGTTGACGACGCTCGCCGTCGGTTTCCTCATCTCGCTGTTCCAGTCGGTGACCCAGATCCAGGAACAGACGCTCTCGTTCGTGCCGAAGGCCATCGCCGCCGGTGCGGCGCTGCTGCTCGGCGGCAACTGGATGCTGCACGAGCTCGTGTCGTACACGACGCAGATCTACGCCCGGATACCCACGCTGCTGTCCGGGTCATGACCTGGCAGTTCGAGGGGTCGCAGGTGGTGGCGCTGCTGCTGGCCACCGTCCGCGCGTCGGCGTGGCTGGTCGTGGTGCCGCCGTTCGCCGCGCCGATGATCTCGGCCCGGATCAAGGCGATCCTGGCGCTCTCGATCGCCCTCGCGGTGGGACCGGCCGTGCAGAGCCAGGCGCCGCCGATGGAGTGGGCCCCGCTCGTGTCCAGCGCCGCCCAGCAGGTCGTGGTCGGCGCCGCGCTGGGCTACATCACCTCGCTGCTGTTCACCGCCTTCCAGGTCGCCGGCGACCTGATCGACATGTTCGGCGGTTTCCAGGTGGCGATGGCCTACGACCCGATGGCGAACACGCAGACCGCCCCGTTCGGCCGCTTCTACAACCTGCTCGCCACGACGCTGCTGTTCGCCACCGGCGGCCACGCGCTGATCATCCGGGGCTTCGCGGAGTCCTACGACGCGGTGCCGCTGACCGGCGTGCTGTCGTTCGCCGCGCTGGGCCACGTGCTGACCGAGGGCATCGGGCAGATGTTCCTGGCCGCGCTGCAGATCGCCGGACCGCTGATCGCAGTGCTCTTCTGCACCGACGTCGCGCTCGGCCTGCTCACCAGGGCGGCGCCGGCGCTCAACGCGTTCTCGCTGGGTTTTCCGGTCAAGATCCTGATGACGATGCTGCTGGGCGGGCTGGCGATCGGCATCGTGCCGGGCATGGTCGAGGAGGTCGTCGACACCGCGGTGGTGGCCGTGATGACCGTGATCAGGGCCTGAGCCATGTCCGGTGAGAAGACCGAGAAGCCGACACCGCAAAAGAAGAAGAAGGCCCGCAAGGAGGGCCAGATAGCCCGCACCCCCGACCTGGGGGCCTGGGTGGGCATGTTGCTGGCGAGCTTCCTGCTGCCGATGGTGATCCGCGCGATGATGGACCGCGCCCGGACGCTGTTCGAGAAGGCGATCGACGTCATCGAGAACCCCGACGCGGGCCGCATGCTCTCGCTCATCCCCGACCTGCTGCCGGCGATCGGGCTCGCGGTCGCGCCGCTCGCGATCGGCATGATGCTCACCGGCATCGGCGCCACCGCCGCACAGGGCGGCCTGAACTTCGCGACGAAGCTGCTCAAGCCGAAGTTGAGCAAGCTCAACCCGTTCTCCGGACTCAAGAAGATCCTCGGCCCGCACGCGCTGTGGGAGGCGATCAAGACGATCGTCAAGAGCGGGGTGATCGGCGCCGTTCTCTATTGGTCGATCAAGGACGTCATCCCGGTCCTGATGGGCAACGGGCAGATCCCCACCGAAGTGATCATGGAGCAGGTCGTCGTCACGGTGGAGCGGCTGATCCGGTCGGCGGCCGCGGCCGGGCTCGTGATGGCCGCCGCCGACTACGCGGTCGCCAAGCGTCGGACCGACAAGCAGTTGCGGATGAGCAAGCAGGACATCAAGGAAGAACACAAGAAGACCGAGGGTGACCCGCACGTCAAGGGTGCGATCCGGGCCAAGCAGATGGCGATGGCCCGCAACCGCATGATGGCCGACGTCCCCAAGGCCGACGCCGTCATCGTCAACCCGACGCACTACGCGGTCGCGCTCCGGTACGACCCGCTGAAAGGCGCGCCGCGGGTGGTCGCTAAAGGCACCGGAACGATCGCGCAGAAGATCCGCGAGCTCGGCACCGAGAACCGCGTGCCGGTGATCCAGGACGTCGCGCTGGCCCGCACGCTGTACAAGGCGTGCGACATCGGGCAGGAGATCCCGCCGGAGCTCTACGCGGCGGTGGCGACCGTGCTGGCGTTCGTCATGTCGCTGAAGGCCAAGGGCGCCGCGGCCGGTACCCACACGCTGCCGGCCAACCGCCGGGTGGCGCTCCCGAGCGAATAGCGGCGTCCCGGCGGCTCCGCCCCGCTAGCTAACGGCCTCGCTGGCGAATCGCCCCGCTAGCGAATTGCCTCGCTAGCGAATTGCGGAGGACGTGGAGACCTGCCAGGCGGCGGCCTCGAGGTAGCTCTTCGCGAGCACGGCCAGCGAGAGCTTGTTCTGCACCCGCGCCATCCCGCGCGCACCGGACTCGTAGGCCCGGATCGCGTTCAGCACGACGCCGAACTCACCCTGCTCCTCGACCAGCGCGGCCTGCACCTCGTCGGTGAGCGGCAACCGATCGGCGAGGTCACGGGCGTCGACGCCCAGCAGCTCCGCCACGCCGGACAGGAGGCCGATCGTGAAGCCGACGTCGGCGGGCAGGTGCGCCTGCGTCGCGATGTTCTGGATCCACCGGCCGCGCACCATCGGGATCGACAGGTCGGCCTCGCCGGCGCCCGACAGGTCGCTCACGATCATCACCGCGAGCCACTGACGCAGCCGCTCGAGCCCGAGGATGACCACCGCGTCCTGGATCGACGCGATCCGGCGCCGCTGCCCGATCGAGGCCGAGTTCGTCGCCCGCAGGATGCGCAGCGCCAGCCCGGGGTCGGCGGCGATCACCGCCGACAGCTTGGGCAGGTCCACGTCGGGACTGGTCAGCAGGCCGAGCAGCTCGAGCTGACGTGCTTTCGACGGGCTGATCGCCTCCGCGCTCAACGTCTCCGGCCGGCCGAGCAGATAGCCCTGGAACAGCTCGAAGCCCAGGTCGCGGGCGAGCTCGTAGTCCGCGTCGGTCTCCAGGCGCTCGGCCAGCAGCGTGATGCCCCGGCGACGTCGGCGCGCGGTCGCGACGCGCTCACCGAGCAGCGCCGGATCGACGCCGGCGACCTCGAACTTGATGTACGAAGCGTAGTCGAGCAGCCGGTCGATGCTGGTGCCCCAGACGAAGTCGTCGAGCGCGATCGCGTACCCCTGCCGGGCCAGGTCGGCGACGCCGGCCACCACCCGGTCGTCGACCTCGACGGTCTCCAGCACCTCCAGCACGGCCAGGTCCGGCGCGAACGGCAGCGGCAGGTCACCGGCGAGGAACTCGGCGGTGAGGTTGACGAACCCGAGCCGGTCCCCGACCAGGCGCTCCAGCCCGAACTCCGCGAACGCGTTGACCAGCACCCGGCTGGTGGCCGCCGCGGCACGCTCGGTGGACGCGGTCGCGCCGGGAGCGTCACGGAACAGGAGCTCGTAGGCGACCAGTTGTCCCTCGCGGTTCACGATGGGTTGCCGGGCCACGTAGAGCGTCTCGGTTCGGTCCGCGACGGGCTGCGGCGGCGCGGGGACTGGGTGCACGTCGATGACATCGGCGGGTGATGCGCCGGGTGAAGCAAAAGAATTACTCAGGCGCCGGGCCCCGGTGCCGATGGGACACGAGCCAGGACGGCAGCGGGGAGCCCGATGGATCGGGCATGTCGTCGTACCTGCGGAGCGCCGTGAACTTCAAGGCGATCGGGCCGTTCGCCGTACCGGTCGGCATCGTATCCATCATCGTGATGATGGTCGTGCCGCTGCCGACCTTTCTGCTGGACATCCTGCTGGCCTTGAACATCACGTTGTCGCTGGTCATCGTACTGGTCAGCTTGTACGTCACGCGCCCGCTGGACTTCTCGATCTTCCCCGCGCTGCTGCTCGTCGCGACGCTGTTCCGGCTCGCGCTCAACATCAGCGCCACCCGTCTGGTGCTGCTCGACGGGTTCGCCGGGCACGTCATCGAGGCCTTCGGTCACTTCGTCGTCGGTGGCTCGCTGATCATCGGCCTGGTGATGTTCCTGATCCTGGTCGTCATCCAGTTCCTGGTCATCACCAAAGGTGCCGAGCGCGTCGCGGAGGTCGGCGCCCGGTTCACGCTCGACGCGATGCCCGGTAAGCAGATGGCGATCGACGCCGACCTCAACGCCGGCCTGATCGACGAGGCCGAGGCGCGCCGCCGCCGCGAGGACGTCGCCGCCGAGGCCGACTTCTACGGCTCGATGGACGGTGCCTCGAAGTTCGTCAAAGGTGACGCGATCGCGGCGATCGTCATCACGGCGATCAACCTGATCGGTGGCATGACCGTCGGGATCCTCCAGAAGGGCATGGCCCCGATGGAGGCGGTCAACACCTACAGCCTCCTGAGCATCGGTGACGGTCTGGTCTCCCAGATCCCGGCGCTGCTGCTATCGGTGTCGACCGGTCTGATCGTGACCCGCTCGGCGACGTCCGGCGACATGGGGACGTCGGTGGTCGGGCAGCTCGGCGCGCAGAAACGCGCGGTGCAGATCGCCGGGGCCGCCGCGCTCGCGCTCTGCCTCATCCCCGGCCTGCCCAAACTGCCGTTCCTGTTGCTGGGCGCCGCGACGCTGTTCCTCGCGACCCGGCTGCCCTCGGCGGATCAGAAGCTCGAGGAGGCGGCCGCCGAGCAGGCCGCTTCCGCCGCGCCGACCGGGCCGTCGCCCGACTCGCCGGAAGCGCTGCTCGGCGAGATGCGGGTCGACCCGCTCGAACTCGCGCTCGCGCCCGACCTGGTGGACCTCGTCGACACGTCCGGCGGCGACCTGCTCGACCGGGTACGTGCGCTGCGTCGCAAGGTCGCGCTCGAGCTCGGGATCATCATGCCGCCGGTACGCACCCACGACGACCTGGACCTGCCGCTGTCCAGCTACGGCATCCGGATCAGCGGCGTCGAGGTGGCCCGCGGGCAGGCGCCGCCCGGCACCGCGCTGGCGATCGGCGACGGGCTCGAAGCGCTGCCCGGGCGGGCCGGGCACGAGCCGGTGTTCGGGCTGGAAGGCAAGTGGATCCCGGCCGAGCTGCGCCACCAGGCCGAGATCATGGGCGCGACCGTCGTCGACCGGGCCTCGGTGGTGATCACGCACCTGGCCGAGGTGGTCCGGCAGAACGCGTCGCGGCTACTCGGCCGGGAGGACGTCCGCAACCTCACCGAGGTCGTGAAGCGGTCGCACCCGGTCGTGATCGAGGAGCTGACGCCGGCGCTGCTCAGCCTCGGCGAGATCCAGCGGGTGCTCCAGCACCTGCTCGACGAGGGCGTACCGATCCGCGACCTGGTGCGGATCTTCGAGGGCCTCTCGCTGGCCGCGAAGGCCGGCAGCACCCCCGACGGCCTGCTGGAGGCCGCACGCAGCGCGCTCGGCCCGGCGATCGCGAACCACTACGTCGTCGAAGGGCGGCTGCCCGTGATGACGCTCGACCCGCAGATCGAGCAGGCGCTGCTGGAGTCGCTGCGCCCCGGCGAGGGCGGCATCCAGCTCGGCGTCGACACCGCGCGGGCCGAGGCGCTGGTCACCGAAGCGCACCGCTTGTTCGACACGGCGGAGCAGCGCGGCACCACCGCGGTGCTGGTCTGCTCGCCGGTCCTGAGATTGCCGCTGCAGCGGCTGGTCCGGCTCGCGACGCCGCGCCTCCCGGTGCTGTCGTACACCGAGATCTCGGGCGTCTCCGCCCAGATCGAGACCGTGGGGGTGGTGGGCGGTGTCTACCCGGCTGTTGCTTGAGGGTCCGGATCTGGAATCGCTGCTCGCGAAGATCAAGGAGGAACACGGGTCGGCCGCACGGATCGTGTCCGCCGAACGGGTGCGCAGCGGGGGGTTGGCCGGCTTCTTCGCGAAGCAGCGCTTCGAGATCGCGGTCGACATCCTCGATCCGGAGGAGTCGCCGGGCGAGGACGGGGCCGAGGTCGACGAGGACGCGGACGGGTTGACGGCGCTGCTCGCGCGGGCGGAGGCACAGGATTCGATCGAAGGCCCGGGGTCTCGGTCGGGGCCGGGGTCTGGACCGGGGTCTCGGTCGGGAGCTGGACCGGGGTCTCGGTCGGGGGCTGGGCCGGGAGCCTGGCCGGCTCCAGAGCCGAATTTCGGGCCGGCTTCCGGGCCGGGGAACGCGGCTGGGCCCGGGAACGCGGCTCTGCCCGGGAACGCGCCGGGGGCGGGGAACGCGCCGGGGGCGGGGAACGCGCCGGGGGCGGGGAACGCGCCGGGGCGGCCGGGGAACGCGGCGCTGTTCGCGGAGGTGTTGGCCGCGCGGAGCGGGGATGCGGCACGGCGCACGATCGAGTCCGGGAAGCGGCCGGGTTCGGGGGTCGGTCCGGGGCGGGCCGGGGTGTTCGACGGGTTGGCTGATGCCGGGGACGCGGATTCGCCGGTCGGACCGGGCACTGGGGATCGAGGGCTCGAGGTCCCCCGAGGCGCCAGTGCCGGGGGCGCCGGTGCCGGGGGCATGGGTGCCGGGGGCGCGCGTGCTGGGGCTGCAGGTGCCGAGGCTACGAATGGTGGCCGTGGGTTTGCTGGGTCCGATGGTGCCGAGCACGGTGGCCGTGAAACCGCGGGCGCTGGAGCCGGAGGCGCTGGGCACAGGGCTGCCGGGGATGGTTTCGCCGGACACGGGGCTGCCGGGGATGGTTTCGCCGGACACGGGGGCGCCGGAGCCGGGGATGCCAATGGTTGGGATCCGGGGCGTGGCTTCGCTGGGGGCGAGGGCGCCGATCACGGAGGCACCGGGCTTGGGACCGCTGGGGCCGGGGGTGCTGGAGCCGGAGGTGCCGGAGCCGGAGGTGCCGGAGCCGGAGGTGCCGGAGCCGGAGGTGCTGGAGCCGGAGGTGCCGGAGCCGGAGGTGCTGGAGCCGGAGGTGCTGGAGCCGGAGGCATCGGGTCCGGAGTTGCCGGGGGCGGGGGTGCTGAAGCCTGGAGCGCAAGGCGCAACCTTGCTGGGCGTGGGGGCACCAGGGATGCCGGGACCAGGGATGCGAGGGACACCGGGGCCAGGGACACCGGGGCCAGCGGTGCCGGGCGCGGAGCTTCCGGGGCCAGCGGTGCCGGGCGCGGAGCTTCCGGGGCCAGCGGTGCCGGGCGCGGAGCTTCCGGGGCCAGCAGTGCCGGGCGCGGGGCCTCCGGGGCCGGTATCACCAGGCGCGGAGCTACCGGGACCGATGTGACTGGGCACGGAGCTACCGGGACCGGTCTGGCCGGGCACGAAGCTACCGGGACCGGTAATGCCGGACACGGGCCTGCCGGAGCCGGCAATGCCGGGCGCGGGGCTGTCGGGCAGGGCGGGACTGCTGGGCAGGGCGGGACCGCCGGGCAGGGCGGGACCGCCGGGGCCGGAACTGCCGGGGCCGGAACGGCTGGGGCCGGAACGGCCGGCGCTGGAGTTGCGGGCGCTGAAGTTGCCAGCGCTGGGGCCGCTGCGGTTCGGACCGCTGGGGCCGGCGGTGGCGGGCGGGGAGTTGCTGGGCGAGGAGTTGCTGGGCGAGGAGCTGCTGGGCGTGGGGGTGGCGCGGAAGCCGGTTCGAGCGGAGGGCCGATGCTGACTGGGCCTTCGGTCGCCGCGAAGCTCGCCGAACGGGCGCGGCGGCGGGCGGCGGAGCTTGCCGCTGAGGCCGCGGAGAACGAGCAGCGCAACGCGAGTCGGCGTAATGGGCGCATGCGGATCGTGTCGAGCCCCGGTGCCGATGGTTCGGCGCCCGACGAGGCGGCTGGTTCCGACGCCCCGGACGACCCGGCGGTGGCTGCCGACAGCTCGCGCCAACGAGCCATCTCCTCCACGGCCGGTGGGCGACGGCGTGACGGCGCACGACGCGACGATGCGGGGGAACAGCACGGGGACCCGCAGCACCGCGACGCGCCCGATCGGCAACGCCACCCGGACCTCGACGACGGGCCACTGGATCACGACGCGCCGGTTCGCTACGGCGATGCGGAACGCGAGGAACGTCCGCAGCGCCTGGTCGGAGCACGGCGCCACAACGATGCCGAAGGCAACGCGGAACCGGGTCGCCTCCCACAATCCGACCGCGAACCGGCCGGGCACTACGAGACCGTCGGGCACCAGTTCTCGGTCGTCGACGAGCTCGACGAGCTCGACGACCTCGACGACCTCGACGACCTCGACGAGGACGAGGAAAGCGCGGTCACGGCGGAGGTTCCGATCGCTCGGCCGCAATCGCGGCGGCGTACCGTGCGCGGGGCTCACCCGGTGTCTCCGGCGCCGCGCCGTTCCGCTCCCGCCGCGGCGGCGGAGTGGGGTGCGGCGGCGGTCGCGCGTCCGGATCTCGCGGCCTCGGGGTACGTGGCACCCGGTGCCGATCACCTTCCTTCCGCGACCGGACGAGCCAGCGTTCCGGGCCCGGGCGACCCGACCACCCCGGGCGGACCTCACGGCAGGGGCGGACCGACCGGCGCGGGCCGACCGCACACCCCCGCCGGACGAAACGGCGCGACCGGACCGAACATCCCGCTCGGACCGAACGGCGGACCCCACGGCGTGAGCGGAAACCACGGCGTGAGCGGAAACCACGGCGTGAGCGGAAACCACGGCGTGAGCGGAAACCACGGCGTGAGCGGAAACCACGGCGGGCCGATGGGCCCCGGTGGGTACGGCGAGAACGACGGACCCCCCACCGCCGTCCAACCGGTCCGAAGGCTGCCTCCCAAACCCGCCACCCGCAACGGCTACGACCATCCGGCGGTGCAGCTGGTCCGCAACGGCGTCCCGGTGCACATCGCGGCCCGCGCGGTCGGTCCGGATCCGTGGACCGCGGTGGCTCGGGCGGTGGCCGGGCTGCCCTACCCGCCCGCGTTGCCGTCGCGCCCCGGTGAGGTGCTGGTGATCGTCGGCGACACCGAACCGGCGCTCGTGGTGGCGGGGCAGATCGCCGCGTTGTCGGCCGGTATCGATCCGTCGGCGACGCTGGTCGCGGGCTCGATCGCGGGCACCGGTCTGCGTCGTTCGCACCGGATCTCCGGCCCGGAGGAAGCGGTCCGGCGCGCGGCCGAGCTGCACTCGTCGGCCGGTCCGCGGATCGTGGTCGTCGAGGCCACGGCGGGCTCGCCGATCGGCCGTCCGGCGGCGGTGACGCCGTCCGCCGACGGTTCGCCGCGCGCGACGATCGCCGCGCTCGCCCCGACGCAGGTCTGGGCCTGCGTCGACGCGACGCGCAAGAACGCCGACACGGCCCGGTTCCTGGACGCGCTCGACCGGGTCGACGCGCTCGCCGTGCACGGCGCCGACGAGACCGTCGAGCCCGGCAGCGTGCTGCACTTCGGGTTGCCGGTGGTGATGCTGGACGGCCGACCGGCCACCGCGCGACGCTGGACCACGCTGCTGTGCGAGCGCCTCACCGGCGGCCCGCTGCCCGACGGCCCGATCGCGCCGGTCATGCCGCTGGAGCTGCCGGCCGGCCACCGCGGTGCCCACGCGGCGGTCGCGGAGGAGCCGGCCGGGTCACGGCGAACGACGCACCGCGCCCCGGACGTGGGGTACCGCGCGTCGGCGCCGGTGGAGTACCCGCCGCCCGGTCACGAGCTCAACGGTCACGAGCTCAACGGTCGGGGCGTCAACGGGTACGGCGCGCCCGGGCCGGCGGCGAACGGTCACCCGGGTCCGGTCTGGTGGCCCGACGACGAGCCGGGCGGGCTCTGATGTTCGCCCGCTACTCCGTGCTGCTGCTGGCCGCGCTGCTGGCGGGGCCGGCGCTGTGGCAGGCGTTCGTGGTCGGGGACCTCGACATGGACACCGCACTCATCCGCTACCTGATCGCGGTGCTGGTGGCGGCGGTCATGCTGGGGTTCCTGCGGATGCTCTACAACACCTATCAACGCATCCACGAGGAGCACCAGCTGGAGCGTCAGCTCGAGGAGATGCGCCAGGCCGAGGCCGAGCGCCGTGCCGCCGCCGAGGCCGCCGCCGCCGAAGCCGAGGGCAACGGCCCCGCCTGACGGGAACATTCGTTCAAGACGCCGTTCCGGCGCACGGGAGACGCTCGCGGTCCGACTCGACCGCGGGAGACGATCGTGATGCCCGATTCCGACGTGCAGGTACTGGTGGACGGCGACCCGGACACCTCCACCCTGCTGCTGCTCACCAACGCCGCCGCCCCGAGCGCGATGTGGACCCCGGTGGTTCCCGCGCTCGCGGAGAGCCACTACGTCGTCCGCGTCGATCTGCTCGGCCACGGCACTCCGCCGCGCTACGACGTCGCGACCCAGGTCCGCCGCATCGCCGCCGTTCTCGACCGGCTCGGGCGCACGCGCGTGACCGCGGTCGGGCACTCGTCGGGCAGCATGCTGGCGACCGCGCTCGCCGAGGAGCGTCCCGACCTCACGGCGGCCGTGGCGCTGCTCGACATGGGCCCCGACCTGGCCGCCCAACTCCCGGAGAGCCTGCTCTTCCGGCTGGTCCGCACCCGGTTCCCCGGCGCGCTGCTCTGGCGTCTGCGCAGCCCGAGGAGCATGGCGAAGGCGGCCCGCGGCACCGCCGCCGGCGTGCACATCCCCGAGGAGTGGTTCGAGCAGCTGCGACGGATGCCCCACCGGGACTTCCGCGGCGTGCTGAACGCCTATCAGGACTACCTCGGACAGCGCGGCCTGCCGGAGCGGCTCCGCGGCTCGGGGCTCCCGCTGCTGGTGATCTTCGGCGCCGACGACGAGCGGTGGCTGGCGTCGTCGGCCGAGGCGTACCGGGTCGTGCCCGGCGCCCGGATCGAGCTGCTGCCGGGGGTGGGCCACACCCCGCCGCTCGAAGCGCCGGAGCCGACCGCCGCGCTCCTGCTGGAATTCGCCGCCACGCTCGTACGCTGAGGCCGTGCGATCCGCGCGAGCCGGTGCGCCGGGCTGGGACATCACGGTTCCCGGCCGGTCCGGGCCGCCCGGCGTCACGATGGCGGCGTTCAGCGACCACTCCGGCACGCCGATCGACGTCGACATGGTTCCGCACTCCGCCGTGTCGCTGATCCTCGACCTGGGCGAGGAGTCACTGGTCGTCGCCGACGCCACCGGCGCCCGGCGGCGGGGATGCGTGGTCGCCGGGCTGGTGCCCCGGGGGGCGCGCGGCTGCGGCCCGGCCGGCGGCTTCGCGTGTCTGCAGGTGCGGTTGTCGCCGGTGGTGGCGCACGCGGTGCTGGGCGCGGACCTCGCCGGCGAGTTGGTCGGCCTCGACGACCTGTGGGGGCGCGACGCCCGGCGGTTCCGGGGGCGGCTGCTGGCCGCGGCGAGCTGGGAGGACCGGTTCGCGATCGCCCGCACGGCGCTGGCCGCGCGTCTCGAGGAGGGGCGCGCGGCCGACCCGGAGGTCGCGTACTGCTGGGCGCGGCTGCGCCGGAGCCGCGGGCACGTCCGGGTCGAACGGCTGGCGGCCGACGTCGGCTGGAGTCGTCAGCGGTTGTGGTCGCGGTTCCGGTCGCAGATCGGCCTGACGCCCAAGCAGGCGGCGCGGCTCGTCCGCTTCGACGACGCCGCGCACCGCCTCGCGGGCGGGCGCGGTGCCGCGCGGGTGGCGGCCGAGTGCGGGTACGCCGACCAGTCGCATCTGCACCGCGAGGTGCTGGCGTTCACCGGGGCGACCCCGTCCGCCGTGGCGACGAGGCCGTTCCTCGCCGTCGACGACGTCGCCTGGCCGGAGCGGCGTCAGGGGTGACCGCGCGGCGCGGTCACCCCGATGCCGCCGCCCATCTCAACCCGCCAGCGAGATCCAGAGCCGCCCGGAGCCGTACCCGGCCACGGCCACGGCCAGGTCGAGGCGGGCGCCGAGCGCGACGCACCGCCCCTGGATGTCGGCCGGAGCCGGCTCGCCGGGCAGGTACACGCTTTCCTTCTCCAGCCGCAGGTGCGGCGTGCCCTCCTTGTTGAGGAGCGCGGCCATGATGTTGCAGACCTCGCGGACGTTCTCGCCGACCATCTTGGAGAGGTCGCCGTCCTCGACGCAGGCCTCGGCCCCACCCTTGGGGATCAGGCCGATCGCCGCACCGATCCACGCCGACAGCGGCAGGTCCATCCCGCTGACACCGGTGACCTTGTTGCTGTCGTCGATGTAGACGGCCACGGTGGCCTTCTGCAGGTCGGCCGCGGACGGCGGGTTGCCGTCGCCCACCGTGATGTCCTTGCCGAGCAGTTCTTCCAGCATGTCCCGGACGTCTTTCGGGGACGGCAGCTGGGTAGTGGCTTGTGTCATCCGGTCACCCCAGAATCGAGTCCAGTTGTTCCTTGAACATTTCCGCCGTGAACGGCTTCGCGATCAGGAACAGCGCGCCGCCCGCGGCAGCCGTGTCGCGCATCTCCTGGGTGCCTTCGGACGTCACGAAGCCGAACGGCGTGTTGTTGCCGCCGGCCCGGAGCGCGCGGAGCGCCTCGATGCCGGTCAGATTGGGCATGTTCCAGTCCGACAGCACCAGGTCGAAGCTGTCGGCGTTCGCCTTCGCGACCAGCTCGGCGCCGTCCTCGGCCTCGACCAGGTCGTGGCCGTCGTACCCGGCCTGCCTGAGCGTCCGGGTCACGATCTGGCGCATCACCCGGCTGTCGTCGGCAATCAGGATTTTCATTCGGTCCCTCCCCCTTGCGGCTTCTCCAGCACGCTGACCTCCATAGGCTCACCCATCCAGGTCGCCTCAAACCGGCATATTTCGTCGCCGGCAAGCCACGGGTCGCCGTCGGCGTTGTTGTGCACCTCGGGAAGTCCGAGCGTGCACGGCTCGGGCAGCAGGCTCTTGACGTTGCCGCCGATCACGTTCGCGAGCTCGCCGAGCGCGTCGTCGACGTCGCCTTCGGTGACGTCGTCGGACTCCATTCCGAGCAGCGCCGCGGCCGCTTCCTTGGACGCCACGTCCGAGCACGCCACCAGCACCAGACCGTGCCAGGCCCCGCTGACCGCGACACCGGCGACGACGTCCTTGGAGAGCTTGTCCGGCGGCAGCGGTATGAGCGGCTTGGCGCCGTCGGTGTCGAGGTAGGAGGCCCACACCTGCTCGGCGATCTGCTGCAGGTCGTCGCCGGTCGGGGCCATCGTCGCGCTCACGCGTGCGCTCCGTCCGGGATCAGGCCGAGCATGACCAGCTTGTCGACGATCGCATCGGGCGTGAACGGCTTGATCACGTACTCGTGCGCGCCGGCCGCGAGCGCGCGGACGATCTGTCCGTGCTCGCTCTCGGTCGTCACCATCATCAGGGTCATCCCCCGGTATTTCTTGTCCGCGCGAACGGCGGTCACGAACTCCAGACCGTTCATTTCGGGCATGTTCCAGTCGATGAGGGCCAGCTCCGGAACCGCCTCGAGTTCCTCGAGGCGGTCCATCGCCTCCCGCCCGTTGCCGGCTTCGACCACGTCGAAGTTCAGACCGGTGACGATGCGTCGAAGGATCAGTCGCATCGCTCGCGAGTCGTCGATGACCATGCAGAGCACTCGCCTCACCCCTTCCCCGTGACGCCGACCGGCGCCGAAGTACCGGTCCGCGGCCGGTAGGCCGACGTCCGTCCGGTGACGACGCGTTCGAAGCCGTCGTCGATTCCCATCGTGGTCTCGGCGGCGCCGAGGAAGAGCCACCCATCCGGCTTCAGCAGATTCCGGATGCGCTTGAGCACGCCCCGCTTGGTCTCCACGTCGAAGTAGATGAGGACGTTGCGCAGGAAAACCACGTCGAAGGCCGGCATCGGGGGGAACGGTGCCGCCAGGTTGAGCCGCTTGAAGGAGACCGCCTTCTTGATCGGCGCCGCGACCTCCCACTCCGCGCCGGCCCGGGTGAAGTGCTTCACCAGGAGCGGGGCGGGCAGGCCGCGGTTGACTTCCAGCTGGCTGTACCGGCCGCGTTCGGCCCGGGCCAGCATCTCGGTCGAGATGTCGGTGCCGAGGATCTCGTACGTCCAGCCGGGGGGCAGGTTCTCCTTCAGCAGGATCGCCAGCGTGTACGGCTCCTGGCCGCTGGAGGACGCCGCCGACCAGACCCGCAGGTGACGCGAGGGTCCGCGTGACTTCACGACGTTCGGGATGACGAGTTCGGTCATCGCGGTGAACGGCTCGCGGTCGCGGAACCAGGACGTCTCGTTCGTCGTCAGCGCGTCGACGATGCTGTCGCGGTCCTGCCGGCCGGACGGGCTCTGCGCCCGGAGCAGGAATTCCGTGACCGACGCGAGCCCCGCCTTGCGTGCCAGCGGCAGCAGCCGCGCCTCGACCAGGTACTCCTTGCCCGGTTCCAGCACGATCGACGCCTCGCGGCGGACCAGGCTGCTGACGAACTGGAACTCGTGCGCCGCGAGGCTCATCGGACCACCGCCAACCGGTTGGTTCGGCCGTGGCCGACGCGACTGAGCAGAGTGTCGGAAATCGAGCCGAGCGGCAGCACCACGTCGGCGAGCCCGGCCTGCGCGACGGCCCCGGGCATGCCCCAGACCACAGATGTCTCCTCGTCCTGGACCACTATTTCGCTACCGACCTTCGCCAGAACCTCGCAGCCCTTCTTGCCGTCCTGTCCCATGCCGGTGAGCACGACGGTCAGGGCGTGCGCCCCGAAGACCGTCGCCACCGATCGGAACAGCGGGTCCACCGCCGGGCGGCAGGAGTTCTCCGGCGGTCCCTCGTGCAGCTTGGTGAGCACGGAAGTGCCTTTCCGGACGACTTCCAGGTGCTTGTCGCCGGGCGCGATGTATACCGTCCCGGCATCCAAGGGGATGTCCGCCGTCGCTTCGACCACTTTTACTGCACTTGCCCGATCTAGGCGATCTGCGAACATTTTGGTGAAAATCGGCGGCATGTGCTGAACGACGACCACCGGAACCGGGAGGTCCTTCGGAAAGCCCTGGACGACCTTGGCCAGCGCATCCGGCCCGCCGGTGGAGCAGCCGACCGCGATCACGTCGATCCGCTGACCGGGGGTCTTGCTCTTCGCCGGCCGCATCGGGGCGCGGATGCCCCCGGACGGGGCGGCCGGCGAACCGAGCGGGGGACGGCCGGCGAGCGGGGCGCCGGGGCGGCCGGGCGGTGCCGTGCCGGGGCGTGCCGGCGGCATTCCCGGGCGGGTGGGCGCGGCTCCGGGCCGCTGCTTGGGCCCGAGCGCGTAGATGCGCGGGATCAGCTGCTCGCGGACGCTCTTTATCGACTCGCGGACGCTGCCGACGTTCGCCGGTTTGGTGACGTAGTCGGTGGCGCCGGCGGAGAGCGCCTCCAGCGTCGCCGAGGCGCCGTTGGCGGTGAGCGTGCTGAACATGATCACCGGGAGGCGCTTGTGCTTCGGGCGCAGCTCCTTGAGCGTCCCGATGCCGTCGAGCACCGGCATCTCGATGTCCAGCGTCATGACGTCCGGCTTGAGCTCCTCGATCTTCGCCAGAGCGAGTCGCCCGTTCGACGCGGTACCGACGACCTCGATGCCGGGATCGTCGCTGAGTGCGTCAACGATCAAGCGCCGGACGACGACCGAGTCGTCGACCACTAGAACCTTGATCACACGCGCCGCCTTCCCGTGCCGAGGCCCACGCCGCAGCAGGACGGGACGCACCTCGGGGCCGTCACGGCGTCCCTATCGGTCACCGGACGGGCAGGCTGAGCGAAAGGTGTGACCCGGGTTACGAGCCGAGCGCGGACGGTCCCAGAGTCGCGAGGACCGGGCCGAGCAAGCGGTGCGCGGTCGCGGCGTCGACGAGGTCGCGCGCCGCGAGAGCCTGCATCGCGCCGCTGAGCAGGTTCCACACGCCGGCGGCCCGCTCGGTGATCGGTATCCCGCTGGTCTCCACTGCCTGGACCAGTAAAAACTGCGCCGCCGCCGCCTCGCGGATCCGGCCGGCCAGGTGCACGGCCCAGGACGCCGAGTGGATCGCCGGGGCCCAGCTGGCCGAGTCGCGCCGACCGGCCTCGGCCGCCTTGTACAGCCGCGCACCGTCCTGCTGGCTCAGGCTGCCGACCCGGTCGAGCAGCGCGCGCACGGACGACTCGGTGGGGCCGAGCGCGGTCTCCCGCTCCGGGAGGCGACGGCTGGCCGCCACCCAGGGAGTCGCCAGGCGCCGCCGGGTGTCGTCGTCGAGCTGTGAGCGCAGGTACCCGGCGACGAGCGCGTCGCAGATCACCGCGGTGGCCGCCGAGGCGGCCTCCGACTGCACCTTGGCCGGCTTGGGGACCGGCTCCCCGTCGCGCTGCACCGGTGGGAACTGGGGCGCGCGGCCGGACTCCGAGCCGTCGGCCGCGCTCCAGGTCCAGTCCAGGACGTCGTACCGGGCACACTGGATCAGGCCGTCCACGGTGCCCAGCGGCGCCCGCTGCAGCAGGCCGAGTGCGGCGCTGGCGCGCTTCTCCACCGAGGCGTCCGGGTCGGCCTTGCTCAGCCCGGCGACGTCACGGACCGTAGGCTGAACGGTGGTGGCGATCTCGACGGCGGCCCACAGATCGGCCCGCTGACCGTCGTCGGAGCGGTACTCGGCGAGCACCTCCAGATCGTCCGGCGTCAGCGTGAGCGCACGCGTGAGGACGTCGGAGACGGCCGCCCCACCCTCGATCCGGGTGAGGTCGAAACCGAGAACGGGGGCGCTGACCAGGCTGTACACGGATGCCAGTCTGACAGCCGTTCGCCGGTCCGCCAAGGGTTCACCGGCGGATGGGATACGTCCAAAAAGGACGTCGCGCGATCGGTTCAAGCGCGCGACGTCCTCTGGTGTGAACTACGGCATACCGTCACGGACGGTGATGTGCTCAGGCGGCCCCGAGCTCGGTGGCGACGCTCTCGGCGTCCCGGGCGAACCGCGGGGCGACGAGCCCGAACGCCTGCAGCGGGTCGCTGCCGGGCGTGTGCGGGTGCTCCAGTGGGCCGAGCGCGCCGATCAGGTCCACGGTGCCGGTCGGCGGCTCCCCCGCCGTCGGCACCGACCCGGTGAGCATCGCCAGCAGCGCGGCCTGCTCGCTCACCGAGTCCAGGAGCCCACGCTCCTCGGCGGTCAGCGCGTCGGTCTTCGTCTTCGATCGGGACATGGTCTACCTCGCCGCGGCTTTGGCCGTGCTCGACGCCAGGTCGACCGCGCGCTTCGCGTCCAGCGCCAGCATCAGCCGGCTGTCGAGCTTGAACGCGCCGATGATCAGCTCACGCAGCGGTCCGGCGAGCGTGTCCGGCGGCGGCTCGAACGTGTCGGACTGCAGTTCGACGACGTCACCGATCTTGTCGACGAGCAGGCTGATCGCCTCGCCCTCCTCCGACACGATGACGTTCATCGACGGCTTGGACATGTCCCTGGGCTCCAGGCCGAGCCGCACCCGCAGGTCCACCGCGGCCATGACCTGACCACGCAGGTTGATCAGGCCGCCGACCGACCGGTCGGCCAGCGGGACGCGCGTGTACTCGCTGAAGCGCAGCACTTCCACGACCTTGGCGACGTCGACCCCGAACAGCTGGTCCGCCACTTCGAAGGTGGTGTATTGACGCGAGCTCATACCGCGCTCATCTCCTCGAGACCGCCGGCGTACTGGTCCTCGTACTCGTCCATCGCGTCGAAGAAGTTGACGTCAGCCGCCAGGATCGCCTGCCGGACGTCGAGCATCTCGGTGACACGCTGCTGGATGACCGCCGAACCGGTGAGGCCGGAGTCGTCCAGGTCGCTGTGGGTGTCGGTCGAGTCCTCGACGATGTCGACGATCTTCTCCACCGCGAGCGCGACGCTGCGGCCGCGCTCGCTGTAGACGACCACCGGCACCGAGTCGCCGTCCTCGGCCGGGTACGCCCCGAGCAGGTGCGCGAGGCGCACCAGCGGCAGGATCCGGCCCCGGTACTGCACCACTTCCCGGCTGCCGACCCGCTCGATCTTCTCGATCGGGAACTCCTCGAGCCGGGTGACCATGTCCAGCGGCACCGCGACGCGGCGGTCGCCGACCCCGGTGATGAGCAGGCGGTTGCCGCTGCCCTGCCGGTTCTGCGACTGCTGGGACTCGGCCCCGAGCCCGCTCTTCTCGACGGCCTGGGCGGCCAGCAGCGAGCGGCGGGCGAGCGACTGGACGTCGAGGATGAGCGCGACCTTTCCGTCGCCGAGGATCGTCGACCCCTGGTACACGCCGATGTCCTTGAGCAGCGTCGCCAAGGGCTTGACCACGATCTCCTCGGTGTTGAGGACCCGGTCGACGACGAGGCCGAAGCGGCGTCCCTCGGCCTGGAGAACCGCGATGTAGACGTCCTTGTCGTTGGAGCCGACCGGCAGGCCGAGGCTCTCGTCCAGGCGGACCAGCGGCAGCAGCTTGCCGCGCAGCCGGTAGACCGGCGCGCCGGAGACGTGCTCGATGTTCTTGTCCGAGGAGCCGTCGACGAACACGAGCTCGTCCACCGCGATCTGCGGGATCGCGTACTGCTCGGTGCTGCACTCGACGGTGAGCGCCTGGATGATCGCCAGCGTCAGCGGGATCGTGAGGCGCCAGACCGTGCCGCGACCCG
Organism: Cryptosporangium japonicum; assembly: GCF_039524755.1. Lineage (NCBI taxonomy): Bacteria > Bacillati > Actinomycetota > Actinomycetes > Cryptosporangiales > Cryptosporangiaceae > Cryptosporangium > Cryptosporangium japonicum. The sequence continues at coordinate 40,609 of NZ_BAAAGX010000012.1, forward strand.
GCGTCGAGTCGACGTCGACGGTGCCGCCGATCTTCTCGATGTTGGTCTTGACGACGTCCATGCCGACGCCGCGGCCGGAGACGTTCGTGACCTTCTTCGCCGTGGAGAAGCCGGGCTGGAACAGCAGCTGGAGGATGTCGCTGGTCTCCATCCGGGCCAGCTGGTCGCGGGTGATCACGCCGCGGTCGAGCGCGGTGGCCGCGACCCGCTCCGGGTCGATGCCGGCGCCGTCGTCGGCGACCTCGACGACCACGTGGCCACCCTCGTGGTACGCGCGCAGCGTCAGCGTGCCCTCGGGGTTCTTGCCCGCGGCCTGGCGGACGTCCGGCGGCTCGATGCCGTGGTCGACCGCGTTGCGGACGAGGTGGGTCAGCGGGTCCTTGACCGACTCCAGCAGGGACCGGTCGAGCTCGGTGTCCTTGCCCTCCATCGCCAGGCGGATCTGGCGGCCGAGCTGGCTGGAGAGGTCACGGACGACTCGGGGCAGCTTCGACCAGATCTGGTCAATGGGCTGCATCCGGGTCTTCATCACCGATTCCTGCAGCTCGGAGGTGATGAGGTTGAGCCGCTGGGTGGTGCGGGTGAGCGCCGGGTCGCTCATCTCGGAGACGCCGCGGACCAGCTGGTTGCGGGTGAGCACCAGCTCACCGACCAGCCGCATGAGCGCGTCGAGCAGGTCGACGTCGACACGGATCGAGCTCTCGGCGACGCTCCGGCGCTGCGGCGCGGAACCCTCCTCGCCGGGCTCGGGCGGGCCGGGAGGCGCACCGGCACCGCCGGCACGCTGGACGGGCGCCGCGGGTTTGGCCGGCTCCTCGTGCGCGGGCTCCTCGGCGGCCGGCTCGGGCTCGGGCTCGTCGTGCGCCTCGGCGGCCGGAGCCTCGGGCTCGTCGGCGGGCGCCTCGGGAGCCGGGGCCTCCGCCGCGGGTGCGGCCGCGGCCGGAGCCGCCTTGGGCTTGCCCGACCCGTCCTCGATGCAGGCGGTGACCTGCTCGATGACGCTCTGGACGTCGACCTCGCCCTCGGCGCCGTTCTCCTCGATCGAGGTCAGCAGGCCCCGGACCGTGTCGACCATGCGCAGCAGCGCGTTGGCGCTCTCCACGTTCATCGACTGCGCGCCGTCGCGGAGCCGGGAGAGCAGCGATTCACCCGCGTGCGTCACCGTCTCCAGACGGTGGAACGCGAGGAACCCGCTCGTGCCTTTGATCGTGTGGATCGTGCGGAAGATGCTGGACAGCAATTCACGAGAGTCCGGGTGCTGCTCCAGCGCGACCAGGTCCCGGTCGAGTTGGTCGAGGTTCTCATGACTCTCGACCAGGAACTCTTGAACGATGTCGTCCAACTCGTCCACGTCTGTCTCCCTTGGGTCGTCACGCACTTCTTCGACGCGACAGGGGTTCACCTGAGGGAAAGGCGGGGTCGGGCACCTTTCGGTATGCTAACTACGCTAATGTCGGTTATCTGGGCGGCGTACTGGGGGCTAGATGAGTACGGTTCTGATCGCCGACGACGATCCGGACATCTTGGCGCTGGTGACCTTCAAGGTGAAGCAGGCGGGTTACCACCTGGTGACCGCCACCGACGGTGCGGCGGCGCTGGCCGCCGCCCGCGAGACCACGCCGGATCTCGTCGTGCTCGACGTCTCGATGCCCCGCATGTCGGGCCTCGAGGTGTGCCGCGAGCTGCGCAAGGACGCCGCCACCGCGAAGGTTCCGGTGCTGCTGCTGACCGCGCGGGCCCAGGAGGCCGACATCGAGGCCGGCTTCGACGTCGGCGCCGACGACTACGTCGTCAAACCGTTCAGCCCTCGCGAGCTGGTCGCCCGCATCGCCGCGATCCTCGGCCCGGCGTGAGCGGCCCGCTCGACCCGAGCTAGCGCGCCCGCGAGAGGGCCCTGGCCTTGGCGGCCCGGATCGCGGCCTCGCGGGGGTCGAGCGCGGTTTCGGACTCCGAGACGGCGCCGACGGCGCGGGGCAGGGCGATCGTGACCGTCGTGCCCTCACCCACCGCGGAGCGCAGCGTCACCTCGCCGCCGTGGCGTTCGACGATCGACCGGGCGATCGCCAACCCCAGGCCGGTGCCCTGCACCGCGCTGGTCACGGCGTTCGACGCCCGCTGGAACGGCTGGAACAACCGGTCCTGGTCGGCGGCCGGAATCCCCATGCCGGTGTCGACGACCTCGAACACCACGCGGGTGTTCTCGCCGCGCGCGGCGACGCGCACGGACCCGCCGTCCGGCGTGAACTTCACCGCGTTGCCGACGACGTCGTGCAGCACCCGCTCGAGCTGCCGATCGTCGCCCACCACCGCGAGCCCGTCTCCCCCGCCGGCGTCCAGGGCCACCCCCGCACCGGCCGCGACCGGCCCGAACACCTCGCGGACCCCGTCGAGCAGCGACCCCACCTCGACGCGGGTCGCGGTCATCTCCAGGCTCCCGGAGCCGATCCTGGACAGCGTCAGCAGGTCGCCCACCAGCTCACGCAGCCGCTCGGCGTTGCGCTCGACCACTTTCAGGCTGCGTTCCTGCGGATCGGTGAGCTCACCCTGGTCACCGGAGAGCAGAATCTCCAGGTAGCCGAGGATGCTGGTCAACGGCGTCCGCAGTTCGTGCGACACGGTGGAGATGAAGTCGGTCTTCTGGCGGTCGAGGTCCTGGAACCGCTCGGCCAGTTCCCGCTGGTGCTCGTAGACCTGGGCGACGTGCAGCCCGCGGCCGGTGTCGGCGGCGACCGCGTCCAGCAGCACCCGCTCGTCGTCGGACCAGGGGCGGGCACGCACCAGCAGGAGCGAGCCGGTCGACTCGGCGTCGATCGTGAAGATCGTGGTCAGCGCGGCACCGGGTACCGGCTCACCGGCACGCAGCGACTCGACCGCGGGCGTGGCGAGCCCGGGGCGGCTCCAGAGCCGGTCCGCGCCGTCGGCGAGCCGGAGATAGACGTGGTCGGCCTCGAGCACCGCGCCGAGACCGGCGACGACCTCGTCGAGGAGGGCACCCGGATCGAGCGTCGCCCGGACGTTGGCGCCCAGGTCGTGGGCACGCTGCCGGGCCTCGGCCCGGCCCGACTCGGACGAGTGCAGCCGCTGGTGGTCCTCGGCCAGTTCGTTGAGCGCCTCGACGGCCTCCCGGGCGGCCGGCGAACCGGTCGGCCGCCCCCGCGCCGACCGGTCACCCGCGCGCAGGCGGGCGAGGACGGTGCGCATCTCCTCGAACGGTCCGGCGGCTCGGTCGGCGCGCCGCCCCAGCGCGACGACCAGCCCGGCCGCGAGCACCGCCAGCAGGGCCGTCACCAGGTCGCTGACCTGCCCGACCCGGCGTGCACGCTCGCGCTCGGCCGTGAGTTCGGCGTCGAACTCCCGGGTGGCGTCGGCGTTCGCCGATCGGAGCCGGGCGAACTGCCGCTCGCCCCGCAGAATCACCGAGACGTCGGCACTGCCGGTCGGGGCGTCGCCGAGCGGGGCACTGGACGCCACCCAGGCGTCGGCCTCGTCGACCTCGGCCGCCACCAGCGTGCGGAGCGGATCGTGGTCGGCGGCCTCGCGGACCGCCGACCGCGCGGTGGCGTAGCCGGCCAGGCCACGCCGGTACGAGTCGAGCAGCGACGGGTCGCCGGTCAGCTGGTAGCCGCGCAGGCCGGTCTGGGCTTCGGTGAGGGAACGGAGCAGGTCGGCGTTGGCCGCCGCGGCGTCGGTCGCGCGGCGTACCCGCTCGTCGTACCGGGACGCGACGTAGTGACCGACGGCCAGACGGGCGCCGCCGAGCAACAGGAGAAGCGCCACCAGCGCGCCGGCAACGGCGCGTACGGTGCTCGCCGGTGAGGTCATACGCAGGTGTTACCACCCCTTCAGAACAAATGCCCCTTTCGCGGCGACTTATTATTACTCACTCCCCTTACCAGGGGTACCCGGGTCCGTCGCACACTGGGGACGTGATCTGTCCGGCCTGTCGCGAGGGTCGCCACGCCGAGTGCCGCGGTGGCACCTGGTGCTCCTGTCAGCACCGCACGCCCCGCCCGCCCCAGCGCCCGAACGGCCCGTCTACCGAGTAGCGCCTTCGCGGGCCAGCGCGGTGAGCCGCGACAGCGCGCGCAGGTACTTCTTGCGGTACCCACCGGCCAGCATCTCCGGCGGGAAGATCGCGTCGACCGGACGGCCGGACGCGAACACCGGCAGGCTGCGGTCGTAGAGCCGGTCCACCAGCACCACGACGCGCAACGCGGTGTTCTGGTCGCCGACCGGCGCCAACCCGGTGAGCCCGACCGCCTCGACGCCGTCGAGCAGGGCGCCGTACCGGGACGGGTGCAGGCTCGCCAGGTGCGCCAGCAGCGTCGGCCAGTCGTCGATGCTGGCCGCCGGGTGCGCCGCGACCCGCTCGGCCACCGTGTCCTCGTCGAGCGGCGCCGGTGGCTCGACCGCGTCCCGGTGCCGGTAGTCGGGGCCGTCGACCCGGACCGCGTCGAAGCGCGCGGAGAGCGCCTGGATCTCGCGGAGGAAGTCCTCGGCGGCGAACCGGCCCTCACCCAGCTTGTCGGGCAGCGTGTTCGACGTCGCGGCCAACGCGACCCCACGCTCCACCAGGCGGGTGAGCAGCGACGAGACCAGCACGGTGTCGCCCGGGTCGTCGAGCTCGAACTCGTCGACGCAGAGCAGGCGCAGCGTCCCCAGCGCGTCCACCGTGCCGGCGAAGCCGAGCGCACCGACCAGGTGGGTGAGCTCGACGAACGTGCCGTACCCGGCCGGCTGCGGCGCCGCGTGCCAGAGCGAGGTCAGCAGGTGCGTCTTGCCGACGCCGAAACCGCCGTCGAGGTAGATGCCCGGCTTCTGCTCCGGCGTACGGGCCGCGCGCCGGAACAGGCCCTTGCGCGGCGGTGGCGCGGACAGCCGCTCGGCGAACGCCCGGACGGCGGCGAGCGCCGCGGCCTGCGACGGCTCGTTCGGATCGGGGCGGTAGGTCTCGAAGCGCGCGTCCGCGAACCGGGGCGGTGGAACGAGTTCGGCGACGAGCCGAGCCGGAGCGACCTCGGGCTGCCGGTCGGAGAGGTGCACAGTACGAGCCTACGGTGGGCCCATGCGCCTCCTGCACCCTGCCGCCGCCGACCTCGACGACGCCGCGCTCGAGCGGCTGTACGCCACCGACCGGAGCGTGCCGCGGCTGCGGATGAACTTCGTCGCCAGCGTCGACGGCGCGGTCAGCGTCGACGGTCTCTCCGCCGGCCTGCAGAGCCCGGCCGACAAGCGGGTCTTCAAGCTCCTCCGTGGCTGGTGCGACGGTCTCGTGGTCGCGGCCGGCACCGCGCTGGCCGAGGACTACGGCCCGGTGACGCTCGACGCCGAGCGGCGCGCCCGCCGCGAAGCGCTCGGCCTGGCCGCGGTGCCGACGCTCGTCGTGGTCTCCGGGTCGCTCTCGATCCCGCCGACGCACCCGTCGCTGGTCGACGCGCCGGTGCGTCCGATCGTGGTCACCGGCCCGGACGCGCCGGCCGACCGGCGCCGCGCGATCGAGGCGGTGGCCGACGTGATCGACGAGGCCGACTTCACCGCGGCGCTGCGCGAGCGCGGCCTGAGCCAGCTGCTCTGCGAGGGCGGACCGCACCTGTTCGCTTCACTGACCGCCGCGGACCGCGTCGATGAAATCTGCCTGACGATCAGCCCGCAGCTGGCCGGCGGTGGGCCGGGCCGGATCAGCGCCGGCACCCACTCCCCCGACCCCCGGTCGCTCGCGCTCGCCCACGTCGTCGAAGACGAGGGTGTGCTGTTGCTGCGTTATTGTCGCCCCTCTCTGCTTCACTGACCGGCATGAGTCCAGGTTCCGGCAGTGACGAAGACGTGCAGTGGGGGCTGCCGGTCGCACCCCCGGTCGACCCGATGCTGGCCAGCCCGGTGAAAGGCATCCCCGCCGGCGAGGGCCTGTACTACGAGCCGAAGTTCGACGGGTTCCGCTGCCTGATCTTCCGCGAGGGCGATCGGGTCGTGCTCGGCAGCCGCGGCAACAAGGAGCTGCAGCGTTACTTCCCCGAGGTGGTCGAGGAGGTTCGTAGCTCGCTGCCGGAGCGGTGCGTCGTCGACGGCGAGCTCGTCGTGGTCGTCGACGACCGGCTCGACTTCGACGCGCTGGCGCAGCGCATCCACCCGGCCGCGTCACGCGTCAACCTGCTCGCCGAGCAGACGCCGGCGCACTTCATCGCGTTCGACCTGCTGGCGCTCGGCGACGAGTCGCTGCTGGAGGCCGGGTACGCCGAGCGCCGGGCCCGGCTGGCCACGCTGTTCGGGGAGGACGGCGGCCCGTCCGGCCCGCGCACCCACCTCACGCCGGTGACCACCGACCCGGAGACCGCCCGGTCGTGGTTCGAGCAGTTCGAGGGCGCCGGGCTCGACGGGCTGATCGTCAAGGCGGCCGACGGTCCTTACGAGCCCGGCAAGCGCACGATGAAGAAGGTGAAGCACGCCCGCACGGCCGACTGCGTGGTGGCCGGCTTCCGCTGGCACAAGTCCGGCCCGATCGTCGGTTCGCTGCTGCTCGGCCTCTACGACGACGAGGGGAACCTGCACCACGTCGGGGTGTCGGCGTCGTTCACCGCGAAGCGGCGCGCGGAGCTGGTGGAGGAGCTGGAGCAGTACCGGCTGTCCGATGTGTCCGAGCATCCGTGGTCGGCGTGGGCGGAGCAGACCGCGGAGGCACCGCCGCCGGGCGAGTCGGCCCCCACCCGCATGCCCGGCGCACCGAGCCGGTGGACCGGCAAGAAGGACCTGTCGTGGCAACCGCTGCGGCCCGAGCTCGTCGTCGAAGTGGCCTACGACCACATGGAAGGCGACCGATTCCGGCATACTGCGCGTTTCGAGCGTTGGCGACCCGACCGGGAACCCCGTTCATGCACTTATGCTCAGCTCGACCGTCCTGTCCGGTTTGACCTGGAACGCGTACTGAAGGGCTCTCCGTGAAGTTGCGCCGCTCCCCCCGGCTCTCCCTCGTGATAGTCAGCATCACTGCCGCCGTCGGGTTGTCCGCGTGCGGCACGAACGTCGCCGACGGCGAGTGGAGAACCGTCCCCCGCGCCGATTCGTCGAGCTCGGCGCCCTCGGCCGCTCCCTCGGCCGCTCCGGACACGAGCACGGCGAAGTGGACGGACTGCAAAGCCGAGATCGAGCGGTCGATCGGCACGTCGCTCTCCGGCGTCCGGGTGGACTGCGGGGCGGTGCGCGTCCCGCAGGACTGGGCGAACCCCACCGGCGCGACGTTCGACGTCGCGATGGTGCGGGTGCGGCGCACCGACCAGAAGAACCGGATCGGCTCGCTGCTGGTCAACCCGGGTGGTCCCGGCGCCTCCGGCATCGAGCTGGCCGCGCAGACCCCGCTGTTCCTGCCGGGCGAGGTCATGGAGCGCTTCGACGTCATCGGGTTCGACCCGCGCGGCGTCGGCAAGTCCGCTCCGGTCGACTGCCTCTCGGCGGCCAGCAAGGACGCCACCACCGCGGCCAACCCCGATCCCGCGCCGCAGTCGGAGTTCGACGCGCAGGTCAAGCTCTGGCGCGCGTCGATCAACCCGTGCGTGAGCAAGTACGGGCAGTCGCTCGGCTACTACAGCACCGAGCAGACCGCGCGCGACATGGACGCGATCCGCGAGGCCGTCGGCGACGCGAAGATGACCTACCTCGGCTACTCGTACGGCACGCTGCTCGGCGCGGTCTACGCCCACCTCTACCCCGGGCGCATCCGGGCGTTCGTCCTCGACGGCGCGGTCGACCCGAACCTCGACGGCATCACCGCCTCGGAGGGGCAGGCCGCCGGCTTCGAGAAGGCGTTCGACAACTTCGCGGCCGCGTGCCGGGCGCGGGGCGCCAACTGCCTGATCGGCCCGGAAGCCCGGCGCACGCTGCACGACGTGCTGGTCAAGGTCCAGCGGAAGCCGGTGGCCGGGCGCGGCGGCGAGAAGCGGACGGCCACCACCGGGCACGTGCTCTCCGCGGTGACCGCGGCGCTGTACGTGAAGTCGCAGTGGCCGACGCTGGAGAAGGCCATCGCCGACGTGGCCAAGGGCGACCCCACGACCGTGTTCGCGCTGAACGACAGCTTCACCGGGCGCAACGCCGACGGCTCGTACAACAACATGACCGACGCGTTCACCGCGATCGGCTGCACCGACGAGCGGAACCCGCCCACCGTGGCGCAGGTCCGCACGTTGCAGACCGAGTGGCGGCGCAAGTACCCGCTGTTCGGCGCCCCGCTGGCGATGACGTTGCTCAGCTGCGCGGTCTGGCCGGGCTCGCACGACCCGTACCCGGTCGGGGCGGCGTTCGGCGCGCCGCCGATCGTCGTGGTCGGCACCACCGGCGACCCGGCGACGCCGTACGCGAACACCGCCAAGCTCGCCGGTGGACTCGGCACCGGCCATATCGTCACGTGGCAGGGCGAGGGGCACACGGCATACCCGCAGACGACCTGCATCCGGGAGAACATCAGCAACTACCTGCTGACCACCAACCCCCCACCCGACGGCCTCACCTGCCCGGCCAACTAGGTGGGCGGCCCGCCCAGAACGACGCCCTGGGCGGGCTCCAGGTCAGAGCGGAAATGCGCCTCCGGCGCATTTCACAAATGCTGCTGGAACCAGGCTGTCGTCAGGGTCGCTACCGAGTCGAGGCAGCCTGGTTCTTCGAATAGGTGGGTCGCGCCTGCCACCACCTCGACGCGGGCGAGGCCGCCCAGGGCGTCCGCGGCCTGGCGGTTGAGCTCGAGCACCGGGTGGTCGAGTGCGCCGACCACCAGCAGCGTCGGCGCCGCCACCGTGGTGAGCCAGCTGCTCGCGAGGTCGGGCCGGCCACCGCGGCTCACCACCGCACGCACGGTCTCCGGACGCTGCGCGGCCGCCGCGAGCGCGCCCGCGGCCCCGGTGCTGGCGCCGTAGAGCCCGACCGGCAGGCCCTGGGTGTCGGCGTGCTCCCCCACCCAGCCCACCGACTCGTCCACCCGCCGGGCGAGCAGGTCGATGTCGAACCGCACCCGGCCGGTGCGCTGGTCCTCCTGCTCCTCGGCCGGGGTGAACAGGTCGACGAGCAGTACCGCGAACCCGGCGCGGTAGAGCGCCTTGGCCACCTGACGGTTACGCGGGCTGTGCCGCGAACTACCCGAACCGTGCGCGAACACCACCACACCCCGCGCGGTCTCCGGGAGACCGAGCCGCCCCTCGAGCTCCGCGTCGCTGACCCGGACGAGCACGTCGGACACGTGCTCGGTGCCGACCGCGGCCGCCTTTCCGGTACCGGCCTGCGGGTGACTGTGCGGCGAAAGCGTCCGCTGCGGGCGATTGAACGAGGTTCGGGCCTGCTCGGGCATGCGCGCCTCCTGTGGGCGGGTCGCACCGGAGTGCCGGTCACCGTCGAGCATGACCCGAAGATGTGGCCCGCGTCACCCTCCGGCCGGGGATTACTCCCTTTTGCGAGCCCTCGACGGCTGCACCCGCATCGGCTCCCCCTCCATTTTCGGGTAGTTCGGGGGATAGGGGGCATCGCCGAGGTCATGGTCCCGCGCGTCCCGCTCCGACCACTCCAGCAACGGTTCGATCCCCACCGACTCCTCGTCGATCCCGGCGTGCAGATCGCCGAGCGACGCGAACCGCTCCGGCACGGTGCGGATCGTGAAGTCCTCGCTCTCCACGTCCGGCAGTTCGTCCCACGTGATCGGCGCCGACACCAACGCGCCGGCCCGGCCGCGGATGCTGTAGGCGCTGGCGATCGTCCGGTCACGCGCGTTCTGGTTGAAGTCGACGAAGACCTTCTCGCCGCGCTCCTCCTTCCACCAGGCGGTGGTGGCGAGGTCCGGCACCCGGCGCTCGACCTCGCGGGCGAACGCCAGCGCGGCCCGGCGCACCTCGGTGAACGTCCAGTCGGGCCGGATCCGGACGTAGATGTGGATGCCGCGGTTGCCCGACGTCTTGGGCCACCCGGTCCAGCCCAGCTCGGTGAGGATCTCGTGCACCACCCCACCGACCCGGCGCGCCTCGGCGAGCCCGGTGCCGGGCTGCGGGTCGAGGTCGATGCGCAGTTCGTCGGGCTGCTCGGTGTTCGCCCGCCGGGAATGCCAGGGGTGGAACTCCACCGTCGACATCTGCACGGCCCAGATCACCGACGCGAGCTCGGTGACGCACAGCTCGTCGGCGCTCCGCCCGCTGGGGAACTTGACCTGGACGCTCTGCACCCAGTCGGGCGCGCCTTTCGGCAGCCGCTTCTGGTAGATCTTCTCGCCCTCGACCCCGCCGGAGTACACGCCGTCGGGGTAGCGGTGCAGCATGCACGGGCGTTCGCGGAGCGCTCGCACGATGCCGTCGCCGACCGACAGGTAGTACTTCGCGATGTCGAGTTTGGTGGCGTGCGGGTCGTCGAAGTAGACCCGGTCGGGGTTGCTGATGCGGACCGTCCGGTCGCCGACGGTGAGCTCAACGGCCGGAGACGCTGCTTTGGACGCCATGTCAGCACGGTACCGGCGGGAATACCCGCGCACGGCTAACAGCTGTGGTCGCCATCACCGTATTTATTCGACGCGTCAGGCGCTCTTCAGGGTGCATGATCGACGAAAAGAAGTTGGTTTAAGCAACCTCATAGTTGCGGTTGCCAACAAGACCTCGTGACTCCACCGCGCTCCCACGGTGGGTGAGCGAAAGGACAAGCAGTCATGACGTACCTGGCGTCAGAGCATGCCACGGTTGCCGACCGGTTACACCCTGTAGTCAACATGATCTTCGGGGCCGAGCCTCCCGTCCGCATCCGGGCCTGGGACGGCAGCACTCTCGGCCCCTCGGATCACGAGGGCGGCCCCACCCTGGTGATCCGCAACCGCCGCGCCCTGCGACGGCTGGTCTGGTCGCCGAACGAGGTCGGGATGGCCCGCGCCTTCGTCTCCGGCGATCTCACCGTCGAAGGCGACTTCATCGGCGCGCTCGACCGCATGCTCCACCTGTTCGACGCGACCCAGGGCATGCACCTCTCCAGCGCCGACAAGCGCCTGCTCGTCGCCTCGGCGATGCGGCTCGGCGCGATCGGCAGCAACCCGCCGCCGCCCCCGGAGGAGATGCGCCCGACCACCGGCATGCTGCACAGCATCCGCCGGGACGCCGCGGCCATCGGCCACCACTACAACGTCGGCAACGACTTCTACCGGCTCGTGCTGGGCGAGTCGATGACGTACTCGTGCGCGTACTGGCCGGACCTGGACGCGGAGAACCCGGCCACGACGCTCGAGCAGGCCCAGACCAACAAGGTCGAGCTCATCGCCCGCAAGCTGGGCCTCGAGCCCGGGATGCGGATGCTCGACGTCGGCTGCGGCTGGGGCACGATGGCGATCCACGCGGCCCGTGAGTACGGCGTGCACGTCGTCGGCGTCACCAACTCCCACGAGCAGGCCGTCGGTGCGGCCAAGCGTGCCGCCGTGGCGGGCGTCGCCGACCTGGTCGAGATCCGCGAGCAGGACTACCGCGACATCGACGACGGCCCGTACGACGCGATCTCCAGCATCGGCATGGCCGAGCACGTCGGCACCGACCAGTGGCGCGGCTACGCCGAGCTGCTCTACGGCCTGCTCAAACCGGGCGGCCGGCTGCTCAGCCACCAGATCACCCAGCCGCCGACGGTCACCGAGACGCTCCAGTCGCGCCGGCAGGGCAAGACCGAGCGGACGTTCATCACCGCGTACGTGTTCCCGGACGGCGAACTGCAGTCGGTCGGCTGGATCTCCGACCAGCTCGAGACCGTGGGGTTCGAGGTGCGTGACGTCGAGTCGCTGCGCGAGCACTACGCGCGGACGCTGCGGGCCTGGGTGAGCAATCTGGAGCAGAACTGGTCCGAGGCCGTCCGGCTGACCAGCGTCGGCCGGGCCCGGGTCTGGCGCCTCTACATGGCCGGCTCGGCGCTCGCGTTCGACCGGAACCGGATCGCGATCCACCAGGTGCTCGCGGTGCGCCCGGACCGCAAGGGCCAGAGCCACATGCCGCCGACACGAGCGTCGTACGCCAGCGTCGACTGACCGACTCGGCCGTTCGGCTGACCCCTGTATCCCCCGGTAGCCGGTCCAGTCCACCGGACCGGCTACCGAGGGTTAAGGGCCTCTACGCCCGTACCCGAATCGTCGTACTCCCCCGGTAGCGTGTTCGCTCGTGGGACGGAACCGTACGTCGGGGAGGCATGCGCATCAGGTAAGGCATGCGGTGACGAGGCGTCCCCAGCGCCACGCCCGGCGCAACGAGTTCACGAAGCTCTCGTTCTACTTACCCACCGCGTTCCCGGTCCTGCTCCTCGCGATCGCGCTGGGCGCCACCGCCACCTCGTCGACGGTCGGCACCGCGTCCCGCCCCGCCGATCTCGTCATCAGCCAGATCTACGGCGGTGGCGGCGAGCCCGGTTCGATCTGGACCGCGGACTTCGTCGAGCTGACCAACCGCGGCGACGAACCGGTCGACCTGCGTGGGTGGAGCGTGCAGTACGCACCGCCGCGCGAGCGGGCCTGGGGCGTCACCGAGCTGTCCGGGCGCATCCCGGCCGGCGGCCGGTACCTGATCGCGCAGGCCGGCGGCCAGAACGGCACCACCCACCTGCCGAAGGCCGACATCACCGGCTCGCTCGACCTCGGGTCCACCAGCGGCAAGGTCGCGCTCGTCCACGCGGTGGAGGCCCTGCACTGCGTCGCCAGCTGCACCACCGTCGAGGGGGTGCGTGACTTCGTCGGCTACGGCAACGCCGACGACGCCGAGGGCCGCCCCGCCCCGGCGCTCTCCAACACCACCTCGATCGTCCGGCGCGACATCACGGTCCCGGCCGACCAGGGCACCTCGACGATCGAGGACGACCCGGGCGGCCCGGCCGGTGTCGAGAACGCGAAACAGCAGGACCGCGGCGTGCCGGGTATCGACGGCAGCGGCGGGGTGGACAGCGGCAGCAACGCCGCGGACTTCGTGGTGGCCACGCCGGCGCCGCCGGGCGGCCAGGGCGACAAGGCCGGGCGCACCGCGCGCATCGCCGACATCCAGGGCCGCTCGCACACGTCGCCGCTCGCCGGGCGCCTGGTCACCTCGGTCCCCGGCGTGGTCACCGCGGTGGGGCGCACCGGGTTCTGGATGCAGGATCCCGACCCCGACGACGATCCGGCCACCAGCGACGGGCTGTTCGTCTACACCGGCAACGCGCCCCGGGTCCAGAGTGGCGACACGGTGCGGGTGGCCGGCACGGTCACCGAGTACCGGCCCGGCGGCGCCGCCGGTGCCGACAACCTGACCACCACCGAGCTGATCCGGCCGACGGTCTCCGTCGTCTCCAGCGCGGCCCGGCGGCCGGTGCCGGTCCTGATCGGACCGGGCGGCCGGATGCCCCCCACCCAGATCCGCACGGACGCTCCCGGCGACGTCGAATCCACCCGGCTGTTCGCACCGACGCTCAACGCGCTCGACTTCTACGAATCGCTCGAGGGCATGCTGGTGCGGCTCACCAACCCGACGGTCGTCGGCCCCACCAGCGTCGACGGCCAGCTCCCGGTCCTTCCGGCCGGCGGCGCCGGTTCCTCCCGGACGACCCACGGCGGCCTGCGCCTGACCGACACCGATCCCAACACCGAACGGATCGTGCTCGACGACCTGCTGACGCCGCTCCCGGTGGCCAACGTGGGCGACCAGCTGCCCGGCTCGCTCGACGGCGTGCTCGACTACGGCGCCGGTGACTACCGGGTCGAGCTGCTGTCCACACCGGCGATCCGGGCCGGCAAGACCAAACCGGAGACCGCGCGGGCGCCGAAGCCCGACGAGCTGACGGTCTCCAGCATCGACATCAGCGGCGCGGACCCGAACGGCGCCGGCGGCCGTCTCCGGCAGCTGGCCACCACCGTGGTCCGCGGCCTCCGCGCGCCCGACGTCCTCGTCGTCGAGGAGATGCCCGACGACGACGGCGCCGACTACGACACCGAGGTCGGCGCCGAGAAGGGGTGGGCGGCCCTGGTCGAGGCGATCCGCGCCGCCGGCGGCCCCCGGTACGAGGTGCGCCAGATCGATCCGGTCAGCCGGCGGGACGGCTCCGGCGCGGAGAACCGCCGGATCGGCTTCCTCTTCAACCCCGCGCGCGTGTCGTTCGTCGACCGCGGCGCCGGTGACGCCACCCAGGGCACCGAGGTCGAGACCACGGACGGCGAGGTCGCGCTGACGCTCTCGCCGGGCCGGGTCGCCCCGAACGCCACCGCGTTCCGCGACGCCAGAAAGTCGCTCGCGGGCGAGTTCCGGTTCCGGGGGCGGACCGTGTTCGTCGTCGGCAACGACTTCGCGTCCGGCCGGGGCGACGGCCCGCTCTACGGCCGGCAGCAGCCACCGCGTCAGACGTCCGAGCAGCAGCGCGGAAGCCAGGCGTCGGCCGTGCGCACGTTCGTCGACGCACTGCTCGGCGCCGACCGGGACGCGGCGGTGGTCGTGGTCGGCGGCATCGCCGACACCGACGGCTCCCCCACGCTCGGGCTGCTCACCGACGGCGGCACGCTGGACGACGTCGCCACGAAGCTGCCGGCCGCCGACCGGTACAGCGTGGTGTCCGAGGGCAACGCGTTCCTGCTCGACCACGTGCTCGTCAGCCCCGCGCTGAGCGGCGGCGCGGAGGTGGACGTCGTGCACGCCCAGGCCGACTTCGCGTCCCGCTGGTCCGACCGCGATCCGTTGGTCGGCTACCTGCGGCTCGCGAAGGGCTCGGAGGCCTCGCCGGACGATTCGGCCCCGGCAACTCCGTGAACCGCGCGGTACCGTTGGGGGCATGACTCAGCAGACGCGGCCGACTGTTGTCAAGTCGGATGCGGAGTGGCGCGCTCAGCTCACCCCGCAGGAGTTCCACGTTCTTCGTGAGGCCGGCACCGAGCGGGCCTTCACCGGGGAATACACCGACACCAAGACCGTCGGTGTCTACCACTGCCGTGCCTGTGGGACGGAGCTGTTCCGGTCCGAGACCAAGTTCGAATCGCACTGCGGCTGGCCGAGCTTCTACGCGCCGTCGGAGGCGAAGAACGTCGTCCTGATCGAGGACAACACGCTCGGCATGCGCCGCGTCGAGGTGCGCTGCGCGACGTGCGACTCGCACCTCGGGCACGTGTTCCACGGCGAGGGGTACGGCACGCCGACCGACGACCGGTACTGCATCAACTCGATCTCGTTGACGCTGGAGCCGGCCGAGAAGTGAGGAGCCGGGGCCCTCTCGGGCCCCGGACCCGTCTCACGGCAGGGCGGCGACGATCTCCGCGACCGGCTTGCGGCGGCCGGTGTAGAACGGCACCTCCTCGCGGACGTGACGCCGCGCGGTCGACGCCCGCAGGTCACGCATCAGGTCGACCATGCGGTGCAGCTCGTCGGCCTCGAACGCCAGCATCCACTCGTAGTCGCCCAGCGCGAACGACGCGACCGTGTTCGCACGCACGTCGGCGTAGCCGCGCGCCATCTTGCCGTGCTCGGCGAGCATCGCGCGGCGCTCCTCGTCCGGCAGCAGGTACCACTCGTAGGACCGGACGAACGGGTACACGCACACGTAGTCGCGTGCCTGCTCCTCGGCCAGGAACGCCGGGATGTGGCTGCGGTTGAACTCGGCCGGGCGGTGCAGCGCCAGCTGCGACCAGACCGGTTGCAGGTGCGCACCCAGCTCGGTGCGCCGCAGCCGCGCGTACGCCTCCTGGAGTGCGTCCGCGGTCGGCGCGTGCCACCACACCATGAAGTCGGCGTCGGCACGCAGCCCCGAGACGTCGTAGACGCCGCGGACCACGACGTCCTTCTGCCCGAGCTGTTCGATCAGCTCCTCGACCTCGGTGGTCAGCGACGTCCGGTCGGCCGGGAGCCGGTCCGAGGCCCGGAACACCGACCACATCGTGTAGCGGATCGAGTCGTTGAGCTCCCGGATCCGCTGGGCGTTCGGGTTGTTTCCCTCAGCCATGAACAGGCTCTCCTCTCCTGATGGCCGGCAGAGCAGCCAGGATTCGGTCCGCGGCGGCCTGCCCCGAGCGGATGCAGGCCGGGATGCCGACGCCGTCGTAGGCGGCCCCGGCCAGTGCCAGTGTCGGTTCGGCCGCCAGCGCGGCCCGCACCGACGCCACCCGGTCGAGGTGGCCCGGCGCGTACTGCGGCAGCGCGCCGCCCCAGCGGTTCACCTGGGCCCCGAGCGGCGCCGGCCAGCCGGCCGCGAGCGGCACGAGCGTGGCGAGCTCGGCCCGCACGGCGGCGATCAGTGACTCGTCGTCCAGTTGGAGCGCGGTCTCCTCGCCGTAGCGGCCCACCGAGGCACGCACGACGGTGACCGGCTCGCCGGTGTACCCGTCCAGCACGTGCCCCCACTTCTGGGAGACGTAGGTGACCGCCTTGACCAGCCGGCCGGAACTCGCGGGCACCAGCGCGCCGGTGCCCGGCGGCAGCGCCACCCGGCCCGGGAGCACCAGCGACACGAGCGCCACGCTCGCGTACTCCAGCACGCCGACGGTCCCGGCCGCGACCGGGTGCACGTCGGCGAGCAGCCGCGACGCCGGGGCGGCGGGCACCGCGAGCACGACGGCGTCGGCGGCGATCGTCGTGCCGACGCCCACCGAGCCGGCCGAGCCGAGCGTGAGTTGCCAGCCGTCCGGCGTCCGGCGCAGCGAGCGGACCGGCAGACCGGTGCGGATCGCCGCCCTCGACTCGTGGGCGACGGCCGTGACCAGGCGGGACAGCCCGCCGCGGACGGTGCCGAAGACCGGGGTGTTCGGCGCGGCCGTGCCCCGGTTGGCCCGCGCGGCCTTGAGCAGGGAGGGCTGGTCGGCCAGACCGGCCGCCAGCGCGGGCATCGTCGCGCGCAGCGAGAGCCGGTCGGCGCGACCGGCGTAGACCCCGCCGAGCAGGGGTTCGACCAGCCGGTCGACGACCTCGGGCCCGAGCCGGTCGGCGATCAACGCCCCGACCGCGACGTCCCCCTCACCGAGGGGCGTACCGGGCCGTCCGGGTTCGGCCCGCACGCGTGCCAGGCCCTCGTCGCTCAGCACCCCGGACGCGGCGACCGCTTCCAGGTCGACCGGGACGCCCAGCACGGTGCCGGCCGGGAGCGCACGCAGCGAGCCGTCCACCCAGACCGTCGCGCCCGACGCCGTCGGGCTGACCAGGTCGTCCCCGAGGCCCACCCGCTCGGCCAGTGCCCGGCCCTCGGGCACCCGGAGCAGGAACGACTCGGCGCCGTCCTCGATCGGCACCCCGGCGACCCGGCCGGTGCGCAGCTTCCCGCCGACGCTGCCGGCCTGCTCGACCACGGTGACCGTCGTGCCCTCCGGCGCGGCGTCACGCAGGCGGAGCGCGGCGGCGAGACCGGCGATGCCACCGCCGATCACGACGACGTGCGGGGGTCGGGTGAATCGGTCCTCGAACAGCACGGAACCCATCGTGCCGCACCTCGCACGCCCGGTGCCCGCGCCGACCCCCGCGAATCAGCCGATGGTGGGCAGCGTCACGCGTCCGGGCTCCCGGATCCGACCCGGTCACGACGTCACAACGAGGCGGCAACGAAGCCGGTGGGGATGCAACCGCGAGGGCCACGCTCACGTCGTAGTCGCACAGGTTCGAATCCGCGATGCCGACGAGAGGGACCACCATGGACGTTCGCCACCGGCGCCGGTTGCCGGCACTGGCCGCAGTGCTACTGGCCGGCCTGCTGCTCGCCGGGTGCAGCGGCGGCGGGGCCGACGACTCCGGCTCGTCCGCGGAGACCAGCCGTGACCTGGCCGCCCCGGCACCGCAGGGCGCCCAGGACCAGAAGTCCGGTGGCACCGGCACCGGGCCGACCCAGCTCGGCACCGCGAGCCGGCCGCTGGTCTACACCGGGGCGATGGACGTGACCGCGGGCGACGTGCCCGGCGCCGCCCGGACAGCGATCGCCGCGACGAAGGCCGCCGGCGGTTACGTCGCCGCCGACGAACGCCACGTCACCGGCCCGGACGACGACATCTCGGCCACGCTCACGCTCAAGGTGCCGTCGACGAGGTTCACCGACACCATCGACGCGCTCGCCAAGCTCGGCACCGAGACCTCACGCAACCTGGGCACCGCGGACCAGCAGACGGCCTCGATCGACATCGACGCGCGGATCGCCGCGCAGCGGGCCAGCGTCAGCCGGGTCAGGGCGCTGCTCCGGCGGGCCACGTCGATCACCGAGCTGACGACGATCGAGCGCGAGCTGACCACGCGGGAGAGCGAGCTGGCGACCTCCGAGGCGGCCAAGCGCTCGCTCACCGACCAGGTCTCGTACTCGACGATCACGCTGTCGCTCACCGAGCCGTCGGCGCCGCCGAAGCCCGAGCCGAAGCAGGAGCGCGGGCTGCTCGTCGGCCTGCAGAACGGCTGGAGCGCGTTCGTCACGACCGTCGTCGTGCTGCTGACGATCCTCGGGTGGCTCGCGCCGTTCCTGATCGGGTTCGCGATCATCGGTGTGCCGCTCTGGTGGGCGCTGCGCCGTTACCGTCCGCGCCGCCCCGCTCCGGTGTCCCCCGCGCCGTCGGACCTCTACCGGTTCCTCCGGGCGCCGGACCCGGCCGCCGAACCCGCTCCGGTGCCGGCCGGAACACCGGCTCCGGGCGCTCCCTCACCCCAGGAGCCAGCGGCTCCGGCGCCGACGGACGGCCCGGAGCGGCCCACCTCCTGACCGTGGCTGAGCCGGGCTCCGGCCCGGCTCAGCCCTCGCGGCGGGAGTGCTCGTGGACGAGCTCGACGACCCGGGTGAGCACACCCGGGTCGGTCTCCGGCAGCACGCCGTGCCCCAGGTTGAAGATGTGCCCCGGTGCGGCGGCCCCGTCCGCGAGCACCCGCCGGACGTGCTCGGCCACTACCCGCTCGTCGGCCAGCAGCACCGCGGGGTCGAGGTTGCCCTGCACCGCGCGGTCGGGGCCGACCCGGCTGGACGCGGTGGCCAGCGGCGTACGCCAGTCCACGCCGACCACGTCGGCCCCGGCCTCGGCCATGGCCGGGAGGAGCTCGGCGGTACCCACCCCGAAGTGGATGCGCGGTACCCCGGTGGCCCCGACCTCGGCCAGCACCCGGGCCGAGTGCGGCTGCACGTACGTGCGGTAGTCGGCCTCCGACAGCGCTCCGGCCCACGAGTCGAACAGCTGCACCGCGGACGCACCGGCCGCGATCTGCACGCGCAGGAACGCCGACGAGATCGTCGCGAGACGGTCGCAGAGCGCGTGCCAGAGCTCGGGCTCGCCGTACATCAGGGCCTTGGTGCGGGCGTGCGTCCGGGACGGGCCGCCCTCCACCAGGTAGCTCGCCAACGTGAACGGCGCACCGGCGAAACCGATCAGCGGGGTGGCCCCCAGCTCGCCGACGAGCGTGCCGACCGCCTCGGTGACGTACGGGACGTCGTCGGGCTCCAGCGGACGCAGCCGCTCGAGGTCGGCGGCCGAGCCGAACGGTTCGTCGACGACCGGGCCCACCCCGGCGACGATGTCGAGCCCCACCCCGACCGCGATCAGCGGCACGACGATGTCGGAGAAGAAAATCGCCGCGTCGACGTGGTGACGCCGGATCGGCTGCAGCGTGATCTCGGTCACAAGGTCGGCCCGGCGGCAGGAATCGAGCATGCCGATGCCCTCGCGCAGCTTGCGGTACTCGGGCAGGGACCGGCCGGCCTGACGCATGAACCACACCGGCGTGTGCGTCACCGACTCGCGTCGGCAGGCCCGCAGGAACGGCCCGTCGGCCAGCTCGGCGGGTACCGGCGCACGCCCGGTGACCTGCCGCGCTGCGGCGTCCGAGCCGAGATCGACCGCGGGGCGCGGCGTGCCGCCGATGGGCGTTGCGGTGTCGGTCATGTCGGCCATGGTTTCACGGCGGCGCGCGTCGCCGTCCGGCGGAGCGTTCGCCCGCGACCCGTGGTGGCGCGGTCGTCGTCGGCCCGGTCCGCGGATCCGCGGACGCACGCCCGCACGGCCGGCGAACGGCGCGCCGCGCTGCGCGGCCTCCGCCGCTCCCCCTACGCTCTGGAGCATGGCCCCCGACGGCGCCGAGCCTGACCCCTTCGCACGCGCCGTGGCGACGTTGCGCGCGGTTCGGACCCGGCCGGAAATCCTCCTCGAGGAGGTGCCGGCACCGCAGCGGCTCGCCCCGCGCAGCTTCGCCCTCTCCGGAACCGTCGTCCGCGGCGACGAGGAGGTCGCCACCGGCCGGCTGATCGTCCTGCACGACCCGTCCGGCCAGGAGGCCTGGGACGGGCACTGGCGGGTGGTCTCGTACGTCACCGCGGAGCTGGAATCCGAGATGGGCACCGACCCGATGCTCGCCGCGGTCGGCTGGAGCTGGCTCCTCGACGCCCTCGACCTGGCCGGCGCCCGGTACGGGGCCATCGGCGGCACCGTGACGCAGGTCAGCTCCACCCGGTTCGGCGATCTGGCCGGGCCGCCGACCAGCTCGGACGTCGAGGTACGCGCGTCCTGGACGCCGATGCTCGACACCGCACCCGACCTGGCGCCCCACCTGGACGCCTGGTGCGGCCTGCTGGCCTCGACGGCCGGCCTCCCCCCGCCCGGAGTCACGCTCCTGGCGGCCCACCACAACTCGGCTTGAGAGCGTCTACTCCGCCGGTAGGAGTTTTTCGGCCTTCGTGCAGGGCGCGTCGAGCTGGGCGATCAGCGAGTCGGTCTTGGCCTTGTCGCCCTTGCCGATCGCGTCCAGCGCCTGGATGACGAGCTTCAGGCACTTGGCGATGATCTGCTTGTCGGAGTTCGCGGTGCCCAGCGAGTCCTTCGTGCCGTCGAGCTGCTGCTCGGTGTTCGTCAGCTTGGTCTTGGTGTCGGTGAGGTCCTTCTCCAGCGTCGAGACCTTGGAGTCGCGCTCCTCGATCGTCTTCTCGGCCGCGGTGAGCTTGGCCTGGGTGTCGTTCTGCTCGCCGTTCTTGGCGATGTACAGCCCGCTCATCGTGAGACCGACGACGAGCAGCACCGCGGTGGCCGCCCCGAGGATCGCCACCAGCCGGTTCCGGCCGCCCGGCGGACGTCCGACCGCCGACGGGCCCACCTCGGCCGCACCGGGTAACGGCGCGGTGGGGTAACCGCCGGTCGGGATCGGCCCGGTGGCGTAGGCCGGGCCGTAGCCGGCGGACGCCGGCCGCCCGTAATTGGGCACCCCGGGGTGCGGCGGTGCCGACGGAGGTGGGGGTGCCGACACCGGCGCGGGTGCGTGGCCGGGCACTGCGGTCGGCGGCGCGGACGTGGGCGGAACCGGCTGGGGGGCGAGCCCCGGCACCGAGTACTCGGCCCCCGACACCGGCGCGGCGTACTCGTCAGGGGTGCCGGACGTCGCCGGGAACGGGCTCGCGGCGGGCTGGGCCCACGGGTCGGCCGCCGGCGGTGGCGTGGCGCGCGGGTCGGTCGGGTAGGGGGAACCTGGTTGGTAGGGGCCGTTCTGGTTGCCGTAGCCCGGGTCGGACACGGGTGCCTCCAGGGTCGTTCAGGTGGCGGTTCAGCAGGAGAGGAGGCCCTTGCAGGCCTCGCCGATGGGGATGGCGAGGCCGAGCCCGTCGGCTCCCTCGGCGATGATCTTGGCTTGCGCGATGCCGACGACCTCGCCCTCGGCGTTGATCACCGGCCCGCCGGAGTTGCCGGGGTTGATCGCGGCGTCGAACTGGATGACCCGCGTCGCCAGGCCCTCGACGTCGTCGCGGATCGCGCTGACCACGCCGGTGGTGACGGTGTCGGTCAGACCGAGCGGCGCACCGACGACGATCACCGGGTCACCCGGCTCCACCTCCTCCTCGGACGGCTTGAGCGGGGTGAACTTCGCCTTCGTCTTCAGGACGGCCAGGTCGCGGTTCTTGTCGGTCTGCTCGATCGTGACCGGGTAGGTCTCCGAGTCGCGGGTGATCGTCGCGTTCTTCCCGCCGGAGGAGACCAGCGAGTCGACGACGTGGTAGTTCGTGATCAGCAGCGTGCCGCCGCCGGGGGCGGTGGCGAACGCGAACGCGGTGCCGGTGGCCTGACCGGCGCGCACGCTGAACAC
The DNA here is from genome assembly GCF_039524755.1 of Cryptosporangium japonicum. Taxonomy (NCBI): domain Bacteria; kingdom Bacillati; phylum Actinomycetota; class Actinomycetes; order Cryptosporangiales; family Cryptosporangiaceae; genus Cryptosporangium; species Cryptosporangium japonicum. The sequence goes on from NZ_BAAAGX010000012.1 coordinate 62,604, forward strand.
CGACGGCAGCACCTTCTTGGCGACCGCGGTGGAGTTGAGCGTGCCCTCGGTGCGTTCCTCGAGGGACTGCACCCGCTTGGTGAGGTTCGACGCGTCCTCGCGGTCCTTGGCCGACGCGGTCTCGGCCTTGGTCTGCGCCGCCTGGGCGTCGTCCAGGTCCCCGGAGAGGTTCACCAGGAAAACGCCCTGCACGATGACGACGATCAGCAGCACGATCGCGAGCACCAGCCCGATCAGGCCGAACGGCCGCGGGCCCCGGTCGGCACGCGCCGGGGGTAACCCGCCGCCGGGCGGCCCGGACCCGAACGGCGCCGCGCTGGTCGGACCACCCGAGCCGGGAAAACCGCTGCCGGGGAACCCGGAGCCGGGGGCCGGCGTGCCGGGGTGCGGGTAGCCGGTGCCGTACGGGGGCGCCGAGGCCGGCGGGGCGGACTCCGGCGCGGTGGTGCCGAACGCGCCGTACCCGTTGGTCGGCGGGGCGAAGGAGCTGGTGGGGTGGGCGAACGCTTCGGTCGGGCGGCTCGGCGCCGGGCCCGTGGTCTGGCTCGGCGTCGGCGGGGGCACCGGCGAGCCGCTGTACTGGGAGGGTTGCGGCCAGCCACTGACCGGCGGCCGCGGGCCCGGTAACGGGCCGGTCGGTGCACCGTGCGTTGCGGGCGCAGCGGACGTGTCGTCCCCGCGGTCTGACATCGTGAGCTGCCCTTCTCCACCGGCTTACCAGACCTCACCGTACTGATCGGCGTCGACCGGGTCGACACGTCACAGGGGTTCTGACGTGCATCCGACGCCGGTCGGACCCCCGCTCGGGGGTCCATCGAGCGTGCCGACACCCACCGCGACCGACCGTCTCGCTACGGTGAAGGCGTGAACGACGCGGCGAACATGGGTGCAGACCACACGGAGCAGCCGACGTTGCGCCCGACGACCGGGTCGGTCGACGAACCTCCCGCTCCGGTGCCGCTGCTGGTTCCGCGTGACGGCACGCCGGAGCCGGTCGACACCGCCGACGCGCTCGCCGAGGCGGCAGCGCGCCTGGCCGCGGCGAGCGGGCCGGTCGCGGTCGACGCCGAGCGCGCCTCCGGCTACCGCTACGGCCAGCGCGCCTACCTGGTGCAGCTGCGGCGCGGCGGGGAGACGGCCGGCCACACGGTGCTGATCGACCCGCTCCCGTTCGACGACCTGGCGGTGGTCGACGCCGCGATCGTCGACACCGAGTGGGTGCTGCACGCCGCCTCGCAGGACCTGCCCTGCCTCGCGGAGCTGGGGCTGCGTCCGCGCAAGCTCTTCGACACCGAGCTCGCCGGGCGGCTGGCCGGGTTCGAGCGGGTGGGTCTCGGGGCGATGACCGAGCGGGTGCTGGGCCGCACGCTGGAGAAGGGCCACTCCGCGGCGGACTGGAGCACGCGTCCGCTGCCGGTCGAGTGGCTGACCTACGCGGCGCTCGACGTCGAACTGCTGGTGGAGCTGCGTAACGCGCTCGCCGAGGAGCTGGAGCGTCAGGGCAAGCAGGCGTGGGCCGAGGAGGAGTTCGCCGCGCTGGTGGCGAGCAAGCCGCCGGCACCGAGGGCCGAGCCGTGGCGGCGGACGTCCGGGATCCACCGGGTGCGTACCGCCCGGGGGCTGGCGCGGGTGCGTGCGCTCTGGGAGGCCCGGGACGAGATCGCCCGCCGCCGCGACCTGGCGCCGGGGCGGGTGCTGCCGGATTCGGCGATCGTGGCCGCCGCGCAGGCCGACCCCGCGGACGAACGGGCGCTGCTCTCGCTGCCGGTGTACTCGGGGCGGGCGACGCGACGGCTGGCCGGGACGTGGCTGGGGGCGCTGGCGTCGGCACGGGCGCTGGCGCAGGACGAGCTGCCGACGACCGCGACCGGCGGGGACGGACCACCGCCGGCCCACCGCTGGGCCGACCGCGACCCGGCGGCGGCGACCCGCCTCACCCGGGCGAAAGCGGTGGTCAGCGGCCTGTCGACCGAGCACAACGTGCCGGCCGAGAATCTGATCTCGCCCGACACCGTCCGCCGGCTCTGCTGGTCACCGCCCGACCCGGTCGACCTCGACGGCGTCGAGCAGGCCCTCCGCACCCTGGGCGCCCGCGAGTGGCAGATAGCCCTGGTAGGCCCGGGCCTCCTCGAGGCGCTGGCCACCGCGTAGCGGTCCCGTTCGGGCGGGTTCCGACCCGCCCGAACGGGACCACTCGGGTCAGGCGGGAACCGGGAACGACGCCAGGAGGGCGCGGACCTCGGCGGCGATCGCGTCGAGGGCGGAGTCGTCGCCCTCGGCGGCTACGGCGCGGTCGATGAAGTCCGCGATCAGCGGCATCTCCGCGACCCCGAGCCCGCGCGTGGTGACCGCCGCGGTGCCGATCCGGATGCCGGACGGGTCGAACGGCTTGCGCGGGTCGAACGGCACCGTGTTGTAGTTCAGCTCGATGCCGGCCCGGTCGAGCGCCTTCGCGGCCGGCTTGCCGCCGATGCCCTTGGGCGACAGGTCGGCCAGGATCAGGTGGTTGTCGGTGCCGCCGGACACCAGGTCGAAGCCGCGCTCGGCCAGTGCGTCGGCGAGCGCCTTGGCGTTGGCCACGATCTGGTGCGCGTACGCCGAGAACTCCGGCGTCGCCGCCTCCTTCAGCGCGACCGCGATCGCCGCCGTGGTGTGGTTGTGCGGCCCGCCCTGCAGGCCCGGGAACACGGCCTTGTCCAGCGGCTTCGCCCACTCGTCGGTGGACATGAGCATCGCGCCGCGCGGACCGCGAAGGGTCTTGTGCGTGGTCGTCGAGATGATGTCGGCGTGGCCGACCGGCGACGGGTGCGCGCCGCCGGCGATGAGCCCGGCGATGTGCGCGACGTCGGCCGCGAGCACCGCACCGACCTCCTTCGCGATCGCGGCGAAGCCGGCGAAGTCGATGGTGCGCGGCACCGCGGTGCCGCCGCAGAAGATGAGCTTGGGGCGCTCCTTCAGCGCGAGGTCACGCACCTCGTCCAGGTCGACCCGGCCGGTCTCCTTGCGGACCCCGTAGTGCACGGCGTTGAACCACTTGCCGGTGGCCGACACGTTCCAGCCGTGGGTGAGGTGGCCGCCGCTCGGCAGGCCCATGCCCAGCACGGTCTCGCCCGGCTTGAGCACCGCGAGGTAGATCGCGAGGTTCGCCGGTGAGCCGGAGTACGGCTGCACGTTGACGTGCTCGGCGCCGAAGACGGCCTTCGCGCGGGCGATCGCCAGCTCCTCGAGCGGATCGACCTGCTGCTGGCCCTCGTAGTACCGCTTGCCGGCGTAGCCCTCGGAGTACTTGTTCGTGAACACCGACCCGGTGGCCTCGAGCACGGCCGCCGACACGTAGTTCTCCGACGCGATCAGCCGGATCGTGTCCTGCTGGCGCTGGGCCTCGGCCTCGACGAGCCGGGCGACGTCCGGGTCCTCCGCGGCGAGATGCGGGGTGGGCGGTTGGTTGAGCGTCATCGAAAAGCTCCCTGATGTCGTCAGCCCCGCCACCCAGGCGCACGGTGTTTTCGTACGGGATCCATGTCGCTTCCCGGTGGTTGCTTCCACCTTTGACTGCGCCAGTCGCGACGCCTCCACCCTAGCGGCGAGGGGACGAGCACCCGACGCCGTGTTACATGGGCGGTGTGCCGCGTCACACGTTTTGAGTGCGTTACCGGCCGGTGTTACCGGCGAGTAGCATTCGTGGCAGATACTTCCAATCCGTGGAGGACCTGTGTCCCGTCAGAGCCGTGACGTGGTCTTCGTCGACGGCGTCCGCACCCCGTTCGGCAAGGCCGGGCCGAAGGGGATCTACGCCGAGACGCGCGCCGACGACCTCGTGATCCGCACCATCCGCGAGTTGCTCCGCCGTAACCCGTCGCTGCCGCCGGAGCGCATCGACGAGGTGGCCATCGCGGCCACCACCCAGACCGGTGACCAGGGCCTCACGATCGGCCGCACCGCCGCGCTGCTGGCCGGGCTGCCGAAGTCGGTACCCGGCTTCGCGGTCGACCGCATGTGCGCCGGCGCGATGACCGCGGCCACCAGCGTCGCCGGCGGCATCGCGTTCGGCGCGTACGACGTCGCGATCGCCGGTGGTGTCGAGCACATGGGCCGGCACCCGATGGGCGAGGGCGTCGACCCGAACCCGCGGTTCATCTCCGAGCGCATCGTGGACACCTCCGCGCTGGTCATGGGCCAGACCGCGGAGAACCTGCACGACCGCTTCCCGCACCTGACCCGGGAGCGGGCGGACGCGTTCGCGCTCGGCAGCCAGCAGAAGTACGCGAAGGCGCTCGCCAACGGCAAGATCCAGCAGGATCTGGTGACGGTCGCCACCCGCGGCGCGGAGAAGGGCTGGGGCCTGGCCACGGCCGACGAGCCGCCGCGCCCGGAGACCACGCTGGAGGGCCTGGCCGGGCTCAAGACCCCGTTCCGCCCGCACGGCCGGATCACCGCGGGCAACGCGGCCGGCCTGAACGACGGCGCGACCGCGAGCATCCTGGCCGCCGAGGACGTGGCCGTTTCCCTGGGGCTGCCGATCGGTGCCCGCCTGGTGTCGTTCGCGTACGTCGGTGTCGAGCCCGAGGTGATGGGCATCGGCCCGGTGCCGGCCACCGAGAAGGCCCTCGCGAAGGCCGGCCTGAGCATCGACGACATCGGCCTGTTCGAGCTCAACGAGGCGTTCGCGGTGCAGGTGCTCGCGCTGCTCGACCACTTCGGCATCGCCGACGACGACGAGCGCGTCAACCCGTGGGGCGGCGCGATCGCGATCGGGCACCCGCTGGCGTCCTCCGGCGTCCGGCTCTTCACCCAGCTCTCGCGGCACTTCGCGGAGCGTCCGGACGTGCGTTACGGCCTCACCGCGATGTGCATCGGCATCGGCATGGGCGGGGCGGTCATCTGGGAGAACCCGAACTGGGAGGGCACCAAGTGACGACGCCGGATTTTGCTGACGAGGTCGTGACCAACGCCTTCGTCCGGTACCTGAGCGTGCCCGGCCTGGACGGCGAGATCGCGCTGATCACGCTGGACAACGGCAAGGACCACACGCGTCCGTCGACGTTCGGCCCGGGCGGGCTGGCCTCGCTGAACACCGCTCTGGACGAGATCGAGGCGCGGTCGCCGGGCGTGAAGGCGATCGCCGTCACCGGCAAGCCGTTCGTCTTCGCGGTCGGCGCGGACCTGTCGGGCGTCGGACGGATCACCGACCGCTCGCAGGGCCTGGCCATCGCCCGGCTCGGGCACGCGGCGTTCGCCCGGCTCCGCAACGCGTCGGTGCCGACGTTCGCGTTCGTGAACGGCGCCGCGATGGGTGGCGGCATCGAGATCGGCCTGCACTGCGACTACCGCACGGTCTCCTCCGGCGCGGCCGCGCTGGCGCTGCCCGAGGTGTTCCTCGGCCTGGTACCGGGCTGGGGCGGCACCTGGCTGCTGCCGAACCTGATCGGCGCCGGCAACGCGGTGACGGTGATCGTCGAGAACGCGCTCAACCAGAACAAGATGCTCAAGCCCAAGCAGTACCTGGAGCTGGGCATCGGCGACGCGCTGTTCGAGCCGGCCGACTTCCTGGAGCGGTCGATCGAATGGGCGGCCGGGGTGCTCCGCGGCGACGTCGTGGTCGAACGCCCGGCGGTGGACCGCGGCCAGGCCTGGGACGACGCCGTCGCCTGGGGCCGCGCGGTCGCGGACGGCAAGGTCCACGGCGCCTCCCCCGCGCCCTACCGCGCGCTCGACCTGATCGCCGCGGCCAAGACGTCGACGTTCGAGGACGGCACCGCCGCCGAGGACGAGGCGCTCGCCGACCTGATCATGGGCGACGAGCTGCGCGCCGGCCTGTACTCGTTCGACCTGGTGCAGAAGCGGGCCAAGCGGCCGGTGGGCGTGCCGGACCGTTCGCTGGCCCGTCCCGTGACCAAGGTCGGGGTCGTCGGCGCCGGCCTGATGGCCGGTCAGCTCGCGCTGCTGTTCGCGCGCAAGCTCGAGGTGCCGGTCGTGCTGACCGACCTCGACCAGGAACGCCTGGACAAGGGCGTCGCCTACGTGCACGGCGAGATCGACAAGCTGCTGACGCGCAAGCGGGTCTCCCCGGACAAGGCCAACCGGCTCAAGGCGCTGGTGACCGGCTCGCTGACCAAGGACGCGTTCGCCGACGCCGACTTCGTCATCGAGGCCGTGTTCGAGGAGATCGGCGTCAAGCAGCAGGTGTTCGCCGACGTCGAGGCCGTGGTGTCGCCCTCGTGCGTGCTCGCGACGAACACGTCGTCACTCTCGGTCACCGAGATGGCGTCGACGCTGCAGCATCCGGAGCGGGTCGTCGGGTTCCACTTCTTCAACCCGGTCGCGGTGCTGCCCCTGCTCGAGATCGTGCGCGCCGAGCAGACCGACGACGCGTCGCTGGCCACCGCGTTCGCGGTCGGCAAGACGCTGGGCAAGTCGTGCGTGCTGGTCAAGGACGCCCCGGCGTTCGTGGTCAACCGGCTGCTGACCCGCTTCCTGGGTGAGGTCACGGCTGCGATCGACGAGGGCACCGACCTGCTCGAGGCCGACCGGGCGCTGGAGCCGCTGGGGCTGCCGATGAGCCCGCTCCTGCTGCTGCAGCTGGTGGGCCCGGCGATCGCGCTGCACGTGTCCGAGACGCTGCACTCGGCGTACCCGGAGCGGTTCTACGTGTCGGAGAACATGCGCAAGGTGGTGGAGGCGCGCAAGACCGCGTTCCTCGACTGGTCGTCGGGCGCGCCGGTCGTGGACGCCGACGTCGCGGCGCTGTACGGGCCGCGGGGTGGCGGCCCCAGCGCCGACGAGATCCGCGAGCGGGCGCTGGCGGCGCTGGCCGAGGAGATCCGGCTGATGCTCGACGAGGGCGTGGTCGCGGCCGCGCAGGACATCGACCTGTGCATGATCCTCGGCGCCGGGTGGCCGTTCCACCTCGGCGGCATCACGCCGTACCTGGACCGGGTCGGCGTCGCGGAGAAGGTGACCGGCCAGCGCTTCCTGGCCCCCGGAGTAGCCAGCCTCCCGTCCTGATCCCCGCACGTTCCGCCAGCGGCCCGGCATCCCTCGAAGGGGGCCGGGCCGCCGCCGTCAAGGGATAACCTCGATCTGTGGATAGAGACGACCCGATCGAGCCGAATCCCGAGGCGATCGTTTACCGAAAGCGGGTCCGCGAGAACCTATACCGCTCGCTATCCACAGATACGTTCCGGGATGCCGATTCCGTCGAGGAACCCGATAGCTTCGATCTCATGACAGCCACAGCAGGTTTCCAAAGCCTGAGCACCAGGCCCGGGCCGGTGGGGTGGACCGACGACATGCTCGACGAAATTCCGGAGAGCGTGCGTTACGAGATCGAGGACGGAAACCTCAGGGTGACCCCGCAGCCAATTCCCTGGCACCAGGATGCCGGATTCGTGGTCACGGCCGCCCTCCGCGAACATTGCCCCCGCGAACTGATCGCCCTCTACGAGTGCGAAATCCGCGTGAAGAATGATGACGGATTCATCGTGCAGCGCCGAATACCTGACGTGATGGTGCTTCCGCGCGCTCTTCGGGAGCGGAATGCTCCGCGGGGATGGATCAAGCCCGACGAAGTCCCGGTCGCCGCCGAGATCGTCTCGTCCGGTTCGAAAGTGGCCGACCGCATCACCAAGGTCGGAGTTTACGCCGAATGGGGAATCGGGCTCTACCTTCGCATCGAGCGTGAGCCTTCGGTCGCACTCTACGAGTACCGGTTGGATCCGGAATCCAAGACGTATCGCACTCCGGTGGAGCACACCGACGTTTTCGAGACAGAGGATCCGTACCCGATTCGAATCGACCTGGGTGCGTTGCACTGACTTAGCGTGCTTGGAGCGTCGGGCTGATGCACGCGGGACGCATAGCTATACGTGGAGGGATCACCAGCGCTCACACCAGTCCCTACGGTGACCGGCATGACAGCCGCGGTAGGACTCTACGAACCCCCGGACGGATGGTCCGACGAAGAGCTGGTGCAGGTCCCGGAGGGCGTGCACTACGAGATCGAGGACGGCCGGCTGGTCGTCTCGCCCCGGCCCACGTTCTGGCACCAGGAAGCGTGCCGCCGGCTGGCGAACGTCCTCGAAGAGCAGTGCCCGAGCCAGTACTGGCCGGTCCAGGAGGGCGAGGTCCGGATCTACGACGGCCGGGTGGTGGCCGAGCTGCGGGCTCCCGACATCCTCGTCGTTCCGCGTGAACTGACCCGGCGAGGTGCGCACCGCGGCTGGGCGCATCCGCACGAGGTCTCGCTCGCGGCCGAGGTGGTGTCGCGGCATTCCTACACGCCCGACCGCACCACCAAGGTGGCGGTGTACGCGGCCTGGGGAATTCCGCTGTATCTGCGGCTGGAGACCGAGCCCGAGGTCATTTGTTACGCCTATCGCCTCGGCGGCAACAAGACCTACGAGAAGCCCACCGAGCACCGCGATCTGTTCACGCTCGAAGAGCCGTTCCAGATCCAGATCGACCCCGCCCTCTGGCGGTAACAGTCTCCGAGCGGGAGGACCCACCGGACCGGTTTACCGGCGGGGTCGGTCCGGGATCTGTCGCTCGGTTGCCGCCCGTTGCCCGCGCGACACCCCCGCGGGCAACGGGCTTGTCGTTCCTCCGGCGGAGATTCCCAGGGACGCGGCTCAGGGGTATTCCCGATGTGCCGCCGGTGTAGGACTCCCTACAGTTACCCGCCGTGACCGTCATAACGACTCGATCCCTGGCGAAACAGTACGACGGTGGCGTACGGGCGCTTGATGACCTGTCCGTCACGATCGACTCCGCAGTGGTCTCCGGTACGGAGACGACCGGCGGTGTGGTCGGCCTCGTCGGTGCGAACGGCGCCGGGAAGTCGACGTTCCTGAAGATCGTCCTCGGGCTGCTGCCGCCCTCCAGCGGCACCATCGAGGTCCTGGGGCTCGACCCCACCGTCGACGGCGAGCTCGTGCGCGCCCGGGTCGGCTACATGCCCGAGTACGACTGCCTGCCGCCGGACATCTCCGCGGCCGAGCTGGTCACGCACTTCGGCCGGATGAGCGGGCTGCCGAAAGCGACCGCGCGGGAGCGGGCCTCCGAGACGCTCCGGCACGTCGGCCTCTACGAGGAGCGCTACCGGCAGATCGGCGGCTACTCCACCGGCATGAAGCAGCGGGTGAAACTCGCGCAGGCGCTGGTGCACGACCCCGACCTGCTGCTGCTCGACGAGCCGACGAACGGCCTCGACCCGGCCGGCCGGGACGCGATGCTCGACCTGGTCCGCCGGATCGGGGCCGAGTTCGGCATCACGGTGGTGATCTGCTCGCACCTGCTCGGTGAGATCGAGCGGATCTGCGACTACCTGGTGGCGCTCGACGGCGGCAAGCTGCTCCGCGCCGACCGCGTCGACGCGATGACCGCCGGGCAGGACGAGCTGGTCGTCGAGGTCGAAGAATCTTCTTCCGATTCCGGGCGGGCGGGCGGGGGGCGTAGGGCCGGAGGGGCCGCCGCGCTCGCCGAGCTGCTGCGTTCGCGTGAGGTCGAGGCCACCCACGACGGGCGTACCGTCGTCGTGCCGCTCGTCGACCCGCGTACCTACGACCAGATCCTGGACGCCGTCGCGGACCTCCATCTGGCACTGCACCGGTTGGACCAGCGGCGCCACCGCGTCGCCGAACTCTTTGCGAGGGCCTCGTGACCACCGGCGTCATCCATGATCTCGGGTACCGGCGGTACACCGGGCCGCGGCTCGGCCGCGGGTACGCGTTCCGCACGCTCTACGCCCACACCGTGCGCACCGCGTTCGGTCTCGGCCGCGGGGTGAAGGCGAAGATCTTCAGCTGGACGATCATCGGCATCATCGCCGCCGTCGCGGTGGTCATGACCGCGATCAAGGCGCAGACCGGCGAGGCCGTGATGGACGGTCCCCAGTTCGTCGACAACATGGCGACGCTGGTCATCCTGCTGCTGGCCGCGGTCGCGCCCGAGCTGACCTCCCGGGACCAGCAGACCCGGGTGCTGGGGCTGTACCTGGCCCGGCCGCTGCGGCGCTCGGACTACGCGCTGGCCCGGTTGGGCGGCGCGGTCACCGCGATCTTCCTGGTGCTGGCCGGTCCGCTGCTGATCATGTTCGCGGGCGGGGCGCTCTCCACCAAGGACGGCGCGAGCGGCGTCGGTGACGCCGCGGTGGACACGGCGCAGGGCCTCGCCCACGCCGCCACCCACGCGCTCGTCCTGACGACGATCTCCCTGCTGGTGGCGGCCCTGATCCGACGCCGGGCGATCGCCGCCGCGGCGGTCGTCGCGGTGTTCCTCATCGCGCTTCCGGCGGTCGGCCTCGCCCAGGAGCTGGGCGGCAGCGAGGGAACGACCGAGCTGGTCTCGATGGTCAGCCCGCCGACCGCACTGAGTTACCTCAGCGTCTGGCTCTACGCGGACGGCAAGGTCCCGTACAGCGACGACCAGGTCGTCCACGGGCCCCTGCTGCTGGTGTACGCCGTCGTCGTCATCGCCGCCTGCACCGCGCTGCTGGTGGCCCGATACCGAAAGGTTCCGGCATGACTGCGGATACCGTCACGCGATCCGAGGCTCCGGCGCAGACCGTGCTCGAGATCGACGGAGTGTCGCGCTGGTTCGGCAACGTCGTCGCGGTCAACGACATCTCGATGTCGATCGGTACCGGCGTCACCGGCCTGCTCGGCCCGAACGGAGCCGGAAAGACGACGCTGCTGCACCTGATGGCCGGTCTCCTGCAGCCGTCCCGGGGTTCGATCCAGCTGGGCGGCGCCCCGGTCTGGCGCAACCCGGGGATCTACGCGTCGCTCGGGCTGGTCGTCGACCGCGAGGACACGTACGGCTTCCTGTCCGCCCGGGAGCTGGTCGAGGCCACCGCGAAGCTACACAAGCTGCCGCACCCGCGGGCCGCCGCGGACCGGGCGATCGCGATGGTGGGGCTGGGCAGCGCGGCCGACCGGCGGATCGCGACCTACTCCAAGGGCATGCGCCAGCGCGCCCGGGTGGCGGCCGCGCTGGTGCACGACCCGGCCGTCCTGCTGCTCGACGAACCGTTCAACGGCATGGACCCCCGGCAGCGCCTGGAGCTCATGGAGCTGCTGCACCAGATGGGTTCGGACGGCCGGACGGTGCTGTTCAGCTCGCACATCCTGGAGGAGGTCGAGCAGGTCTCCCAGCAGATCCAGGTGATGGTGGCCGGCCGTCTCGCCGCGTCCGGCGATCACCGCGCGATCCGACGGTTGATGACACAGCGTCCGCACGAGTTCCGGCTCGCCTCCAGCGACGACCGCGCGCTGGGCGTCGCGTTGCTGGGCCTGGACTGTGTTTCCGGCATCGAACTGGAGCCGCCGGGGCTGCTGGTGCGGGCCCGCGACTACGGCGCGTTCACCCGCGCGCTGCCGTCGACGGCCCGCGCCGCCGGAGTGCGGCTCTACCAGGTGCTTCCGGCCGACGAGTCGCTGGAGAGCGTCTTCTCGTACCTCATCGAAGGAGGCCAGTGATGGCTGTCGCCGGAGTGATCGCTCGGATCACCACTCGCGGGCTGCTCGGCCGGCGTCGCTTCTTCCTGCTGCTGCCGCTGCCGCTGCTGCTGATCGTGGCGACGCTGATCGGGCGGGCATCGGGGGTCTCGCCCGATCGGTGGGCCGACCCGGTGCTGACCCAGGTCGGGTTCGCGGTCGTGCTGCCGCTGATCGCGATGATCGTCGGCACCGGTGTGCTCGGCTCGGAGCTGGAGGACGGCAGTGCGGTCACGATCCTGACCACGCCGGTCCCGCGCGGCACGATCGTGCTGACGAAGCTGGCCGTCGCGATCGGCATCACCACGCTGGCCACCGCGGTGCCGATGTTCGTCGCCGGCGTGATCGTGGACTCGCCCCGGCTCGGCGTCGGGCTGGCGGTCGGTGCGTTCGTCGGCACGGTCGCGTACAGCACGTTGTTCGTGGCCCTGAGCGTCGTGAGCCGGCGGCCGGTGCTGATCGCCCTGGGTTACCTGGTGATCTGGGAGGGGACGCTGGTCAGCATCCTGTCCGGGGTGCGGTGGCTGAGCATCCGCCAGTTCGCGGTCGCGGTGGGCGACCGGGTCGCGTCCACCGATCTGGTGACGGCGAACCTGTCGGCGCTCTACGCGGTGCTCGCCACGGCGGTACTGGCGGTGGCCGCGACCACGCTGGCGATCGACCGTCTGAGCGCCTACTCGGTGCGCGGCGAGACCGGCTGAACGGCTAGCAGGACCCCCTCACGCGCACTCACCCGGGCGGTGGTGCGCGTGAGGACGTTGGAGACACCGCGAGTCGTGCCCGGTGCCAGATCCTCGTCGTGGAGGGGCCATTCGACGCCCTCGGCACGCACGCCTCGCGCGGGCCCGTGCACCGGGAGCAGCGTGAGGATGTCGCCCGGGTGCCCGCTCAGGGTGACTTCCGAGGACCGCACCACGGTCACCGTCGCCTCGGCCCAGCGGGCCTGGATCGCCACCCCGGCGTAGAGCGGCGACGCCAGCAGGAACGCCACCGCGAGCCAGTGGTCGAACCGGCCCCCGGCACCCCCGAGCACGACGATCCCGGACGGTTTCCGGGCCAGCGCCGCGTCGAGCGCCAGCTCCAGGTCGGTCGCGTCCTTCGCCGCCGGATACCGTTCGACCCGTCCACCGGCGGCTTCGACCCGGTCGGCGGCGTCGGCGGACGCGGAGTCGAAGTCACCGATCGCGAGATCGACACGCAGCCCGATCGCGTGCGCGCCGTCCACACCCGAATCGGCCGCCACCACGAACGCGCCGCGCGGCAGGCCCGCCACCACGGACGCGACCGGCGGCTCGCCCCCGGCCACCACGATGACCAGGGACGAACCGCCGGAGGGTGTCGTGCTCAGCTCGCGGTCGCGTGCTCGGGGAAGCGGGCGATCGTCGCGAACTCGTCCGCGTCGATGCTCGCGCCGCCCACCAGCGCGCCGTCCACATCGGGCTGCGCCATGATGCCGGCGACGCTCTTGGCCTTCACCGAGCCGCCGTAGAGGATCCGGATCCCGTCGGCGATCTCCGGCGAGTACTTCTCGGCCAGGCGCGCCCGGATCGCCGCGCAGACCTCCTGCGCGTCCTCCGGGCTGGCCACCTTGCCGGTGCCGATCGCCCACACCGGCTCGTACGCGACGACGATGTCCTTGACCTGCTCGGCCGGGATCTTCGCCAGCGCCGCGTCGAGCTGCGACGTGCAGTGCGAGACGTGCTGGGACTCCTCGCGCACGGAGAGGCCCTCGCCGACGCACAGGATCGGCGTGAGCCCGTGCTTGAACGCGGCCTTGACCTTCGCGTTGACCAGCGCGTCGTCCTCGTTGTGGTACTCGCGCCGCTCGGAGTGGCCGATGACCACGTACGTGCAGCCGAGCTTCGCCAGCATCGCACCGGAGATGTCGCCGGTGTAGGCCCCGCTGTCGAACGGCGACAGGTCCTGCGCACCGTAGACGAGCAGCAGCTTGTCGCCGTCGACGAGCGTCTGGACGCTGCGCAGATCGGTGAACGGCGGGATCACCGCGACCTCGACGAGGTCGAGCTGCTCCTCGGTGAGGCTGATCGCCACCTTCTGGGTGAGCGAGATCGCCTCGAGGTGGTTCAGGTTCATCTTCCAGTTGCCCGCGATCAGCGGGCGCCGGTCGAAGGTGACCTTCTTCGCCATGTCAGGCCCTTTCGAGTGCAGCGACGCCGGGCAGTTCCTTGCCTTCGAGGAACTCCAGCGAGGCGCCGCCACCGGTGGAGATGTGGCCGAACCGGGCTTCGTCGATGCCGAGCTGGCGGACCGCGGCGGCCGAGTCGCCACCCCCGACGATCGTGAGGCCGTCCACCGAAGCGACGGCCTCGGCCACCCCGCGAGTGCCGTCCGCGAACGGAGCGAGCTCGAACACGCCCATCGGGCCGTTCCAGAACACGGTCTTCGCGCCGGCCAGCTTGCCCGCGAACAGCTCCACCGACTCCGGGCCGATGTCCAGGCCCTTCCAACCGTCCTCGAGCGCGTCGGCCGGAACGACCTTGGTGTTGGCGTCGGCGCTGAAGTCGTCGGCGAGCACGACGTCGGTGGGCAGCACGATCTTGTCGCCGCCCTCGGAGAGCAGCCGCTTGCAGGTGTCGATCATCTCCTGCTCGAGCAGCGAGTCGCCCACGCCGTGGCCCTGGGCGGCCAGGAACGTGAAGCACATGCCGCCGCCGATGAGCAGCGTGTCGACCTTGGGCAGCAGCGCGTCGATGACCCCGAGCTTGTCGGAGACCTTGCTGCCGCCGAGCACGACCACGTACGGGCGCTCCGGCTGACCGGTGAGCGTGCGCAGCACCTCGAGCTCGCGCCGCACCAGGCCACCGGCGTAGGCCGGCCGCAGCTCGGCCAGGTCGTAGACGCTGGCGTGCTTGCGGTGCACGGCGCCGAACGCGTCGTCCACGTAGGCGCCGTCCTGGCCGGCGAAGTTGCTCAGCTCCGACGCGAACGCACGCCGCTCGGCGTCGTCCTTGCTGGTCTCCCCGGCGTTGAACCGGAGGTTCTCCAGCAGCACGACCCCACCGTCGCCGAGGCCGGCGACGGCTTCCTGGGCCTGCGGGCCGACGGTGTCGGTAGCGAACGTCACCGGGGCGCCGAGCAGCTCCTCGAGACGCTGGGCGACGGGCTCCAGCGAGTACTTCGGGTCGGGTGCGCCCTTGGGGCGGCCGAGGTGGGAGAACACGACCACCTTCGCGCCGGCGTCGCGGAGCGCGGTGATCGTCGGCAGCACCGCGCGGATGCGGCCGTCGTCGGTGATCCGCTGCCCGTCGAGCGGGACGTTGAGGTCGGCGCGTACCAGGACGCGCCGACCCGCAACCCCCTCGGCGAGCAGGTCGTCGAGGCTCTTCACGTCAGAGCGTCTTGCCGACGTAGTTGACCAGGTCGACGAGACGGTTGGAGTAGCCCCACTCGTTGTCGTACCAGCCGACGACCTTGGCCTGGTTGCCGATCACCTTGGTGAGCGGCGCGTCGTAGATGCAGGACGCCGGGTCGGTGACGATGTCCGACGACACGATCGGGTCGCTGTTGTAGGACAGGTAGCCCTTCAGCGGGCCGTTCGCGGCGGCCTGGTACGCGGCGTTGATCTCCTCGACCGTGGCGTCGCGGCCCAGCTCGACCGTGAGGTCGGTGGCCGAACCGGTGGGGATCGGCACCCGCAGCGCGTAGCCGTCGAGCTTGCCCTTGAGCTCGGGCAGCACCAGGCCGATGGCCTTGGCCGCACCGGTGCTGGTGGGAACCACGTTCAGCGCGGCGGCGCGAGCGCGGCGCAGGTCCTTGTGCGGGCCGTCCTGCAGGTTCTGGTCCTGCGTGTAGGCGTGCACGGTGGTCATCAGGCCCTTGACGATGCCGAACTCGTCGTTGAGCACCTTGGCCAGCGGGCCGAGGCAGTTCGTGGTGCAGGACGCGTTCGAGATGATGTGGTGCGACGCGGGGTCGTAGTCGGTGTGGTTCACACCCATGACGACCGTGACGTCCTCGTTCTTGGCCGGCGCCGAGATGATGACCTTCTTCGCGCCGCCGTCGATGTGCGCCTTCGCCTTGGTGGCGTCGGTGAAGAAGCCGGTCGACTCGATGACGACGTCCGCGCCGAGGTCGCCCCACGGCAGCTTGGCCGGGTCGCGCTCCTCGAGGGCCTTGATCGTCTGGCCACCGACCGTGATCTCGTCCGCGGAGGCCTTCACCTCGGCGGGCAGCCGGCCCAGGATGCTGTCGTACTTGAGCAGGTGCGCGAGCGTGGCGTTGTCGGTGAGGTCGTTGACCCCGACGACCTGGATGTCGGCGCCCGACGTAAGGGCGGCACGGAAGAAGTTGCGCCCGATACGTCCGAACCCGTTGATGCCTACCCGGATGGTCACGCGTACTCCCTCGCCGATGAATTAGTGCGGCTCATTCGTCCCCTCCGACGGCCGCGATCCGTGGGCCCCCGACCGGCGACGAGACGTCATTCTCGACGTCGAGCCTATCGATGAGCCGCGGGTCACATCGTACCGGTCCCGCCGAATCGATTCAGCGTCGATCTCGCGTTCCGGGACTCGTTCGGCGGAGTCAGTCCCGGGTCATTCGCCAGAGGATGACCGTCTTGTCGGTGCTCGAGCTGGCCAGGTGGTTGCCGTCGGCGCTGAACGCCAGACCGGTGATCGAGTTGGTGGAATCGCCGGTCTTCTTCTGGTGCCCGGTCAGCGCGGTGGTGAGTTCGCGGTGGGCGACGAGGTCCCAGAGCAGGATCCGGTTGTCGTTGCCGGCCGACGCGAGGACCGTGCCGTCGGGGCTGAACGCCAGCGTGTTGATCGAGCCGGTGTGGCCCTCGAACGTGTCGACGACCTTGCCGCTGCCGACGTCGAAGACGACCACGTCGTAGGAGTTCGTCACGGCCAGGCGCGTGCCGTCGGGCGAGAACGTCAGGTGATCGAACGAGGAGTAGCCGTCCGTGGTCTTCAGCTCCCCGCCGACCAGCGACTTCTTCTCGACGTCGTAGACGCGCAGGCCGTCCTTGCTCGCGACGGTGGCGAGCCGCTTGCCGTCCGGGCTGAGCGCGACGTCGGAGAACAGCTTGTCCGGGCCGGCGACGGTCGGGTAGGTGCCGACCCGCTTGCCGTCGGAGGTGTTCCAGGTGAGCACCGAGCCGTAGGAGAACGCGGCCTGGACCCGCTTGCCGCCGTCGACGAACGCGACGTCGGCGATCGAGCCCGGGCTCGGCAGGCCGGTCTCGGTGTCGAGTTCGTCGATCGTGTCGAACGCGTTGCGACGCTTCTCGGTGTCCCAGAGCTGCACGGTGGAGCCCGACAGCGTCAGCAGGCGACGGCCGTCGGGGTCGAAGTCGATCTCGTCCGGCGCGATCGAGAAGCCGGTCAGGTCGGGGCCGTCCTTCTTGCCGGTCTCGACGCCCCAGAACCTGATCGTGTCGTCGTCGCTGGCGCTGGCGACCAGCGATCCGTCCGGGCCGCCGAGCGCGACCGCGGTGACGTCGTCGGTGTGGCCGGTGAGGGTGGGGCCCTTGGTGGCGCCGGTGATCGGGCCGGGGTCGGCCAACGACTTGAGCACGACGACCGTCGCGACGATCGCCAGGACGACGACGACGGCGGCTCCGGCGGCGAGCAGTTTTCTCGCTCGGGACGCTCGGGAAGAGCGGCGGACCGGCGCTGCGGGGGCGCCGGGGTGCGGTGGCGCTTGGGTGCCCGGTGGCGCGGGGGCGGCCGTGAACGGCGGGGGGTTGAGTGCGTGGAGGCTGCCTTCGGCGACGACGAGTTCGGGGTAGTCGAGCGCGGTCGGCGCGATGCGTAGCGTCCGGTGCAGCAGCGTGGCCGCCAGCGGGATCCGGGACGAGCCCCCGACCAGGAACACCCCGGCCACCTGCTCCGGCGCGACCCCGGCCTCGCGGAGCACGCTCAGCGTCAACGCCGACGTGCGATCGAGCAGCGGGGTCGCGAGCTTCTCGAACTCCTCACGCGTCACCCGGACGTCGGCGCCGACGAGCGGCACGTGCAGATCGGCCGCCGGGTGGCGCGACAACTGCTCCTTGGCGGCCTTGGCGCTGCGCCAGAGCGCGTGCCGGGCCTGCTGGTCGGCCGGTGTCTGCGGCCAGTCGAGACGCGACCAGGCGTCGGCCGCTCCCCCGGTCAGCGCGCGGGCGTGCGCGACCACCGCGGCGTCCAGGTCGAGCCCGCCGACGTCGGGCAACCCCGCGGACGCGACGACCTCGAACCCCGGCCCGGCCGGGCGCACGACGCTGACGTCGAACGTCCCGGCACCGAAGTCGTAGACGACGAGGCACCGGTCGGCCGGGAGCGCGTGCCCGAGCACCCGGACGAAGTACGCCGCCGCCGCCACCGGCTCGGGCACGAACCGCACGTCACCGAGCCCGGCCGCCGCCGCCGCGGCCGCCAGCAAGCCCAGCCGGGCCTGCCGCCAGGCCGCCGGGTGGGTGACCACGACCCCGGCCGGTGACCGCCCCGTCACCCGGTAGGCCTCCTCCGCGACCCGGCGGAGCACGACGCCGATCAGGTCGACGACGCCGACCTCACGCTCCCCCAGCCAGAGCGTCCCGTCGTCGATCCGGCGCTTGGGGTTGGGCTCGAGGCCGGACGCGTACGACAGGCCGGCCCGCTCGGCGTCGACGCCGGTCAGCGGCGTCCCGTCGGGGCCGACGAACACCGCGGACGAGAGCAGGGGCGAGGAGTCGAACAGGAGCGGACGCACCCGGCCGTCCGGGCCGACCAGCGCCGCGACGGTGCTGGACGTCCCGAAGTCGATGCCGAGCCGAAAGGAGTCCACGACCACGCCGCAACAGTAGGTGACTGTGTTCCTTGACGGACAACGGGCTTTTCAGGCGGAGAGGCGCCGGAACCCGCTCGAGTGGAACACCAGCGGCGCGACGGTGGGTTCGTACTCGAACGTCTCGATGCGCAGCAGGACGATGTCGTGGTCACCGGCAGGCACCTCACGGTCGATCGTGCACTCCAGCCACGCGCTCGCGCCCTCGATGAGCACGGCCCCGCCGTCGGTGGTGCCGATCGTCAGGCCCTCGAACCGGTCACCGGTCTTCGCGGCCAGCCGCTTGGCCGCCAGGTCGTGCGACTCCCCCAGCACGCTCACCCCGAGGCGCGGCCGCTCACGCAGCCGCGGCCAGGTCGTCGACGTCTTCTGGACGCACACCGCCACCAGCGGCGGCTCGAGCGACACCGCGACGAAGCTGCTGGCGGCCATGCCGACCGGTACGCCGTCGACGAGCGCGCAGAGCCCGACGACGCCGCTGGGGAACGCCCCGTAGACGTCGCGCAGTTCCCGGGGCGCCGCGCCCGTGACGGCCCTCATCGCAGCCCGGACGCGGTTCCGGCCACCGCGCCCGACCAGCGCTTCGCGTAGTCGGCGATCGCCGAACTGTCGGTGTAGGTGGAGTCGATCAGGTAGAGGCCGGGCGTCGGGCAGGACGCTCCCAACTCCACGAGCACGGGCTTGAGCAACAGGTCGGGCGCCATCGCGTGGCCGGGCCCGGCGCCGAGCATCACCGGCACGGCCACCACGCCGGCCAGGCCCTCGGCGGTGGCGAACTGGTCGAGGAAGAGCTTGAGGACGCCGGTGTAGCTCGCTTTGAACGTGGGGCTGGCGAACACCGCGACGTCGGCCGAACGCACTTTCTCCACCGCCGCGGCGACGTCGGCGTCGCCCCACCCGAGCAGGCCGGCGCCGAGCGTGATGACGTCGACGACCGTGGCCGGCTCCTGACCGGTGAGCTCACGGGCCACCCGCGTCGCCGCGTCGAGGGTGCGCGACCGGGGCTTGGGGTTGCCGACCACCACTGCCACGTTCATCGAAAGTCTCCCTCGCTCCTGAACACCGTCCGCCAGAACCGGCCCAACGTCCAGAGACAACGTTGCGCCCTGCATCACACAATCCCAATCGCTCCCGCCGTGGGTTAAGGGCATTCGACAGTTCTCGACGACAGATCGGGCCGGTGGACAGCCGGAACGGAATGTCGGTCGGCGTTGCTAGCGTCCCGACCGTGACGATCAACGAGAACCTGAGCACGTTCGCGGGGCTGCCGGTACGGGCGTGGCCGCTCGACGGGGAGCCGGTCGAGGGGCCGGCGGCGTGGCGGATCTCCCCGGGTCTCGAGGCGGCGCGCGGCGAGTTCGCCCTCCGGCTCGAGGAGTTGGCCGACTACACGACGGTCGAGGCGCTGGTCGTCGGCGACTGGGGCGACTGCTACGAGAACCCGGCGCCGATCGGCGAGCTGGTCGCGGCGGCACCGCGGATGCCGGGGCTGCGTGCGCTGTTCCTCGCCGAGATGACGTTCGAGGAGTGCGAGATCTCCTGGATCCGCCTGGGCGACGTCGCGCCGCTGTTCGAGGTGTTCGGCGCGCTCGAGGTGCTGCGCATCCGGGGCAGCGAGGCGTTGCGGCTGGGCCCGGTGCGGCACGAGACGCTGCGCGAGCTGACGTTCGAGTCGGGCGGGCTGCCGCGCGAGGTGGTGCGTGACGTCGGGGCGAGCGACTTCCCGGCGCTGCGGCACCTGGAGCTGTGGCTGGGCACCCCGGACTACGGGGGCGACGCGACCGCCGAGGACCTCGCCGGGATCCTGTCCGGTGAGCGCCTTCCCGCGCTGCGTCACCTGGGGCTGCGCAACGCCGAGATCGCCGACGAGGTCGCGGCCGCGCTCGCTCACGCGCCCGTCGTACCGCGGCTGGCCACGCTCGACCTGTCGCTGGGGCTGCTCGGCGATGCCGGGGTGCGTGCGCTGCTGGCCGGTCAGGACCTGAGCGGTCTGGAGCGGCTCGATCTGCACCACCACGTGGTCAGCGAGGAGGCGCTCGGCGCGTTGGCGGCCGCGCTGCCCGGCGTCGTGCTCGACACCGGGGATTCGCAGCTCGGTGAGCGCTACCGGTACGTAGCGGTCGGCGAGTGAACAGAGTTGCTAGTGGGGTTCACGGAAATGTCGGGGGCGCTTGTTACCCTCCGCCGCAATTCGGCCCGCCATCCACTTAGGAGTTTCCGGTGACCATCCCGAGCGACGAGGAACTGACCCGCTTCTACGGACTCCCGGTCGTCGCCGTGGAGGACGGCCTCCGCGCCGGCATCGAGCAGGCGGCCTGGAAGATTCCCCCGGCCTTCCACGAGGGCACCGAGCCGCTTCTCGATCAGTTCTCGCGCCTGGTCGAGCAGGTGTCGGTGCAAGCGCTGGTGATCGGCAACTGGGGCGGTGCGTTCGAGGCCGCTCCGGTCGCGGAGATCCTCGAGCTGGCCGACCGGTTGCCCGACCTGCGGGCGCTGTTCCTCGCCGACATCTCGCCCGACGAGTGCGAGATCTCCTGGATCCAGCACGGTGACATCACGCCGCTCTTCGCCGCGTTCCCGAAGCTGGAGGTCTTCCGGGTCCGGGGCTCCTCGGGCCTGGTCATGGAGCCGATCGCGCACGCCGCGTTGCGTGAGCTGGCGTTCGAGACCGGTGGCCTGCCCGCCGGGGTCACCCGTGCGGTCGCCGCGAGCGACCTCCCCGCGCTCGAGCACCTCGAGCTGTGGTTCGGGGAGGAGGAGTACGGCTGCGACACCACGCTCGAGGACGTCGCACCGATCCTCGTCGGTGAGCGGCTGCCCGCGCTGCGGCACCTGGGGCTGCGCAACTGCGAGTTCGCCGACCTGCTGGCCGCCGCGCTCGCCGGCGCGCCGATCGTCCCCCGGCTGACGTCGCTCGACCTCTCGCTCGGGCTGCTGAGCGACGAGGGGGTCGGCCAGCTGCTCGACGGTCAGTCGCTCACCCACCTCACCTCGCTGGATCTGCACTGGCACTCGGTCAGCGAGGAGGGTCTGGAGCGGCTGGGTGGTGCGCTGCCCGACGTGCGGATCGACGCGAGCGAGTCGCAGGCGGGCGAACCCGAGGACGAACGATACGTCGCGGTCGGCGAATGATCGCGCTGGTCGGGAACCCGGGTAGCCGGCGGGCCACGATGTTCGCCGCGGCGGCGCGTGCGGCCGGGCACGGCGTCGAGGTGCTGCCGTGGCGCGCGGTCGCCGGCGGCCCGGTGGCCGTCCCGGCGGGTGCGCTGGTGCGGATCGATTCGCCGGGCGAGGACGCCGAGGTGGACCGGCTGCTGCGGAGGGCCGACCGGCCGGCGGAGTTCGGCGAGATCGTCGGCGGCGCGGCCTGGTACCGGGGGCTCCGGGCCGGGCTGGGGCGGGTGGCCACCGCGGCGGAGGCGTCCGGCGCGCGGCTGCTGCACGACGTGGACGAGATCGCGGTCATGTTCGACAAGCGCGTGGCCCACGCCCACCTGGCGTCCCGCGGTGTTCCCGTCCCGGCGGCCCTGCCGGCCGCGGTCGGTGGGTACGACGAGCTGCGTGCGGCGATGCGTGCCGCGGGCTGGGCGCGGGTGTTCGTCAAGCCGGCGCACGGCTCGTCCGCGTCCGGTGTGGTCGCGCTGCACGCCGCCGAGGGCCGGGCCCACGCGGTCACGTCGGTGGAGCTGACCGACCGAGCGCTCTTCAACTCGCTGCGGGTGCGCCGGTACACCTCCGAGCACGAGGTCGCGGCGATCGTCGACCGGCTGGCCCCCGACGGGCTGCACGTCGAACGCTGGTTCCCGAAGGCGAGCCTCGGCGGCCGGGTGTTCGACCTGCGGGTACTCGTCGTCGGCGGGGTGCCCGGCCACGTCGTGGTGCGCACCAGCCGCACCCCGATGACCAACCTGCACCTGGGCAACGCCCGCGGCGACGTCGACGCCGTCCGCGCGCTGATCGGCGCCGACGCGTACGGGTCCGCGTTGGCCACCTGCGTCGAGGCCGCCGCGTGCTTCCCGGGCAGCCCGCACGTCGGCGTCGACCTGATGGTCGGTGTCGACCGGCGGAGCCACGCGGTCGCCGAGGTCAACGCGTTCGGCGATCTGCTGCCCGGCGTCCTGGACGCGCACGGCCGCAACACCTACGAGGCGCAGCTCGACGCGGTGGGAGCACGGGTATGAGACGACTCATCGGCAGCCACGACCTGCTCTTCGTCACGCTCGACACGTTGCGTCACGACGTCGCGGCCGAGCTGGCCGCGGCCGGTCGCACCCCCAACCTGGCGCGGCTGCTCCCCGGCGGCCGGTGGGAGCGTCGCCACACCCCGGCGAGCTTCACCTACGCCGCCCACCAGGCGTTCTTCGCCGGTTTCCTGCCCACCCCCACCACTCCCGGCCCGCATCCCCGCCGGTTCGCCGCCGCGTTCCCCGGCAGCGAGTCCACCAGCGACGACACCTGGGTCTTCGAGGAGCCCGACGTGGTCACCGCGCTCGCCGGCGCCGGCTACCACACGGTCTGCGTCGGTGGTGTCGGCTTCTTCAACCCGGTCTCCGCGCTCGGCCGGGTGCTGCCGGGCCTGTTCGCCGAGTCGCACTGGGAACCCGCGTTCGGCGTCACGAACCCGGGGTGTTTCGAGGCCCAGCTCGACCGGATCGAAACGGTGGTCGCCGGGCTCGACCGCGCCCGCCCGCTGTTCCTCTTCGTCAACGTTGCCGCGCTGCACCAGCCCAACCGGCACTACCGGGCCGGCGCCGAACACGACTCCCGGGAGACCCACGCGGCCGCGCTGGAGTACGTCGACGCGCACCTGCCCCGGCTCGTCGCCGCGGTCACCGGGCGCGGGCGTCCCTGCGCCGCGATCCTGACCTCCGACCACGGCACGGCCTACGGCGAGGACGGCCACGTCGGGCACCGCATCGCCCACGAGGTGGTCTGGACCGTGCCGTACGCGGAGGTGGTCCTCCCGTGACGCTCGACGGCTCGCCGTACCAGGGCTACCTCTACGCCTACCCGCACAAGACCGCCTACCGGCCGTTACGTCCCCGCCCGGCGCTGCGCGAGGTCTGGGCGGCCGAACCCACCGACGCGCTGTTCCTCTACGCCCACCTGCCGTTCTGCGAGATGCGCTGCGGGTTCTGCAACCTCTTCACGCGCGCCAACCCGCCGGCCGAGCAGGTCCGCGCGTACCTCGCTCAGCTACGCGTCCAGGCCCGGCGGGTCGCGGACGCGCTGGGCCCGGTGTCGGTCGCGCGCACCGCGGTCGGCGGGGGCACCCCCACCTACCTGACCGCGCCCGAGCTGACCGAGCTGTTCGACGTCCTCGACGCCTTCGGCCGCGGCGCGGTACCGACGTCGGTCGAGACGTCACCGGCCACCGCGACGCCGGAGCGGCTGGCGGTGCTCGCCGAGCGCGGCACCACGCGGGTGAGCATCGGTGTGCAGAGCTTCCTCGACGACGAGGCCCACGCGGCCGGGCGGCCGCAGAAACGCGCCGAGGTCGACCGCGCACTCGACACGATCCGCGCCGCCGGCATCCCGGAGCTCAACGTCGACCTGATCTACGGCATCGCCGGGCAGACCGCGCAGAGCTGGGAGTACTCGCTGACCACGGCGCTGCGGTGGGCCCCGGAGGAGGTGTTCCTCTACCCGCTCTACGTCCGGCCGCTCACCGGCCTGGGGCGGCGGAACGCCGACGGGAGCGACCCGGCCTGGGACGCCCACCGGCTCGCGCTGTACCGGCAGGGCCGCGACCACCTGACCGCCGCCGGTTACCGCCAGCTCTCACTGCGGCACTTCCGGCGGGCACCCACCCCCGACGACAGCGGCGACTACCGCTGCCAGGACGACGGCATGGTCGGGCTCGGCTGCGGCGCCCGCTCGTACACCACCGACCTGCACTACTCGTTCGACTACGCGGTCGGCATCGGTGAGGTGCGCGCGATCATCGACGACTACGTCCGCCGCCCGGCGTCCGACTTCGACCACGCCGAGGTCGGGTACCACCTCGACGACGCCGAGCAGCGACGCCGCTGGCTGGTGAAGTCGCTGCTGCGCTCCGACGGCCTCGATCCGGCCGCCTACGAGGCGCGGTTCGGCACCCCACTCGACGCCGACTTCCCCGAGCTCGACCGGCTGGCCGAACGGGAGTGGCTCGTGCGCGGGGCCTCGGCGGTGGCGCTCACCCCCGCCGGAATGGAGCGCGCCGACGCGATCGGGCCGTGGCTCGTCTCCGACGCGGTGCGCAGCGCCATGCGTGAGCACGTGACGCGCTGATGGACCTCTCGATCCTGTACCGCGGCCCGCTCGCGAGCTGCAACTACGACTGCGCGTACTGCCCGTTCGCCAAGCGGCGCGACAGCCCGGCGACGCTGACGGCCGACCGGGAGGCGCTCGAACGCTTCACCGACTGGGTCACCCGCAACCCCGACGACGACCGGATCTCGGTGCTGTTCACGCCGTGGGGCGAAGGGCTGACCCGCTCCTGGTACCGGCGGGCGCTGGCCGAGCTGTCCCACCTGCCGCACGTGGGCCGGGTGGCGATCCAGACCAACCTGTCGGCCCGGTTCGCGTGGATGGCCGACGCGAACCTCGACCGGCTCGCGCTCTGGGCCACCTACCACCCCTCCCAGATCAGCCGGGGACGGTTCCTGGCCCGCTGCGCGACGCTGCACTCGTGGGGCGTGCGGTTCTCGGTCGGCATCGTGGGGCTGCCCGCGCACCACGATGACGCGCGCTGGTTGCGGGAGGCCCTCCCCGAGGGCGTCTACCTCTGGGTCAACGCGGCCGAAGGGCACGTGTACACCCCGGCCGAGGAACGGGGCTGGGCGGCGATCGACCCGCTGTTCTCCTACAGCGCGCGGCCGCACCTCTCGGCCGGGCGGCCGTGCCGCACCGGCGACACCGTGCTGTCGGTGCGCGGCGACGGCAGCGTCCGGCGCTGCCATTTCGTGGACGAGCCGCTGGGCAACCTGTACGACGGCTCCTACCGGCAGGCATTGCGGCCCCGGGCCTGCCCGGTGGCGACGTGCGACTGCCACATCGGTTACGTGCACCTGGAGACCCTGCCGCTGTACGACGTGTTCGCCGGCGGGGTGCTGGAACGAATACCCCACGGCTTCTAGGTACAAGCACTCACGCGACGCGGTTGCGCACCGGCGAAAGTAAACGCATGCGAATCCTTCAGCTCGCCTTCGGAAACTGGTTCTCCCGCGCCTACCTGATCGCCGTCGCCGCCGTCGCGGCCGTGGTCACGTTCAGCCTCGCCACGTGGGACCAGCCGGACGCCAACCTGGCCGGCGTCTGGCTGATCTTCGCGACAATGCCGTTCTCGTTGCCGCTTTTGGCGGTGACCCCTGACTCGGCACTCGGGCCGGTTGTGTTCTACGGCATCTGCGCCGTAGCGGCGGTGGCGAACGCCGCGTTCATCGGCGGGATGGTCGCCCTGTACCGCCGCTCCGGCCGCCGTCCCGCTCTCTGACCGCACGCCCACGGGCCACCCAGCCACCCCTGACGCCCACCACCTGATGCCACCACCTGGTGTCACGGCTAGATAGCACCACCTGATGTCCTGCCTGATGTCGCCGCCTGATGGCTACTGCTTGTGGCCCATCACCCGATGCCGACCTTGCCCGATGCCGGCCTCGCCCGATGCCGACCGCCCGGCGACAGTTATTCCGCCCAGCTACTGCGCTCGACGGTTGGTGGTCACCCGATGCGGCCTGCAGCCAGCAGCAGATTCCGCCCAGCAGGTCCGCCCGATGGCGCAGCGGTTTGCGGCCAGCAGTTTGCGGCCAGCGGTCATTGGCAGCAATTCCGCCGAGCCCTCGCCCGGCGCAGACCGCACAATGTCAGCCACCCCATCCAGCCATCTCCGCCCAGCGCCCAGCCCACCACCGACACCCAGCGGCAGCCCCACCACCGACACCCCGGCAGCAGTCCCACCACCGACGCCCAGCGGCAGCCCCACCACCGACACCAGCAGCAGCCGCATCGCCGGCACCCAGTGGTGAGCACCAGCGCCGGCGCCCACGGGCAGCACCAGCGGCCAGGGCTAGGTGTGGCTTCCAGCGGAGCCCGGCACAGCCCAATCATCCCGAGGCCAGGGCTAGGTGCGGCTTCCAGCGGAGCCCGGCACCGCCCAGTCATCCCGCGGCCCAGAGCACTTCATGGGCCGCGGCACGGGGAGGCAATGCGGCCTCCTTCACGGCGCGGTACGCCCCCACTGCCGCGGTACTCCCGCTGCGCGGCTTACCCCGCGAAGAGGGGGCCACAGCGCGGGCAACTCAGCGGTACAGCGCACGCCGAAGTGGGACCGGTATGAGTGCACGGCCACGACCCGAGGCACACACAGCAGTACGGCGCATACCTCATATCGAGTCACACGCGCCTGTGTGGCCCGCCTACTCGTAGCACGACCCACCCGCGCCGCACCGCACACCCGCACCGCGCCGCACGCGCCGCACACCCGCACCGCGCCGCACACCCGCACCGCGCCGCACACCCGCACCGCGCCGCACACCCGCACCGCGCCGCACACCCGCACCGCGCCGCACACCCGGCCGACGCAACGTGCCCTGGGCGATACGGCGCCGCCTGGGCAATGCGTTACGCCCCGGACGCCCCGTTACACCCAGCAACGCCGCAAGCCTCGGGCAATCGGCGCACCCGGCATACCTTAAGCCGGGCGGCGCACGCCGGGTGATGGGTACACCGGCAATACAGCGTGCGCTTCACGGCAACACGCACCCCGCCACAGACGCCCGCAGCAAGCCGGCACCCCAGCGACACCAGGGGCACCGCACACCGCCCCGCACCACCGGGAGCATCACGACCACACCCCGCGACATCACGCACACCGCACCCGCAAACACAGCGAGGACCGCCGCCGCGGCTTCGCGACACCATGAACACCGCAGCCGCACACGCAGCACCGAGCACCACAGCCGCGCCCCACGACACCACGAGCACCACAGCGGCACCCCGCGACCCAGCGGGCACCCCAGCCGCACCCGCAACACCGCGAGCACCGCAGCCGCGCCCCGGGACCCAGCGAGCACCGCAGCCGTCCCGGGACACCACGAGCACCACAACGGCACCCCGCGATACCGAGCACCACAGCGGCCTCCCGCGATACTGAGCACCACAGCGGTGCCCCGCGACCCAGCGGGCACCCCAGCCGCACCCGCAACACCGCGAGCACCGCAGCCGCGCCCCGGGACCCAGCGAGCACCGCAGCCGTCCCGGGATACAGCGAGCACCGCAGCCGTCCCGGGATACGGCGGGCACCGCAGCCACCCCGGGATACAGCGGGCACAGCAGCCGCGCCCCGTCGCACCGCGGGCACCGCAGCCGCGCCCCGTCGCACCGCAGCCGCGCCCCGTGGCACCGCGAGCACCGCAGCCGCAGCGAGCAGGGTCAGGGGGCGAGCATCTCCGGGGTCACGCTGGCCTCCGTGTCCGGAATTCCCGTGTCGTGAGCGCGCTTGTCAGCCAGCGCCAGCAAACGCCGTATGCGGCCGGCTACCGCGTCCTTGGTCAGCGGCGGATCGGCCAGCGAACCCAACTCCTCCAGCGACGCCTGGCCGTGAGCCAACCGCAGCCGCCCCGCGGCGAGCAGGTGCTCGGGCGCGTCCCCGCCGAGGATCTCCATCGCCCGTTCCACGCGCGCGCCGGCGGCCACCGCGGCCCGGGCCGAGCGGCGCAGGTTGGCGTCGTCGAAGTTGGCCAGGCGGTTGGCGGTGGCCCGCACCTCCCGGCGCATCCGCCGCTCCTCCCAGGCCAGCACGCTGGCGTGGGCGCCGATGCGGGTCAACAATGCACCGATCGCGTCGCCGTCACGCACGACGACGCGGTCGACGCCGCGCACCTCGCGGGCCTTCGCGGTGACGCCGATGCGCCGGGCCGCCCCGACCAGGGCCAGCGCGGCCTCCGGCCCGGGGCAGGTGATCTCCAGCGCGGCCGAGCGGCCCGGCTCGGTGAGCGAACCGTGCGCCAGGAACGCACCCCGCCACGCCGCCTCCGAGCAGCACGCCGCCGCGGACACGACCTGCGGCGGCAACCCACGCACCGGCCGGCCCCGGACGTCGAGCAGACCGGTCTGACGGGCCAGCGAATCACCCTCACGCACCACCCGCACGATGTAACGGCTGGTCTTGCGCAACCCGCCCGCGGTGAGCACGTGCACCTCGCTGCCGTGGCCGTAGACCTCGGCGATGCTCTGACGCAGACGCCGGGCGGCGTTGCCGGTGTCGAGCTCGGCCTCCACCACCACGCGCCCGGCGACGATGTGCAGGCCGCCGGCGAAGCGGAGCAGCGCCGCCATCTCGGATTTGCGACAACAGGGTTTCGTGACCACGACCCGGCTCAACTCGTCCTTGACCGCGGCCGTCATCGCCATCGCGCTGCTCCAGTCGTCTCGCTCTGCCCCCGTTGCGGCACGCACGGCGGCCCCAGCCGACCGGTGTCAGCCGGTGCCCAACACTCCGCGGAGCGCGGTGGCGAGAGCCTGCTGATCGTGCCGCGGACTTCCGTCGGACGCCGCTACCGGCGCCACAACCAGTCGTCCCCCCAGAGATTCTGCCGCACGCGACAGGCCGGTGTGGTCCCCGACGATGTGTGGATCTGCCAGCACGACGTCCACTTTCAATGCCGGAGCGTGTTCGGCCAGCGCATGGAGGTGCCCGTCGAACGGCATTCCCTTGGTCTCACCGTCGGTGCTGAGGTTCAGCACGACGATCCGGCGGGCCGGCGAGCTGACGATCGCGTCGGCCAGTTCGGGCACCAGGAAGTGCGGGAGCACGCTGGTGAACCAGGAGCCGGGGCCCAGCACCAGCGCGTCGGCCATGTTCACGGCCTCGACCGCTTCCGCGCACGCCGGCGCGTCCGCCGGGGTGACCCGGACGCGCCGGACCTGCCCCTTGGTGCTGGCGACCTCGTGCTGACCGTGGACGGTGACGACGTTGCCCAGTGCACCGGCGACGTCGGCCTCGATGTCCAGCGGTTCCGCGGCCATCGGCAGCACCCGGCCCCGGCAGCCGAGCGCGCGGTACGCGTGCTCGAGCGCCTCCACGGTGCCGCCGAGGATGTCGGTGAGCCCGGAAATGATCAAGTTGCCGATCGCGTGCCCGCCGAGCTCACCTTTGCCGGGGAAGCGGTGCTGGAACACCGCGGCGGTCACCGGGTCGGCCGGGTTGGCCAGCGCGACCAGCGCCTGACGCAGGTCACCAGGGGGAATGCCCCCGAACTCGCGACGCAGCCGGCCGCTGGAGCCACCGTCGTCGGCGACCGTCACCACGGCCGTCGGTTCGATCCCGAGCAGACAGAGCGCCTTGAGCGAGGCGAACAGCCCGTGGCCGCCGCCGAACGCCACTACTCGGGGAGGCCGCTCGGTGTCCGAGCCGATCACGCCTCTCGCCGTCCCATTTCCCGTCCGCCCCTCTGCCGAATGCCATCGGTACACCGCCGCACGTCCGTGACGGCACGATTCGCGGCGTTAGTGCCTCGCGCTGCGCCTTTCATCGGCAACGCGTAGCGGAGGCGGACGGTACCGTGCTCCGCGCCGGCCGTCACTCCCGGCCCAGGTCCCGGTGGCTCACGGTGGTGGGGATGCCCCGGGCCTCCAGCCGCGCGGCCAGAGCGAGCGCGCTGGCGACACTGCGGTGCTTACCGCCCGTGCATCCCACGGCGATGGTCAGGTAACGCTTGCCCTCGCGCTTGTAGCCGTCGGTCGCCATCGCGACCACGGCCGCGTACTGGTCGAGGAACTCCACCGCGCCCGGCTGCGCCATCACGTAGTCGCTGACGGCCTGGTCCTTGCCGCTGAACGGCCGCAGCTCGGGCACCCAGTGGGGGTTGGGCAGCCACCGCATGTCGACCACCAGGTCGGCGTCGGCGGGCAGCCCGTACTTGAAGCCGAACGAGAGCGTCGTGACGTGGAGGGTGCGCTCGGGAGTGACGAACAACTCCTCGATGCGCCCACGGAGCTGGTTCCCGTTGAGCAGGCTCGTGTCGATGATCACATCGGCGACTTCCCGCGCGTTGGCGAGCAATACCCGCTCGGCCGCGATTCCGTCGGCGAGCCGGCCCTCCCCCTGCAGCGGGTGCGCCCGGCGAACGCTCTCGAACCGCCGGATCAGAACGTCGTCGGACGCGTCCACGAACACCACGCGGGGATGGAAACCCCGGGTGCGCAGATCGGCCACCGCGCCCAGCAGATCCGTGGAGAACGCCCGGCTCCGGACGTCGAGCGTCATCGCGGTGCGCCGGCCCGCACCTCCGGAGGCGAACGCCAGCTCGGCCATCGTGACCATGAGCGTCTGCGGCAGGTTGTCGACGACGTAGTAGCCGACGTTCTCCAGCGCACGGGCCACCGTGCTGCGGCCGGCCCCGGACAAGCCGGTGACCACGACGAGGTCCATCTCCGCTCGTGCGGCGGCGATGCCGTCCACGTCCCCGAGATCGTCGGCGCCC
Source organism: Cryptosporangium japonicum (assembly GCF_039524755.1). NCBI lineage: Bacteria > Bacillati > Actinomycetota > Actinomycetes > Cryptosporangiales > Cryptosporangiaceae > Cryptosporangium > Cryptosporangium japonicum. Next base: position 93,334 of record NZ_BAAAGX010000012.1, read on the forward strand.
GGCGACCGTTCCCCGATCGTCATCGGTCCTCGTGTCTCCCCGCTCGCAGCGTTGTTACTCCTGATTCTGCTGCGTCGACGCTAGTCCCCGCAGCCCGCACACCAGACTTTTCGGTGTCTTTGGTCGCTTCCGGGGCTGATCGGGCCGCCGGAACCGCGGTGTCACCGGCGAGCGCGGCCACGATCGCCTCGGCCGTGCGGCGCCCGATCCCGGGCACGCTGACCAGTTCGTCGGCCGACGCCTGCCGGAGCCGCTTCAGCGACCCGAACTGGCGCAGCAGCGCCTTGCGCCGGGCCTCGCCCAGGCCGGGGACGTCGTCGAGCGCCGACTCGGTCATCCGCTTCGAGCGCTTCTGCCGGTGATAGGTGATCGCGAACCGGTGCGCCTCGTCACGCACGCGCTGGAGCAGGTAGAGCCCCTCGCTGGTGCGCGGAAGGACGAGCGGGAAGTCGTCGCCGGGCAGCCAGACCTCCTCCAGGCGCTTCGCGAGCCCGCAGAGCGCCACGTCGTCGATGCCGAGCTCGGCCAGCACCCGCGCGGCCGCCGCCACCTGGGGCGCGCCCCCGTCGACGACGACGAGGTTGGGTGGGTAGGCGAACTTCCGGGGACGCCCGGTCGCCGGATCGATGCCCACGGGCACGCCGCGATCGGCCGAGGCCTCCGCCCCGGCCTCGGACCCGGCCTCGGACCCGGCATCCGGCTCCCCGTCGGCCTCCCCCGGCAGATCGCCGGTCTCCGCGTGGGCGTCCAGGTACCGGTTGAAGCGCCGGCGCAGCACCTGGGCGAGCGACGCCGTGTCGTCGGGCGGCCCGTCCGGCCCGGAGCGCACCGCGAACCGCCGGTACTCCGACTTCCGGGCCAGCCCGTCCTCGAAGACCACCATGCTGCCGACGATGTCGGTGCCGCTCACGTGCGAGATGTCGTAACACTCGATCCGCAGCGGCGCCTCGTCGAGCAGCAGCGCGTCCTGGATCTCCTGCAGGGCCTTCGACCGCGCCGTGAGGTCGCTCGCCCGCTTGAGTTTGTGCTGGTTGAACGCCTGCTCGGCGTTGCGCTTGACGGTCTCCATGAGCGTCTTCTTGTCGCCCCGCTGCGGCACCCGCAGCGCGACGCGGCTGCCACGCAGCTCCGAGAGCAGCTCTTCGAGCACACCGGCGTCGGTGGGCAGCTCGGGCACCAGCACCTCGCGCGGCACCACTTCACTCGCGTCGTCGCCGCCGTAGATCTGCAGGCAGAACTGTTCGACCAGGTCGCCGACGCCGAGGTCCTCGACCTTCTCGATGACCCAGCCGCGCTGGCCGCGGACCCGCCCGCCGCGGACGTGGAACACCTGCACGGCGGCTTCCAGGCCGTCGTCGGCGAACGCGATCACGTCGGCGTCGGTGCCGTCGCCGAAGACGACGGCCTGCTTCTCCATCGCCCGGCGCAGCGCCCCGATGTCGTCACGCAGCCGGGCGGCCCGCTCGAACTCGAGCTCGTCGCTGGCGCGCTGCATCTCCCGCTCGAGCCGGCGCAGCATCTGATCGGTCTTGCCGGCCATGAAGTCGCAGAAGTCCTCGACGATCTCCCGGTGCTCCTCGGCCGACACCCGGCCGACGCACGGCGCCGAGCACTTGTCGATGTAGCCGAGCAGGCAGGGCCGCCCGATCTGCCCGGCGCGCTTGAACACACCGGTGGAGCAGGTGCGTGCCGGGAAGACCCGGAGCAGCAGATCGAGGGTTTCGCGGATCGCCCACGCGTGCGCGTACGGGCCGAAGTACCGCACGCCCTTCTTCTTCGGGCCGCGCATCACCCGGAGCTGGGGATACTCCTCGTAGAGCGTGACCGCCAGGCTCGGGTAGCTCTTGTCGTCGCGGTAGCGGACGTTGAAGCGCGGGTCGTACTCCTTGATCCAGGAGTACTCCAGCTGCAGCGCCTCCACCTCGGTGGTGACGACGACCCAGTCGACGTTGGCCGCGGACGTGACCATCTGATAGGTACGCGGGTGGAGGCCAGCTGGATCGGCGAAGTACGAGTTCAGACGGTTGCGGAGGTTTTTCGCTTTACCGACGTAGATGACCGTGCCCCGAGAATCCCGGAAACGGTAGACACCAGGTGACTCCGGGATCGTTCCCGGAGATGGGCGGTAGGTGGACGGGTCGGGCACGCTGGAAAGCCTAGTCGGGCCCTCCGACAATCCCGTTCCGCGAACCGGCGACCGGGCTACATATCGCCTTTCCGCCGATCCCGCTGTCAGACATCCGACACGACACGGCATCATGGTTCGCCAGATGACGACGCGACCACGGAACGAGGCGACCGGGACGATGCAGGCCGGGGGAACGACGACCGGGACGAACCCGGCCACGGTACAGGCCGTGACCGTACCGACCCGAACGAAGGGGCCGCGATGACCGCGCCGGGCACTCCGCAGGCCGACGACCCGCTGGCCGGTGTCGATCTCTTCGCCGGCCTCGCGCCCGCCGTGCGCAGCCGGGTGGCCGCGGCGGCCGTGCCGCGCAGCTACCGGCGCGGGCAGCTCCTGTTCCTGGAGAAGGACCCCGGCGACTCGCTGATCATGGTCCGCCGCGGCGCCGTCTCGGTGTTCCGCACCGCCCCCACCGGCGATCGCGCGCTGCTCTACGTGGTGCGCCCGCCCGGCGTGCTGGGCGAGTTGGCGCTGCTCGACGGCGGCAGCCGCTCGGCGTCGGCGGAGGCGTTGGAGGAGACGCACGTCCTCGCGCTCTCCCGGGGCGCGTTCCTCGAGCTCGTGCGCACCCAGCCGCCGATCCTCGACGGGGTGATGCGTTCGTTCGGCGGGCTCATCCGCCGGCTCACCGATCAGACGTCCGACCACATCTTCCTGGACCTCCCGGGCCGCGTCGCGAAGACGCTGATCCGCCTCGTCGGTGACAACCGGTCACCGGTCGTGACGATCGATCTGAACCAGACCCAGCTGGCCGAGATGGCCGGCGGCTCGCGGCAGAGCGTCAACCAGGCGCTCGGCACGTTCGCGACCCGGGGCTGGCTGCACACCGAGGGACGCAAGATCGTCGTCACCGACATCCCGGCGCTCCGCCGCCGGGCCGGCATGACGTGAGCTTTCCCCTGGATTCGTCACGTTGAGCGACTAGATCAGTCGCACGTGACCCATGTCTCAGTCGCGTCTGTAACGATGACGCCGGTGGAGACCAACTCGTCGAGCACCGTCTCGGGAACCCGGACCGTGGAGCCCTCCGGATGACCGATTCCCGCGGAGTCGACCCATGACGTCTTCAGCGTCACGGTGACCATACTCGACATTCCGGGCATTGCGGGAAATCGCCTCCATCCGGCATGGTTCACCGGACGCACCGGACCCCACCGCTCAAGTCGCGACACACGGTAGTCGCACCCCGCCCCGTCGTGTCAGCGAAGCGTCCGGTAGACGACTGAGAATGGCTCCGACCGGATGATCTTCGGCCGGATGGGTGGCTCTCGGCGAAGGCCACTGAGACGATTCACAGCAAATACACGACCGCTGACAGATTTGGTGTACTGGAAGACCTTGCAAGCGGGGGTGAAGGACCCATCGACACGCATTGCGCACGCTGCGCCGCCGTGGGCCGGCCCGGCGACCGTTTCTGCGGCCGCTGTGGCTCCGCGCTGCTGCGCAAGTGCCCCAGTTGCGCCGCGGGCGTCGAGCTGACCGCCGAGACCTGCCCGCACTGCGCCGTCGACCTCGACCCGGCCGCCCGCGGCCTGCCCGTGCCCGGCGTCGCGTCCCGGGAGGAGCGGCGGGTCGTCACGATCCTGTTCGTCGACCTCACCGGCTTCACCAACCTCGGGGAACGGCTCGACCCCGAGGACCTGCGCGCGCTCCAGCAGCGCTACTTCGACACCGTCGCGCGCGCGATCCGCCGCCGCGGTGGCGTGGTGGAGAAGTACATCGGCGACGCGGTGATGGCCGTGTTCGGCGCACCGGTCACCCAGGAGGACGACGCCGTGCGCGCGGTCCGCGTGGGGCTGGAGCTCCAGGCCGACCTGGACGGGCGGATCATCGGCCCGTCCGGTCCGCTGCGTGCCCGCGTCGGCATCGCCACCGGTGAGGTCGTCGTCGACCTGGACGCGATCCGCGACGGTGGCCAGGCCCTGGTCGCCGGCGACGTGGTGAACCTGGCGAGCCGGTTGCAGTCGCACGCACCGGTCGGCGGCATCGTCGTCTCCTCGGCCACCTGGCGCGCCAGCCGCGAGTACGTCGAGTACGCCGAGATGCCGCCGGTCATGGTCAAGGGCAAGGCCGGGCCGGTCCCGGTCTGGCGTCCGCTGCGCCTGGTACAGCGCCGCTGGGACCGCCACCGCGACCACGGTCCGTTCGTCGGCCGCGGCCCCTACCTCGACCACCTCGCCGGGCTGCTGCGCGCCACCGTCGACGACCGGGCCCCGCGCCTGGTCACCGTCGTCGGCCCGGCCGGCGTCGGGAAGAGCCGCCTGGTGCGCGAACTCAACCGCCACGCCGAGCAGGCCATGCCGGTCGGCGTCCGCTGGGTCGGCGGGCGTTGCCTGGCCGGCGGCGAGGGTGGCCCGTTCGCGGCCGTCGCCGAGGTCGTCACCGGGTACGCGGGGGTACTCGAGTCCGACAGCGCCGACACCGCCCGCCGCAAGGTCGTCGACTCGCTGCACGGCCTGCTCACCACGGCCGAGCGCAGCAGCGTGGTCGACGCGCTCGCGCCGCTGGTCGGCTACGCCGCTCCCCCGGTCGAGGCCGACGAGGCCCAGGCCGCCTGGCGCATGTTCTTCGCCCGGCTCGCCGCGCGCCGCCCGCTCGTCGTCGTCATCGAGGATCTCGCGCTCGCCGAACCGCCGCTGCTCGACTTCCTCCGGCAGCTCGTCGACACCGTCGACGGGCCGCTGCTGGTGCTCGGCACCGCCCGCCCGGAGCTGCCGCCCAAGTGGTACGACGCCAGCCATCCCCGTCACGCGCTGGTGGAGCTCCCGCCGCTCGACCCGCACGACACGCTGACGCTGTTCCGCGCGCTCGCGGTCGACTCGCCGATCCCCGACGAGGCGCTCGAGCACCTCACCGTGCTCGCCGCGGGCACCCCGCTCTACGCCCACGAGTACGTCCGCATGCTCGCCGACCAGCAGAGCGACGACGCCGAGGGCGCGCTCCCGCTGCCCGACTCGGTGCTCTCGGTGGTCGCCAGCCGCGTCGACCTGCTCGGGCCCCGCAGCCAGCGTGCGCTGCAGGCCGCGGCGGTGATCGGCGAGGTGTTCTGGCCCGGCGCGGTGGCCACGGTGGCCGAGCTGGCGCGCGACGAGGTCGAGGCGCTGCTGGCCGAGCTGCGCGCGAAGGCGTTCATCCGGCCGGCCACCGGGCACGTGCTGGCCGGCGAACCCGCGCTGGCGTTCTCGCACGCGGTCGTCCGGGACCTCGCCTACCGCCGTCAGCCCCGCGCGCTGCGCGTCGTGCGTCACCAGCGGGCCGCCCGCTGGCTGCAGTCGCACGTCACCGGCCGCACCACCGAGGCCGTCGACGCGGTCGCGCACCACCGGGTCGCCGCGCTGGAGCTGGCCCGCACGCTGCACATGGACGTCCGCCCGTTCCTCCAGCCGGCCCGCACCGCGCTGGTGGCCGCGGCCGAGCGCGCCGCCAGCCTGCACGCCGCGCCCACCGCCGTCGACCTGCTCGACAAGGCGCTGGCGCTCTGGGACGACGCGAACACGCTGACGCTCGAGGAGCTGGCGGCGCTGGAACACCCGGCCGCTCGGGACGACGAGGTGTCCCGCCTGTCCGCGCTGGTGCTGCGGTGGAAGCTGCGGTTCACCGGGGCGCCGGAGGAGTTCCAGGGCGCCGCCGACGTCGCCCGGTGCGCGAGCCAGCTCGAGGTGCTCGGGGCGCGCGACGCCGCCGCGAGCGCACGGACGCTGCTCAGCCAGGTCGCCTGGGCCCGCGGTGACCGCACCGCGGCGCTGGCCCACCTCGACCGGGCGCTGGCACCCTACGGCGCCGGCGACGAGAGCCCGGTACGCGCGGCCGCCCACGCCGAGCTGGCCCGGCTGCGGATGATGAGCTACGAGGTCGACGAGGCCACCACCGCGGCCAAGACCGCCGGTGACCTGGCCCGCCGTCTCGGCCTGCCCGAGCTCGAGGTCAACGCGCAGATCACCGAGGGCGCGGCCCGCTACCTGGCCGGTGACCTGTCCGGGCTGACGCTGCTCGAACGCGCGGTCGACCGCAGCCGCACCGATCACCTGCGCTCGCTGCGCCGGGCGTCGGAGAACCTGGCCAGCGCGCTGCAGGAGGAGGGCGAGATCGCCCGCAGCTTCGCGCTGCTGGACGAGGCCGCGGCGACGACGCTGAGCTTCCGCGGCGCGCCGCACCCGGGCCACACGCCGATGCGTGCGTACTTCGACGGCGACTGGGACGCCACGCTGGCCTCCGCCGACGCCGCGTTCACCGGTGACGAGTCGCTCGACGCCGAGTGGGCGCACCTGCGCACGCTCGCGGCCTGGCTGCGGGCCCTGCGCGGCGAGGACACCGGCTTCAACCCCGAGGCCATCGTCGTCACCGCCGCCCGGCACGGCAGCCGGCTGGCGATGGCCAACGCGCTCGCCCACGCCGCGCTCTACCGCGCGGTCAACGGCTCGGCCGAGCAGGCCACCGTCGCGCTGCGCCGCCTGGAGGCCGAGCACTCGGCCGAGGCGCTGGCGCCGCGCGAGTGGCTGGCCGCCGCCGCGCACGCCGCGGTGCTCACCGGCGTCAAGTGCGGCGCGCACGGCGAGGAGTCCGCCGGGTGGCTGAAGGGTGTGCTCGACGCCGCGCCGCGCGAGACGCTCTGGGTGCGTGCCGCCCGCTCGGTGGTCAACGGCGCCCAGGCGGCGCACAACGGCGACCACGGCACCGCGGCGCTGCACCACGCGGTCGCCGCGTCGGTCTACGAGCGGATGGGCGACGCCACCGACGCGGCGCTGGCCACCGCCTGGTCGCTGCGCGCGGCCCGGGCCGGCGAGGTCGCACCGGTGCCGGAGCTCACCACCCGCCTGACCACGTTCGGGCTGCGTAACCGGGCCCGCCTGCTGCTGCGGTTCGCCACCACCGATCCGTTAGACAACCCGGACGTGCCGGACGATCCCGGGCCGCTGGCCGGTCAGGATTCCTCGTCCAGCCCGGCCTCGATCGCGTAGCGCACCAGCCCGGCCCGGTTGTGCACCTGCAGTTTGTCCATGACGTTCTGCAGATGGTTCTGCACCGTCCGGATCGACAGGCTCAGGCGGGTCGCGACCTGCTTGGCGGTGAGCCCACGGGCCACCAGCCGCAGCACCTCGGTCTCCCGGCTCGTCAACGCCGGTCCGGCGGCCGGCTCGGGCCCCGCGGCGAGCCGCCGGTACTCCCCGAGCACCAGCCCGGCCAGGCCCGCGGTGAACGCCGCCTCGCCCCGTGAGGTGCGGGTGACGGCGTCGATCAGCTCACCGGCCCCGGCCGACTTCACCAGGTAGCCGGTGGCGCCGGCCCGGATCGCGTCCAGTACGTCCGGCCGCTCCGCGCTCGCCGAGAGCACCAGCACCCGGCAGGACGGGTCGGCGGCCAGGATCCGCGTGGTGGCCTCGACGCCGGAGAGCTCGGGCAACTGCAGATCCATGACGACGACCTGGGGCCGGCTCGCCGCCGCGATCCGCACCGCCGCCGCGCCGTCCCCCGCGGTGGCGACCACGTCGAACCCGGCGTCGCCGAGGTCGCGCGCCACCGCGTCGCGCCACATGGGGTGATCGTCGACGACCATGACCCTAACGGGGGACATTCAGCTCCACCTCGGTTCCTTCGTCGGGCGCGCTGGTGATCACGACCGTGCCGCCGAGCTCGCGGATCCGGCCGCGGACCGACTGGACCACACCGAGGCGGCCCTCCCCCGCGGCCTCGGCGAGCCGGCCGTCCGGGATGCCGGGCCCGTCGTCGCGCACGGTCACCAGTACCGCGTCCGGCTCTTCCTCGATGACGACCCAGGCGTGCGCGCCGGGCGCGTGTTCGGACACGTTGTGCAGGGCCGCGGCGACCGCGGCCGCGACCTCGGTGGCGACCGCGGCCCGCAGCATGACCGGCTCGGCCGGCGCCACCAGCTCGATCGACGGGCTGACCGTGGCCGGGGTGACCAGCGCGACGAGATCCACCTCGCCGTCCGACGGTGCCGCCGAGCCGCGGGTCATCAGCGCACGCAGCGCAGCCTCCTGCTCACCGGCGAGTTCGGCCAGCTCCCGGCCCTCGCCGTCGAGCGCGGTTCCCCGCCGCTTCACCAGCGCCAGCACCTGCAGCACACCGTCGTGGATCTGCCGGGCCAGCCGATCGCGCTCGGCGACCGCGCCCTGCTCCTGCCAGGCGTCGACCAGGAGCCGGTCGACCTGGCGGAGCACCTCGGCGACGTAGCCGATGACGATCGCCGCCAGCAGCACCAGAATCATGTTGTGCACGGTGCCCCTGGTCGGCTGTCCGCTGACCACCACGACGTTCGCGACCCCCAGGCCCAGCGTCGCCAGCAGGCCACCGACGATCTCCCAGCGCAGCGCCCAGGCCATCACCGCGGTCGAGGCCCACACCGTCGGCACGGTGAACTCACCGCCGGCGATCCGTTCCGGCGTCTCGACCAGCCGGGTCGCCAGCACGGTGGCGAGCGTGACCGCCAGGTCGACGACGAACAGCACCGGGGTGCGCAGCCGCGGACGGGCGTAGCAGTACGAGGAGACGACGCTCCACGCCGCCATCACCGCGAGCGTCGCCACGCACCAGGCCGGGCTGTTCACCCGGCCCAGGTCGTCCAGGTTCAGCGCGACCGCGTAGACCAGCGTCAGGAACCGGAACGCGGCCAACGCCCGCCAGCCGGTGACCTCGACGGTGAAGCCGGCCGGCCGCCGGTCACCCACGGGCGGGCTAGGCGGCAACGGGCTCCTGCGCCGGGCGCGCGGCGCCCGACCCGTTCTTCACCGACGCGGCGTACACGTCGCTGTACTGCTGGCCGGACAGCTGCATGAGGTCGTACATGATCTGGTCGGTCACCGACCGCTCGACGAACCGGTTGCCGGCCATCCCCGCGTAGCGGGAGAAGTCCAGCGGCTTGCCGACCCGCATCCGGACCCGCATCACCTTCGGGACGAGGCGGCCGATCGGCTGCACGTGATGGGTGTTCAGCATCGCGACCGGCACCACCGGCACCCCGGTCTGCAGCGCGAGCCGGGCCACGCCGGTCTTGCCCCGGTAGAGCTTGCCGTCGGGCGAACGGGTGCCCTCCGGGTAGATGCCCAGCGGCTGGCCCTCGCCGAGCACCCGCGCGCCGGTGACGAGCGCGGCCTCGGCGGCCGAGCCGGACGTGCGGTCGATCGGGACGCAGCCGGCCGCGCTGAAGAACAATCGGGAAAACAGGCCTTTGAGCCCCTTACCGGTGAAGTACTCCGCTTTGGCCAGGAAAACGATCCGGCGCGGGCACATCAGCGGAAAGAAGAACGAGTCGCTGAACGAAAGATGATTACTCGCGAGAATGACCGGCCCGGACGTGGGGATGTGCTCGACACCCTCCAGCACCGGCCGGAAAAAGAGCCGGAGAAACGGACCAATCAGGATGTATTTGCACACCCAGTAAAACACCGTTCCTCCTCGTGACCCGCGCCGGTCGAGCGTACCCTCACCGCCCTCGTCGTCGGTCTACCCGACAGTGGCGTTCACCACGCTCGATCTGGCCGAGGTGCTCCGAACGCGGGGCCGATGACGCCGCCTCGTGTCACGATGGAGCCGACGCTCGCGCCCTCCGCACGGGGCTGACGAGCCGAGTCCCTGGGGAGGTGGGAATGTCCGTGCTGCCCGGTGCAGAACCATTCCTCCTCGACGCTGGGCCCGCTGCGCCCGCGGCCGTCCTGCTGAGCCACGGCTTCACCGGCACCCCGCAGTCGATCCGCCCGTGGGGCGAGGCGCTGCACGCCGCCGGCTACACCGTGAGTTGCCCGCTGCTGCCCGGCCACGGCACCCGCTGGCAGGACATGAACCGCACCACCTGGCACGACTGGTACAAAGCGGTCGAGGACGAGTACCTGTCCCTGCACAGCCGAGGCGTGCCGGTGGTCGCCGGCGGCCTGTCGATGGGCGGCACGCTGGTGACCCGGCTGGCCCAGGTCCACGCCGGCAAGGCCACCGAACCGGCCGGCCTGCTGCTGGTGAACCCCTCGTACCTCACGCTGCGCAAGGACGCCGCGCTCCTGCCGGTGGTCAGCCGGGTACTGGGCTCGTTCCCGGGCATCAGCGACGACATCAAGAAGCCCGGTGCGCACGAGCTGGCCTACGACCGGCTGCCGCTCAAGGCCGCCGCCTCGCTGTCGCAGCTCTGGAAGGTCGTCCGGGCCGAGCTGGGGCGCGTGGCGGCGCCGGTGCGGCTCTTCCGCAGCGCGGAGGACCACGTCGTCGAGCCCGCGAGCGGCGAGGCGCTGCTGGCCGGCGTCGCCTCCGCCGTGAAGTCCGAAGTCGTATTGCGGGAGAGTTACCACGTGGCGACGCTCGACAACGATGCACCGACGATCTTCGCGGGAAGCGCGGAGTTCGTCGCGTCACTGCTGTCCCCGGCAGGCCACCGATGACCGGAACCTCGGGGCGCCCGTACCGGGGCCGGCGTGACAACGGCCTGGACGCGACCGAGTTCGTCGCGCTCGCCGACGTCGATCCGCGGATCGGCGAACACCTGCTCGACGTGCTGGGCGTCATCGGGATCGCCGCGTACCTGGCGCCGAGCGCCGATCTGAACCCGGTCGTCCGGTCGACGTCGCTGCCGGCCCGGCCCACCGACCGGCTCTGGGTCGACCGCGACCGGCTGGAGGAAGCCCGCGGCCTGCTCGAAGCCGTGCAGGAGGACGCGCGGTCCGCCGCGGCGTCCGACGGCACCGAGTCCCCCGGCGCCTCCCGCCCGATCGAGATCGACGTCGACGTCGAGTGGGAACGGATCATCGCCGGGTACGACGCGACGGCCGCCCCCGACCGGCCACGCCGCCGCGCGCTGACCGACCCGCCGGAGAGCGGGCCGACCGGGAGCGGGCCGACCGGGAGCGGGCCAGCCGGCAGCGGGACGACCGGCAGCGGGACGACCGGCAGCGGGACGACCGGCAGCGGGACGACCGGGGGCGCGTCCTCCGGCACCGAGACCGCCGGGAACGGAGCCGCCGAGAACGCGGCACCCGCCGACGGCACCGCGGCTCTGCCCGCCCTCACCGACCCCACCGCCGACCCGCTGCCGGTACGCACGCCGGGCACGGCCGATCAACCGGTCCGCCCGGACGAACCGGCCGGCCGGACCGACGACGCACCGGCCCCCGACGCGCCGTCCGCCGAGCCGTCCGGCGCCGGGAAAGACACCGGGCGCCCGCTCGGGCGTGACCGCCTGACCGGCACCGACGCCCCGCCGAGCGACTTCGCGGTCGACGAGGACGAGGGGTACGAACCGCCGCCACCACCGCCGCTCCCCCGGATGTCCGCGCCGGTCATCGGTGCGCTCCTGGCGATCGCGGCCGGCCTGGTGCTGCTGTTCCGCTCGGACACGCTCGGGCTCAGCGAGCACGTCCGCCTGCTGCTCTCGCTCTGCGGCATCCTCGGTGGTGCCGGTGCGCTGGTCTGGCGTCTGCGTGACGGGTGGAACGACGACGACCCGGACGACGGAGCCGTGGTGTGATCACGAATTTCCCGGACGGTCACGCGGCGGTTCACAGCGTGTAGCGCGCATCCCTCACCGTGGACGGTGGGAGGTGGTGACGATGGCCCGTCACGAACAGGTACTCGCCCTCTGGTGCGCGCTCACCGGGCACGACCCGGAGTGGTTCGAGGAGCCCGAGCGCGAGGCGCTGCTGGCGCGCACGGAGATCGCCAAGCTCGCCGAGGCCCCGGACGCCGTGCTGCTCGACGCCGGTCAGTCGGTGCGCCGCGGCAGCTCGTTGCCGCTCGAACGGTGGCTGGCCGCCGCTCGGGTCAGCGCCTGAGCCCGATCTCCGCCACCACCGGGCGGTGGTCGCTGGCCAGCGCGACGTCGGGTGTGGTCAGTACCCGGTAGTTACGCACCGGGGCACCGGGCGAGACGAAGATCCCGTCGATCCGGCGGCGCGGCGAGCGGGTGCTGTACGTCGGCGTCGGGTCGTTCGCACCGGCGTCGGTGAGCTGCGACGCCAGCGCGCGCCAGGCCGGGCCGTCGCCGGTCTCGTTGACGTCGCCGGCCAGCACGACCGGTTCCTCGCCGGCCAGCGCACGCAGCAGCACCGGGACGTGCCCGACCCGCTCGGGCTCGGTGAGTCCCAGGTGGACGCCGGCCACCGTGAACGGCGCACCGGCCAACGAGGCACGCACCACCACGGCCGCCCTCGGATGCTGGAACCGGGTGAGCGGCAACCGCACCACCGCGGCGTCGCGCACGGAGACGGCCAGCGAGGACAGCACCAGGTTCCCGGACGCCCCACCCTGGACGACGACCAGGCCGCAGCGGCGGGCCAGGGACGCCGCCCGGGCCCGCCAGCGCAGCACCCGGGGCGCTTCCTGCAGCACGACGACGTGCGGGTCGACGCCCCGGACGGTCCGCACCAGCGCGTCGGCGTCGTTACGCAGGCCGCGGATGTTCCAGTCGAGCAGCCGCAGCCAGGTGGTCACCGGATGCGCGCGAGATCCGCGGCGCCGATCAGGCCGGCCTTGTTGCCGAGCGCCGCGATCCGCACCTCGGCCACCTCGGTGCGCCCACGCAGCGCGGTCACCTTGGCGTAGGTCTCGCGGGCCGGAACCGACATCAGGTCACCGGCCTCGGCGACCCCGCCGCCGAGGATGATGCACTGCGGATCCCAGCCGGACACCAGATCGGCCATGCCCCAGCCGAGCCAGTCACCGAGCTCGGTGAACGAGGCCAGCGACGCCGGGTCGCCGGACTGCGCGGCCCTGGTCACCATCGGGCCGTCGATGGCGTCGGCCTGGCCGCCGGCCATCTCCAGCAGCACGCGCGCGCTCGTGGCGTCCTCGCGGGCCCGCTGCTTGGCGAAGCGCACCAGCGCCTTGCCGCTCGCGTACTGCTCCCAGCACCCGCTCGCGCCGCAGCCGCACGGGTGCCCGTCCGGCACCGCGCGGGTGTGCCCGTACTCGGCGGCCATCCCGAAGTGCCCACGGTAGATCTCACCGTTGACGACCGCGCCGCCACCGATACCGGTGCCCACCGTGATCAGGATCAGGTGGTGCTGGTCCTGGCCGGCGCCGAACCGGTACTCGGCCCACGCCGCCGCGTTCGCGTCGTTCTCGACGACGACCGGCAGGTCGACCCGCTCCTGGATGCGGTCACGCAGCGGCTCCCGCCGCCACGCCAGGTTCGGCGCGTGTAGCACGACCGAACGAGATGCATCGATCCAGCCCGCTGCGCCGACGCCGACCGCTTCGATCGAGAAGTCCTCGTCGAGCTCACGCACGACCTCGGCGATGACACGGGCCGTGTCGTTGACGTCCTGGCTCGGGGTGGGCCGCCGAACCGTGGCGAGCACTTCCCCATCCGGAGTCACCACTCCGGCCAGTACCTTGGTTCCTCCGACGTCGACTCCGACGGTCAGGCTCACGCGCCCCTCACCACACCTAGCACCCTTCCGGTCAGCGTCACGCTTCTGCGCAGCGTATGGCACGCCGCTCGACGCGTAATCATCGCTCCGCCGTGCCGCCCGAAACTTCAGCTGATGTCGATCCGTTCGACCGGGGGTTCGGCACCGGGCTCCTCCGCCTCGGCCGGGCGGCCCCACTCCCGCGCCACCTCGGCGACGACCTGCAACAACCCGGCGCCCGCGACCGCCACGTCGGCCACCGCGCCGCTGAACCGGGCCACGAGTTCCGGCGGCAGATCGGGAGCGCCGTCGCCGCGAACACGGTGCAGCAGCGCCTCGGCGAGTCTGACCGCCTCGTCGACGAGCGGACCGGGCGGCGGAGGTGCACTCATCCTTCGAACCTCACTTCCAGGCGGCCGTCGCGCAACCGGGCCCCGGCGACCGTACGGTGACGCAGCACGGTCGGCAACGCCAGCAGCCGACGCCGCCCGGCGACCGTGAGGATCAGGTCGTCGGCGACGCGGGACAGCGCGACCTCGGAACGGTCGGCGAGCGGCAGCGCCACCGAGAGCACGGCGTCGTCGTCGAGGCGCAGCGGTGGTTCGACCGGCACGGCGGCCACCGGGTCGTCGTCGCCGTAGAGCGCTTCGGCGAGCTCGGTGAGCGCCGGTACGCCCACCGGCTCGCCCGCCAGGTAGGGCGCCGTCCGGAGCGGCACACCGGCGAAGCTCTCCGCCGCCTCGGCCAGCCGGGCACGCTGGGCGGCGGCCCACCCGGCCCGCCACGGGTCGTCCCCGTCCGGGATCACGCGGTTGACCACGACGCCGTCCACCACGAAACCGTAGAGCGCCAGCGCCGTGAACGTGCGCCGCGCTTCCGCGAGCACCACGGCCTCGGGCGTGAGGACGAGCCGGACCGCGCTGGTGAGCGGATCGGTCAGCAGGTCCCTGACCTCGGTGAGCGCCGTACGCAACCGCTGGACGGCGGTGACCACCGCGTCGTCGGGAAGAAGGTTCTGCAGGTCCCGGCCGAGCACCGGACGCGCGACTCCGGCCAGCCGGCGGTGCAGCGGCGCCAGCCGGTCGGTGTACCAGCCGAGCACGTCGGGCAGCGTGAGCAGCCGGAGCGTCTCGGCGGTCGGCGCGCAGTCGACGACCACCGTGTCCCACCGGCCGGACCGGGCCTCGTCGTGCACGGCGAAGAGCGCGAACAGGTCGTCGAGGCCGGGCGGGACGATGATCTCCTCGGCCGCGACGCCGGAGAGGCCACCGTGGCGCAGCACCGCGGTGAGGTAGCCGCGCAGCGTGCCCCAGTACTGCTCGTAGCGCGCCTGCGGGTCGACCTGCTGGGCGTGCAGGCCGTCGGCGACCGGCGTGGGCTCGGCACCCACCGGGACGCCGAGCGCGTCGGCGAGCGAGTGCGCGGGATCGGTGGAGACGACGAGCGTGGCACCGGACCGGGCCGCCAGCACGGCGGTGGCGGCCGCGGAGGTGGTCTTCCCGACTCCGCCCTTACCGGTGAAAAGAACTACACGCACGATTCCACGCGCTTCTTCAAATCCTTGAGCGCGGTGTCCATGATCATTTTCTCGGCTTTGCGCTTGAACATCCCGAGCATCGGCAGGTTGATGTCCACGGTCAGCGTGTAGGTGACCTCGGTGGTGCCGTCGCCGTTGTCGACCAGGTCGTAACTGCCGTCCTGGACTTTCATCACCGTGCTCTCGACCAGCGTCCACTCGATCCGGGTGAGGTCCTCGGCGTACGCGTATTCCAGCGTGTACTCGTCCTTGACCGGGCCGGCGTCGAGAACGAATGTGGCCCGGTGGGCGTAGCCGTCCTCGTACTCGCTGACGATCTCCACGCTCTTCACCGCGTCGACCCACTCGGGGTAGGACGCGAAGTCACTGATGACCGCCGCGATCGTGTCGACCGGCGCGGGGATCGTGATCGACTGCTGGGAGGAGTCCGCCATGTGTCCTGCTTACCACTCCAGCACGAAGGGTTTGCCGGTCGCCCGGAAGTGACCGACGTTGACGCACTCGGTGCGCCCGATCCGCAGCCGCTGCTGGAGCGGTTGGTGGACGTGACCGAACAGCGCGTACCGGGGCTGGTGGGTGTGGATCGCCTCGAGCAGCGCCTCGGACGCGACCTCGGGCCGCCGGGTGACGGTGTCCCAGCGCAGCTCCGGTACCGCCGGGGGCACGTGCGAGCAGAGCACGTCGACCGGGCCGAGCGACTCCACTTTCGCGGCGAACTCCGCCGGGGAGAAATCGGCGCCGAACGGAATCGGGGGGATGCGCGGCGCCCGGGTCACCGGTTGCGCCGCCGGGAGGATCTTGCGGGGCCAGCCGCCCACGAACCCGAAGCGCCAGCCGCCGATCTCCACCACTTCGGCGTCGAACATGCGGTGTTTGTCGTCGACGAACTCCGGCCAGAGCGCCGGCATGTCGACGTTGCCGTACGTGCAGTACGCCGGCGTCGGCATGAGGCCGAACAGCTCGGCGTACTGCTCGCGGGCCGCCTCGGTGACCGCGCCCGGCAGGTCGTCGACCTGGGACAGCTGCGCGCCGATCGACCGCAGGTCACCGAAGCGGTGCTCCTTGCGCAGCGCCGCGAACTCGGCGCCGGCCTGCGCGCCGAGCAGGTCGGCGAGGATGCCCTGGGTGGGGTCGGCGTAGTCGAGGTAGAGCAGCAGGTCGCCGAGAACGACCAGGCCGTCGGCACCGTCACCGGCGGTGGCCAGCGCGTCGGCGCGGCCGTGGACGTCGGAGACCACGTGGAGGCGGGGCACCCACCAAGCTTGCCACCGGAGGCGACGGCGACCACCGTGACCCGCACCACCTCGGATAGCGTTGGGAGTGGGAACGCGACACAGGAATGGGAGGCCGTGGTGCGTGAGTTCGCTCAGCCGGCCGTCTACACCGTCCCGGACGGGGCAAATCTGACCGATCCGGTCTGGAGCGCCGCGGAGGAGGTGCCGACCAAGGTCACGTTCCGCAGGCCTTCCGGCGGCGCCTGGACGGATGTCACGGCCGCCACGTTCCGGGACGAGGTCGTCGGCGTCGCCAAGGGGCTGATCGCCTCCGGCGTCCAACCGGGTGACCGGATCGGCCTGATGGCCCGCACCCGCTACGAGTGGACGCTCGTCGACTACGCGATCTGGGCCGCCGGCGCCGTCACCGTCCCGATCTACGAGACGTCCTCGGCCGAGCAGGTGCAGTGGATCCTCGGCGACTCGGGCGCGGTCGGCGTCTTCGTCGAGACCTCCGACCACCAGTCCCAGGTCGAGACCGTCCGCGGCTCGCTGCCCGCGCTGCGCCAGGTGTGGCAGATCGACGCCTCGGCGGTGGAGCTGCTGATCTCCGGTGGAGCGTCCGTTCCCGATTCCGACGTCGACGAACGGCGGGCCGCGCTCGGCCCCGCCGACACCGCGACGATCATCTACACCTCGGGCACCACCGGCCGCCCGAAGGGCTGCGTGCTCACCCACAAGAACCTGCTGTTCGAGGTCGGCAACGCGCTGCCGATGCTGCCGAGCATGTTCAACGAGGGCGCGTCGACGCTGCTGTTCCTCCCGCTGGCGCACGCGTTCGCGCGGCTCATCCAGCTGGGCGCGGTGCAGTCGCGGGCCACGCTCGGCCACGCGCCGGACATCAAAAATTTGATGAACGACCTGCAGACGTTCCGCCCGACGTTCGTCCTGGCCGTGCCGCGGGTGTTCGAGAAGGTCTACAACGGGGCCAAGCAGAAGGCCCACAAAGAGGGCAAGGGCGCGATCTTCGACCGGGCCGACCGGGTGGCGGTGGCGTACTCCGAGTCCCTGGATTCCGGCGGGCCGGGGCTGTTGCTGAAGGCCCAGCACGCGCTCTTCGACAAGCTGGTCTACGCCAAGCTGCGGGCCGCGCTCGGCGGTTCCTGCACCCACGCGATCTCCGGCGGCGCGCCGCTCGGCCCGCGGCTCGCGCACTTCTTCCGCGGCATCGGGCTGTGGGTCTCGGAGGGCTACGGGCTCACCGAGACCTCGCCGGCCACCGCGGCCAACGTCGACGACGCGGTGAAGCTCGGGACGGTCGGCCGCCCGCTGCCCGGCATGACCGTGCGCATCGCCGACGACGGCGAGGTGCTGATCGCCGGCGACCACGTGTTCTCGGAGTACTGGCACAACCCGACCGCCACCGCCGAAGCGCTCAAGGACGGCTTCTTCCACACCGGTGACCTCGGCACGCTCGACGACGAGGGCTTCCTGACGATCACCGGCCGCAAGAAGGAGCTGATCGTCACCGCCGGCGGCAAGAACGTCGCCCCGGCCGTGCTCGAGGACCGCATCCGCGCGCACGCGCTGGTCAGCCAGGCGATGGTCGTCGGCGACGGCAAGCCGTTCATCGGCGCGGTCGTGACGGTCGACCCGGACGCGTTCGGGCCGTGGAAGGACAAGCAGGGAAAGCCCGCGGACGCTACGGTGGGCGACCTCGCGGAGGATCCCGACCTGCGGGCGGAGATCCAGGCCGCGGTGGACGACGCCAACCAAGCCGTGTCGCGCGCCGAACAGGTCAAGGTTTTCCGTATCCTGCCCCGCGACTTCACCGAAGAGACGGGCGAGCTGACGCCGAGCATGAAGCTGAAGCGCTCCGTCGTGGAGAAGGAGTACGCCGACGAGATCGCCGCTATCTACACCTGACCGGGGCCTGCGGGGCAGCCCCGCGCTTCGTGAACCGGCCTGGCTCCGTGCCCTCCCGCCGGCGTCGGCGCTGCTGGAGACCGTCGCGCTGACCCGCCTGATCCGCGGCTGCCTGCTGGCGCTGGTGATCGTGCTGTCGCTGGCGAGCACCCGCTCGATCGCTCCGACGCTGCTCTGGTGTGCGCTGTTCGCGCTCGCCGCCGCGCCCGGCCTGGTGGCCCCGGAGCGGGCCTGGCCGGCGCGGATCGGCTGGCTGGCCGAGGTGATCGTGGTCGCGATGGCGGCCGCGACGCCGCCCGCCGAGGAGGCGTTCGTCCACCCGGCGTTCGTGCTGGCCTATCTCGCCGCGCCGGCGTTCGCGGTCGGCGCGATCGCGGGCCTGGCCGAGCTCGGCGCGCTGGTCGGCGTCACCGCAGTGGCGTTGGTGGTGGCCGGCGGGCTGCAGGACCAGCTGGGGTCGTCCTCGTTCGGGCTGGCGGCCCTGGAGTGGACCGTGCTGGCCGCGGTGGCGGGCGTCCTCGGTCTCGCCGTGCAGCGGCTGGTCCGCAGCCGCAGCGACGCCGTCGAGCCGGAGTTCGTCCAGGCCGCCCGGCTGCTCACCCAGCTACGCACGATCGCGCGTCAGCTGCCCGGTGGCCTCGACCCCGGCAGCCTGGGCGACCGGCTGCTCGAGGAGCTGCACCAGGTCGCGGCCACCGACCGCAGCGCGGTGCTCACCGGCAGCGGCGGCGGCCGGCTGGAGGTCCTGACCCAGCGCGCGCCCGGCCGGGTCGCCTGGGAGACGTCGTTCGACGCCGACACCCCGCTCGCCGACACCTGGGCGAGCCAGCAGCCCCAGCTCTCCAGCCGGTCCCTCGACCGGGCCGGCCCGGGGACGCCGGTGTCGGTACTGGTGATCCCGATGATCACCGGTGTGCGCACCGTGGGCCTGGTGGTGCTGGAGTCCGACCGGACCGGCGCCTATCCGCCGGCCGCGGTCTCCGAAGCGGTGGAGGTCGTCAACGGGGCCGCGCTGCGGCTGGAGACCGCGCTGCTCTTCGACGAGGTGCGCGGGCTGGCGACGGTCGAGGAGCGTCAGCGGCTGGCCCGCGAGATCCACGACGGCGTCGCCCAGGAGCTGGTGATGGTCGGCTACGGGATCGACAACGCGATCGCCGACCTGCCGTCGGGCAGCGAGGCGGCGGAGAGCACGCTGCGGCTGCTGCGCGCCGAGGTCACCCGCGTCATCACCGAGCTGCGGCTGAGCCTGTTCGAGCTGCGCAGCGACGTCGACCGGCACGGCGGGCTGGGCAGCGCGATCGCCGACTACGCCCGCACGATCGGGTCGTCGGCCGGGCTGCGGGTGCACCTGTCGCTGGACGAGTCGACCGCGCGGCTGCCCGCCGCCGTCGAGTCCGAGCTGCTCCGTATCGCGCAGGAGGCGGTGACGAACGCACGCAAGCACGCCGGCGCGGCCAACCTCTGGGTCACCTGCGAGGTGGATCCGCCGTTCGCCCAGGTCGAGGTGAGCGACGACGGCAAGGGGCTCGGCCGGGACCGGCCGGAGGGCCGCTACGGAATGACGATCATGGCCGAACGGGCCAATCGGGTGCGGGCGGAGTTGGAAATCGTGCCGCGTGCCCCCAAAGGGACCACGGTGCGTGTTGTCCTGGGCGGGAAATCACGACAAGGAACCGCCGGCTAAATGGCATAATTCACATCAACGACCGTTTTCTCGGCGTTTAGCCGTCCACTGTGGCGGGACGGAATGCATTCTTGCTGGCCATCACCTACAGAGACCCTGATATGAGAACTTTAGGCGACGGATCGTATAACGTGACGCTGCAGGAGGTGCGGCCAGACAGTGACTGACAACAGGTCCTTCCCCAGCCCGCCGGGGGGCGAGGCCAGCGGCGGGGTAACGACTGTTCTCCTCGTCGACGACCACGACTTGATTCGGCAAGGGCTCCGCCACGCGTTCGAGCGCGACCCGGGCTTCGAGGTCGTCGGGGAGGCGGGGTCGGTCGCCGACGCACTCCGCAAAGCCGCCGAACTCAAACCCGACGTCGTGATCATGGATCTGCGACTGCCCGACGGCAGCGGGCTGGAAGCCACCAAGGCACTCCGTTCGTCGCGCGCCGACATCGGCATCGTGGTCCTCACCATGTACGCCGGTGACGACCAGCTGTTCGGCGCGCTCGAGGCGGGCGCCTCGGCGTTCGTGCCGAAGAACGCTCCCGCCGACGAGGTGGTCGCGTCCGCGCGTCACGCCGCCTCCTCGCCCAACGCGTTCACCGCGTCCGACCTGGCCAGCGCGATGAAACGGCGGCTCACGCCGAGCGGTCCGCACCTGTCGCCGCGAGAGAGCCAGGTGCTGCGGCTGCTGGCCGACGGGATGAGCGTCGCGGGCATCGCGAAGCAGCTCTACGTCAGCGAGTCCACCGCGAAGACACACATCTCGAAGCTGTACGAGAAGCTCGGGGCGGGAAACCGCGCGCAGGCGCTGATGACGGCGCTGCGTCTCGGCCTCCTGGAAGCTCCGAACACACCCGGTCTGTGAACGTCCGAGCCGCTCTCCCCGTTGCGACGGGGAGAGCGGCTCGATCACGTCAGCAGCGTGGTCATCCGGGCCGCGAGGTCGTCCCACTGCCAGTCACGCTCGACCCACGCGCGGCCGGCCTTGCCCATGGTGCGTGCCTTGTCGGGGTTTCCGAGCAGCTCGACCGTGCGGGCGACGAGCGTCTCCCGATCGCTGACCACGTAGCCGGTCTCGCCCTCGAGCACGGCGTCCGGAGCACCCCCGGAGTCACCGGCGACGACCGGCAGACCGGTGGCCGACGCCTCCAGGTACACGATCCCCAGGCCCTCGACGTCCAGCCCCTTGCGCCGGGTACGGCACGGCATCGCGAACACGTCACCGGCCGCGTAGTGCGCCGGGAGCTCCTCCCAGGGCACCGAGCCCGTGAACGTCACGTCGTTCTGCAGCCCGCGCTCGGCGACCAGCTTCTCCAGCGTCGCCCGGTAGGGGCCACCGCTGACGAGCAGCAGCGCCGCGTCCGGGATCGTCCTCCGGATCGCGGGGAGGGCCCGGATCAGCTCGTCCTGGCCTTTGCGCGGCACCAGGCGGGAAACGCAGACGATCGTGGGGCGGTCGGTGAGCCCGTAGCGTTCCCGCACCGCGGACCCGTCCACGCCGGGATGGAACATGCTCGTGTCGACGCCCGGCGGCAGGTGCACGAGCTCGGCCTTGTTCTTGACCGGGCCCTCGAGCTTGCCCCGCGTGTAGGCGCCCAGGTACGTGATGACGTCGACGCCGTCGGCGATGCGGGTGAGCAGCTGGCGCGCGGCGGGCAGCTGCGCCCAGCCCGCCTCGTGGCCGTGGGTCTGGGCGACCTGGCGCGTGATGCCGGCCCGCTTGGTGAGCGTGTGCGCGAGCAGACCGAGCGGTGCGGCGGCGCCGTACCAGACCGTCTCGCAGCCGTGCTCCCGCGCGACCCGGACGATGCGCTTCGCGGCCGCCGGCGTCGGCACCAGCAACGACGTGGGGTGCCGGACGACCGGGAACGGTTGCTCGGCGTCGAACTCCTCGGCGCCTCTCCAGCGTGAGGCGTAGACGACGAGGTCGCCCGGGGGCTGGCGCACCGCGAGCTGGTGGACGAACGTCTGGATCCCGCCGGGACGGGGCGGGAAGTCGTTGGTGACCAGCAGCGTCTTCATCGGGGCCTTTCCGGCCGTCATCGGGTCGGCGCCGGGATCGGGAGGTTCTCGCGGGCCGCGAACGCGCGCGCGGCCGCGATGCGTTCCACTGTGGTGGGATGGGTGCCGAACCAGAACTGGAAGAACCGGTTCGGACGCAGGTCGGCGCGGTTCTGCAAAGCCAGCCCGCGTTGCATCGCCACGAACGCCTCCGGATCCCGGGTGAGGGCCAGCGCGTGCTCGTCGGCGCGCGCCTCGATCTTGCGTGACACCAGGCCCTGCACCGGGGTCGCGAACGCCCCGGCCAGCGCCACGATCGCCAGCAGCAGCGCGAGCGAACGCGGGTCGGTGAGGCTTTCCACGCCGGCCCGGCGCAGCAGGGCCGTGGAGCCGCCGAGCACGGCCAGCCCGCACACCGCCGCCGCCGCGCCGAGCGCCCCCAGCACCGTGCCGGTGACCACGTCGCCGTCGACGGCGTGGCCGAGCTCGTGCGCCACGACCGACTCGACCTGCTCGGGCGGCACCTGCTCGAGCAGCGTGTCGTAGACGACGATCCGGCGGCTAGCGCCGTAGCCCGACACGTACGCGTTGAGCGCGGTGGTGCGCCGCGACGCGTCCGCGATCAGGACATCCTTCACCGGTTCCCGGTCGCGCTCGGCGAGCTGGACGAGGCTCGTCCGCAACGCCGAGTCGGGCATCGGGGTGAACTTGTTGAACAGCGGCTCGATGAGCACCGGGAACGCGAACGAGGCCGCGAACACGAACGCGGCGGCGCCGGCCGCGGCCCACGTCCACCACCAGTTCGGCGTGGCCCGCACCAGCGCGTACAACACCAGCGTGAGGACGGCGGTCAGCACCGCGGAGATCGCCCAGCCCTTGGCCTGGTCGGCCAGCCAGCCGCCCCAGTTCTGCGTGGACAGGCCGTAGCGGCGCAGCAGCACCTCCGACCGGGCCGCGAGCGGCAGCGTGACCAGCGTGGCCACCAGGCCGAGCACGACGCCGCCGAGCAGCGCCTCGACCCACCAGGCGCCGCCGAGCGGGCGGGCGACCGCGCCGATCAGCCGGGCACCGAGCGGGGTGAGGCCCAGGACCAGCGCGAGGACGAGCCCGAGCGCGAGGCGGGCCAGCGACCAGGGCCGCAGCGCGGCGCGGAAGGCACTGCCGCGACTGATCTCGGCCTCGGTGAAGTCGGTGGACGCGTCGGCGGGGACTTTTTCGTTGACGTTTTTTTCGGCGGCCGGTGAGTGGGTGTCTCCGGCGGGGACGGTGCGCCAGGGGGTCAGGAGCCCGGCTACCAGGAGCACGGCGGCGCCGAGGACCAGGAAAGCGATCAGGGCGACGACTCGGCTCGACACCCGTCGATCATCCCAGCCGCCCGCTGCTGGACGGCCGGGGGTTGTGCGGTGCCGTTCGGCCGGGGTGGGAGTTGGTGCGCCGGCTGATCTGTCGGGGGGTGCGAGCTGGTGGGTCGGCGGGGTGCCGGTTGCTCTGTCGGCGGGGTGCCGGTTGCTCTGTCGGCGGGGTTCCGGTTGCTCTGTCGGCGTGGTGCCGCGGCCTCCCGCTGGTGGTCCGGCCAGCCTCCGGACGGGGCCTGCCGGCCTCCAGACGCGGCCTGCCGGCCTTCTATCGCCGCCCGGCTGAGTCGGGCCAGCCTCCCAGCGGTGGTCCAGCTGACCTCTCGGTAGTGGTTCGCTCGCCTCCCGGGGCCGGCCACACTGGCCTGCCTGCGGCTGCCTGCCGGCCACCCCGCAGCGACCCACCGGCCTCCCGACAGCAGCCCGCTCGGCTTCCCGACGGCGCCCCAGCCGACCTGCCCGCCGCGCCCCAGCCGACCTCCCGGCGGCGGCCCGCCCGGCCCCCCACGGCGCCCCCTGGCACCACGGCCAAGCCCAGCTGGCCTCCCGGATCGGCCCGTTCGGTCAGCCCGCCTGGCGGTCGGTGTGGCCGCCTCCCAGCCAATCGGTGTGGTGGCGCAGATCGTGGGCGGGCTCGTTCGCGGTGATCGACAAGAATTCGGGGTCGAGGCCCGCGGAGACCAGGGCCCGCAGAGCGTTCTCCTCCACGTCGTCGAGTTCGACGCCGTTCGGCATCTCGGTCAGTTCGACACCGGGCGGCGGGGCACCGACCAGCGCGGTGATCACGCAGTCGGCGCAGCCTGAGCCACGGACACCACACGCGTCGCAATCGATGAGCATCGTCGTCGCCTCCTTCCGTGCGTCTGTTCCTTCCACCACGCACGGTAGGCAGGGGGTACGACAAAACCGAGTCAAGCCCGGTCGAGACGCTTCACCAACACCACGGAGGGCACCGCATAGGCGCCGGCGCGCCGGATCCCGTCGGCCACTTCCTTGTCCGACGACACGACCACGACCGGCCGCCCCTGCGGCTCGGTACGCACCAGCCGCCGGATCACCTCGTCGGCGGTCTGCCCCGGCGGGCTGAAAATGACCCGCACCCCACGCGGGCTCCCCGGCGCGATCACGAGCCGGCCCGCCCCGTCGAACACGACCGTGATCTCGGCGTTGGTCTGCGCGGCGAGCCCGGCCAGGCTCGCCACCAGGCGGGTGCGCTGCTGCTCGAGCGCGGCCTCGGGGAACCCGGTCTTGGTCACGTTGTAGCCGTCGATCACCAGGTGGACGCGGGGCAGCGCGAGCAACTGGTCGAGCCGGGCCGGATCGTCGGCCGCCCAGAGCTGGCTGCCGGCTTTCGTCCTGGTGCCCGCGGTGGCCTCCACGTCGGCCGCGATCACGTCACCGGGGAACGCACCAGGGGGGCCGAGCGCGAGCTCGCGACGGAGCCCCTGAGCGGCGTTGCCGAGCGTCTCCAGCAGCAGCCAGAGCCGCATGTCGTCGGTGACCCGGCCGGCCCGGCTGGACGACTTGGCCGCCTCCAGCTCGCGCTCGGCGTCGGTGAGCCGGCCGCGGAGCCGGCGGATCTCGGCGTCGGAAGCACTCGACGCGGCCGCGACCCGGCCTTTCTCGGTGGACACCGCGTCGGTGAGCCGGCGGACGTCCTGCTCGGAATCACGCAGTGCCTTGGTGAGCTCGCGGACCCGTACCCGCAGCTCATCGGCCTCGGCCCGGACGGTGGCCAGGTCGGAGCGCAGCTTGTCGGTGTCGGCCTTGGTGTTGGCCCTGGCCCGCTCGAGCTGCTCGGTGAGGCGTTCGATCTGCCGGGAGGCCGCCAGCACCTGTTCGGATTCGGCCGCGGCCACCACGGTCGCGGACGCCGACTCGACGAGCGTCGTCCAGTGCGGCGGGCGGGCCAGGTAGGCGAGCGCGGCGACCTCGACCGGGTCGGCGGCGCCGGGCGGTGTGCCCGCGGCCACCGCGGCTCCCAGCGGCCCGGCCTCCTCGACGGCCCGCTCGGCCAGCCGCTCGCGGAACTCGGCGTCGGCCGCGAGTTGCGCCACCACGGTCGGACCGGCCAGCCGGGCCCTCCGGGCCGGGGTGAACTGCGCGAACCGGCGCAGCGCCGCGGGCAGGACGTCGGGGCCGAGCGACGGGAAGAGGTCGACGGCGAGCGCCGTCACGCGGGCCCGGACCGCGTCCGGCAGGGTCGGTTCGACCTCGCTCCGGGCAGCACCGATCGCGGCGTCGGTGACGCCGTCCTCTCTGTGGTGATCGCCGGTCACAGTGGCCGCAAGGTGGACATGGTTCCAGTCTTCCACTCCTGGTCGCCGACGGCCGCACGACGGACCACGTCTGACCAGGTGAACCTGGCTCGGTCGAGTTTTTGTCCCACCCTCCCCCTACGGTCAGCCCATGCAACAGCACGGCTCGTCGACCACAACCCCCAAGGGCTGGGTTCAGTCGACGTTCGACGAACTCGGCCAGCCCCTGCGGGAGACCACGTTCGTCGTGGTCGACCTCGAGACCACCGGCGGCGCTCCCGGCGGTTCGGCCATCACCGAGATCGGTGCGGTCAAGGTGCGCGGCGGCGAGGTGCTCGGCGAGTTCCAGACCCTCGTCGATCCGGGGATCGGCATTCCGCCGTTCATCACCGTGCTCACCGGCATCACCGACGCGATGGTGGCGGCGGCGCCACCGATTCCCGAGGTGCTGCCGGCCTTTCTGGAGTTCGCGCGCGGCTCCGTGCTGGTCGCGCACAACGCGCCGTTCGACCTGAGCCATCTGAAGGCCGCCTGCGAGGCCCACGGCATGGTGTGGCCGGGGTTCCGGAAGGTCGACACCGCCGTGCTGGCCCGCCGGGCACTCAGCCGCGACGAGGTGCGCAACTGCAAACTCAGCACGCTCGCGGCGTTCTTCCGCTCCCCCACCACGCCGGTGCACCGCGCGCTGGCCGACGCGCAGGCCACTGTGCACGTTCTGCACAGCCTGATGGAGCGGCTGGGCAACCTCGGCATCCAGACCTTGGAAGAGCTCGAGACGTTCACCACGCAGGTGTCGGAGGCCCAGCGTCGCAAGCGGCACCTGGCGGTCGGCGTGCCGAACGCGCCGGGCGTCTACCTCTTCCGCGACGCACGTGACCGGCCGCTCTACGTGGGCACCAGCAAAGACCTGCGCTCGCGGGTCCGGCAGTACTTCGTCTCGTCGGAGCAGCGGTCGCGGATGGCCGAGATGATCAACGCGGCCGAACGCATCGAGGCCATCGTGTGCGCGCACTCGCTCGAGGCCGAGGTCCGCGAGCTCCGCCTGATCGCGGCGCACAAGCCGCCGTACAACCGGCGTTCCAAGCATCCCGAGCGGCGGCTGTGGCTCCGGCTCACCACCGACGCCTACCCCCGGCTGTCGGTGGTGCGCCAGGCCCGTGACGACGGCACCGCGTACCTCGGACCGTTCTCGTCCCGCCGCTCGGCCGAGGCCGCCGCCACCGCGGTGTACGAGGTGCTGCCGCTGCGCCAGTGCGGTGGCGTGCTGTCGACGCGCAAGACCAGCCCCGCCTGCGCGCTCGCGGAGATCCGCAAGTGCGAGGCGCCGTGCGAGCACCGCGTCTCGGTCGAGGCGTACGGGCGCCACGCCACCGCGTTCCGGGAGGCGGTCCAGGGCGACCCGTCGCGATTGGTCGAGCGGTTGCTGCGCCGGATCGAGTCGCTGGCGGACCGGCAGCGCTACGAGGAGGCCGCGGTAGCCAGAAACCGGTTGTCGACGCTCCTGCGCGCGGTCATCCGGTCGCAGCGCACCCGGGCCATCAGCGACGTGCCCGAGCTGGTCGCCGCCCGCGCCGACGGGAGCGGCGGCTGGGAGATCTCGGTCGTGCGTCACGGGCGGCTGGCCGCGGCCGGCCGGGCCGCGCGCGGTGTGCCGCCGATGCCGGTCGTCGACCAGCTGGTGGCGTCCGCCGAAACCGTGGAGCGCGATCCGGCGTCCGAAGGCCTCCACCTGGAGGAGATCGAGCGGGTGCTGGCCTGGGTGGAGCGTCCGGAGACGAGGTTGGTGAAGGTCGACACGGTCTGGTCCTCGCCGGCCCGCGGCGCCGGGCGCTGGGCCGAGTTGCTCAGCCGCATCGAGGCCGGGCGGCACAGCGCCGACCCCTTCGGTGACCGGCGCCGCCTGCGTCCGGAAGCCCGACCGGCGGTGCCCGTCACGATGACCGCACCGGGGCGCTCTAACCTGTCGACTCATGGCGTCCGCGAACCCGAGTCGATTCCGCACGGTCCGGGCGGCGGCACACCGCACGGCGATCGGGGTGTTCCGGCGCCTCCCGCTGCGAGTGCGCCGCAACGTGGTCCGGCTGGCCACGCCGAACTACACCCTCGGCTCGGTGGTGCTCCTCCGCGACCATGACGACCGCCTGCTGCTGGTACGCCAGCCACCCGCCACCGGGTGGTCGCTTCCGGGTGGCCTCCTCGACCGGCGCGAACACCCACGCGACGCCGCGGTACGGGAAGTGCGTGAGGAGATCGGGGTGTCGCTGGATCCCGACACGGTGACCCCGATCGTGCCGAACGCCCACGTCAATCCGTGGGTGCAGCAGGTCGATCTGATCTTCACCGCCACGGTGGACGCGGACGACATCGTGCTGACCGTCGACGAGGTGGAGATCGGTGAGGCGCGTTGGTTCACGCTGGAGGCCCTGCCGCCGCTGACCGGGCCCACGTTCCGTCTGTTGGGCCGGGCCGGGCTGGTGTCGCCCGACGCGGCCCCCGACGCTCCGTCCCCGGCCCCGGAGGCGCTCCCGGCGGCCGGGTCTCGTCCTGACCCGGCTGACGCGCCGGACGCGAGCTCTGCTTCGGTCGCCGGGCAGGACGAGTCGGTGGCCGAGCCCGGGTCCCGCGCGGATGACCTGACGAAGGCCAGCGAGTCGGCGGCCGACGCTGAACCCTCGGAGCGGAACGGTGCTGCTGTGGGAGCGGTGAGGCAGGTCGGTTCTCCGGGGGCTATGTCGGCGCCGGCGACGGTCATGGGGGCGGTGCTCGACGGAGGGGCCGAGCGTACGGACGCTGTGCTCGCGGAGCCCGGCGAGGCCTTCGGTGATCCCGAAGCCACCACCCGGGCCGACTCGCCCACCGTTCCCGCGGAGAAGGAAAGTTCGTGAGCGAGCGCGGGCTCTGTGCGGTCGTGCTGGCCGCCGGAGCGGGCACCCGGTTGCGCCCGCTCACCGAGATACGTCCCAAGGCGCTGTGCCCGGTCGGCACCATCACGCTGCTCGATCGTGCGCTCGATCGGCTGGCCGAACACGGGCTCGCCGGGCCCGATCGAGTCGCCGTGAACGCTCATCACCACGCCGAGCAGGTGGTCGCCGCGGTGGCCGGGCGGGCGACCAGCTCGGTCGAGCAGCCGGAGGCGCTCGGCACCGCGGGGGCCATCGGTGCTCTGCGTGAGTGGGTCGCCGGTCGGGACGTGCTGGTCGTGAACGCCGACGCGTATCTCGCCGGGGCGCTTCCCGGGGCCTTCCTCGGGGACTGGTCCGGCGAGCAGCCACGGCTGCTGGTCGTCGACGCCGGCGATCGTCGACGTGATTTCGACCGGTGGCGGTTCGCCGGGGTCTCGCTGCTGCCCGCCGCCGAGGCGGCCGTCTTGCGCCCCGAACCGACCGGGCTCTACGAGGTCGTCTGGCGCGCCGCCTGGGCCGCCGGCCACCTGGAGCTGACCCCGTTCACCGGCACGTTCGTCGACTGCGGCACGCCCGCCGACTACCTGGCCGCGAACCTCCACGCCCGCACCGCCGACGTCGGGAACCTCCTCGGGGTCGATCCGAGCGCGATCGTCACCGGGGAGGTCAACGAGTCGGTCGTCGGTGCGGGAGCGGTGGTCGAGGGCCGTATCACTCGGTGCGTGGTCTGGCCCGGTGCCCGTGTGGAGAAGGGCGAGGACCTCACCGACGTCGTTCGTGCTGGAGGTGGCCTCTCCGTCTCCGTCTGAGTCGCGGTGGTTAGGCTGGCCGCACCGCGGGACGGACCGCGGAGGAGTCCGAGGAGCGTCCACCGTGATCACGTCGATCGTGATGATCAGCTGCGAGACCGACTCGATCCCCGAGGTCGCCCAGACCCTCGCCGATCTGCCCGGCGTCAGTGAGGTGTACTCCACCGCGGGCAACGTCGACCTGATCGCGATCGTGCGGGTGCATCAGTTCGACGACATCGCCGAGGTCATCGCCGGGCGCATCAGCAAGGTGCCGGGCATCGTCGACACCGAGACGCACATCGCCTTCCGCGCCTACTCGCGCCACGACCTGGACGCCGCCTTCTCCATCGGCCTCGAAGACGCCGACTGACCCACTCGGCCCGCCCCACGCACCCGAAGAGCGCTCACGGCCCGCGCGGCACTTGACGCTCAATACTCCGCACGGACGCACAGCGCTCCTGGAACGCGCGGCCGCACACACGCGGACACTCCGCGCCGACGTGCAGCGCCAACAACCCGCGCGGCTACTCCCGCGCTCAAACGCTCCGCGCGGCCATTCCTACGCTCAAACGCTCCGCGGGGCCACTCCTACGCCCAACGCTCCGCATGACCACGCAGCGCTCAAATCCTGTGCTCAAACGCTCGCGCTCGCACATGGCCGCTCACGTACCCCGCGGACACATAGCACCCAGGCGCCCCATGCGAAGTCCCGACCCACCGCAAGTACTCGGGCCTACGACAACTACTCGGGCCTACCCAGCCGTGGATAGGCCCGAAAAGCGGGCGAGCGTCCCGCGCACGGCAGCCCCGCGCACACGCCCGCCCGCGCAGACCGGCTCCGCACAAACGCCGGATCCACGCGTAGAAGTCCGGCGAACCGCAGCCTCACGAGCCCGACATCCCCTCGCGCGACAGCCCGCGCGCGCCTCAACCTCCCCGAACGCAGCACGCGTGCGCAGGACAACACCGCACGCACAACAACCCACGCCCTCCTCCGCGCACGCCGTCCTCCGCGCACGCCGTCCTCCGCGCACGCCGCACTCCAGGCCTTGCACAGCCCATGCGCGCATGCCAGCTCTACGCCTGACACCGTCTAGCGTGACAGCACCCGCGCCCACCTCACGCATGGCAGGAGCCTGCGCAACGGCGCCCTACCTACGACGGCTCCACGCCGCTTCCGTCCCCGCCAGCCCTGGCACACAGAGCAGCCCACCGCACTCGCCGACTCCACGCGCGCGGCAGGTGGAGTCGCACACCTCAGCCCTACAGGCACGAAAGTTCCTCGGGTAACCGCGTCCGCGCGCCTCACGCCCGACACACGACAGAACCCCATCCAGGACTACCTCACGCCAGCCCTCGCACAGCAGCCCACGCGAGCACGCCGACTTCAGGCACACGCCAGCCCCACGGACACAACAGCTCGTCGCCTAGCCGCGCCCGCGTACCTCAACAGCACGGCGCACGACAACACCGTAAGCACGACAGTCTCACGTTGGCCTCCGTGCACTCCAGTCTCGGGCGCACAACAGCGCCTCGCGTAACCGCGCCCGCGCCTCTCAACCGCACATCTGGAAGGACTCTGCGCACAACAACGCCAGACCCACGACTACCTCACGCCGGCCTCGACGCACGACAGCCCGCGTACACAGCAGCCCACGCGCACGCCGGCTCCGCGCGCGGCCGCCCTTTCGCATCCCACGCGTCCATCAGCCCTTAGTGTGACGGCGTCCCGCAGCCCAGCCGCACGCATGACAGCAGCTGCGAATGATGTTCGCCCCGTGCCCAGCCCGCACCTGCCAGCCTTCGCACGCACGCACGCCTCCGCGCACGCCAACCCTGCACACTGCAGCCCACTGCCACGCGCACGCGCACGCCCGCCTGAGTGCGCATCACCACGGCCCGCATACGCCAGCCGCGTACATGTCAGCCCCGCACACGCCGGACCCCGCAAGACACCAGCGCCCCACGGACACCAGTGCCCCACGGACACCAGCGCCCCACAAACGGCACCGCTCTGCGGACAGCACGAGGCCCCGCCGATCGGCGATCGGCGGGGCCTCGTGGTCAAGCGTCAGTAGTTGCCGGAGTCCGAAGCTGAAGCTCCGCTCAGCTCCGACGGCTTCTTGCCGTCGGTGCCCGCCCCGACCGCGGTCTTCTCGACCTCCTGCGGCCGCTCGACCGGGATGAAGAAGCCCCGCACCGCGCGCCCACCGGCACCCAGCTTGTTCATCTTCTTCGGCACCGCGGCGCCGACGTACTCCAGGTGCGTGTGGCCGTGCTCGTCGGCCTCGCCCAGCGGCTGGTGCACCTCGATGAACTGGCCCGACGGCAGGCGCCGGATCATGCCGCTCTCCACACCGTGTGCCAGCACCTCACGGTCGTGCTGCTGCAGACCGAGGCAGATGCGGTAGGTGATGAAGTACGCGATCGGCGGGACGACGAACAGACCGATCCGGCCCGCCCACGTGGTCGCGTTGAGGCTGATGTCGAACTTGTCGGCGATGATGTCGTTGCCGCCCGAGAGCAGCAGCACGATGAAGAAGCTGATCGCCATCATGCCCAGGCCGGTGCGGGCAGGCGCGTCGCGCGGCCGCTGGAGCAGGTTGTGATGGGATCGGTCCTTGCCGTACTTCTGCTCCAGCCAGGGATACGCACCGGCGAGCGTGAACATCACGCCGGCGAGCACCACGGAAGGCCAGAACATCGCGGGGATCGTGTAGCCGAAGCTGCGGAACTCCCAGGCGGGCATCAACCGCACGGCGCCGTCGAGCCACATCATGTAGAAGTCGGGCTGCGAACCGGCGGAGACGACCGCCGCCTCGTACGGGCCGAACAGCCAGATCGGGTTGATCTGCACCAGGCCGCCGAGGCCGGCGATGACGCCGAACACCAGCATGAAGAAGCCGCCGGCCTTGGCCGCGAACCCGGGGAACATCCGGTGGCCGACCACGTTCTGCTCGGTGCGGCCCGGGCCGGGGAACTGGGTGTGCTTCTGCTTGACGAGCAGACCCATGTGCGCGGCGATCAGACCGAGGATCGCGGCGGGCAGGATCAGCACGTGGATGATGTAGAAGCGCTCCAGGATGAACTCACCCGGGAACTCCCCGCCGAACAGCGCGAAGGACACCCACGTACCGACGACCGGGATCGAGTAGATGATCGCGGACGCGATGCGCAGGCCCGTGCCGGAGAGCGCGTCGTCCGGGAGCGAGTAGCCGAGGAAGCCCTCGAACATGCCCAGGACGAACAGCGTCACGCCGATGACCCAGTTCAGCTCACGCGGGCGGCGGAACGCACCGGTGAAGAACGTGCGGAACATGTGGACGAGCATCGCCGCGACGAACATCAGCGCGGACCAGTGGTGGATCTGGCGCATGACCAGACCGCCCCGGACCTCGAACGAGATGTTCAGCGCCGAGTCGTACGCCTTCGACATCTCCACGCCCTGCAGCCGCGTGTAGACGCCGTCGTAGACGACCTCCTGCGGCGACGGGGTGAAGAACAGCGTCAGGAACGTGCCGCTCAGCAGCAGGACGACGAACGAGTACAGCGCGATCTCGCCCAGCATGAACGACCAGTGGTCGGGGAAAACCTTGTTGAACACGCGACGCATCGGCGTCGACGCTTCCAGCCGGTCGTCAGCCCAAGTTCCGACGGCCGCGGGTTTGATCTTCGGCAGCAAAGGCATTACGGACGCTCCCAGAAGGCCGGTCCGACGGCTTCCCTGAAGTCGCTCTGAGCGACGAAGTAGCCCTCTTCATCCACGGTAATAGGAAGCTGCGGAAGTCGCCTGGTGGCGGGACCGAAAATCGGCCGGCAGCTGTCCTTGACGTCGAACTGCGACTGGTGGCACGGGCACAGCAGCCGGTTCGTCTGCTGCTCGAAGAGGCTCGCCGGGCAACCGGCGTGGGTGCAGATCTTCGAGTAGGCGAAGTAGTTGCCGTAGTGCGCGTTCTCGTAGCCCTTACGCGGCTTGAACTCGGCCGCGTCCTCCTCACGGAGGTGGATGAGCAGGGTCGGCGAGTCGGCGTACTTGAGGCCGGTGCCGTGCGGGATACCCGGGAACACCGTCTCCAGACCGCCGGCCGAGACCTCGCCGGGGCGGATCGGGGTGCCGTCGTCGCGGACCAGCCGGACGCCCTCCTTGAACCCGGTGGTCCAGAGCGGCGAGGTCTCGCCGTCCGGGTGCGGGTCCTTGATCAGGGCGCCGAGCGGCATGATCGCCATGATGCCCAGCGGCGCCGCCCCGAGCGCGAGCGCGCCCTTGAGCAGCGGACGGCGCTTGATGCCGGTCTCGTCGACCATGTTCATGATCGTCGCGGCGGTCAGCGCACGCTCGTCGAGATTCGGGTTGTTGTCGTGCCGGTCCTGGACCGAGACCTCTTCCGGCATCAACTTCTTGACCCAGACGATGATCGCGGCGCCCAGCGAGAACAGCGCCACGCCCATCGTGAAGCCCAGCAGCGGCGTGTACAGCTTGTCCGCGTGGTAGCCCTGCTCGTACTCGTACGGCCAGGCCACGTAGATGACGATGAACGCCAGCGCGGAGAGGCCGGTCAGCGCGAGCAGGAACGCGATCGTGCGTTCGATGCGCTTCTCGCGCTTCGTGCCGGCGACCGCGAACCGCGGCTGGTAGTGGACGATCTCGACGCCGTCCCGCCGGGCACCTTCACGCACCAGGTCGAACTGGTTGTGCTTCGGGTCGGTCGGGTCGAATTCGACCTCGGTGCCGCTCCCGTGAGAGTCACTCATGACTTACCCGCAATCCACAGCGCCCCGAAGAGACACACCACGATGCCAATCGCGAAAATCACGACCATCTCCGGCACGGGGCCGGTGCGGCCGATTCCCCAGCCACCCGGGTCGGCGTCCGTCTTCTGCGTCTGGACGTAGGCGATGATCGCCTTCTTCTCGTCCGGCGTGAGCTGGTTGTCGCCGAAGACCGGCATGTTCTGCGGGCCGGTCAGCATGGCCGCGTAGATGTCCCGGTCGCTCGAGGGCTCCAGCGACGGCGCGTACTTGCCGGAGGAGAGAGCACCACCGTTGGACGAGAACGCGTGGCAGGAGGAGCAGTTCACGCGGAACAGCTCGCCACCGAGCGCCTCGTCGCCGCGCAGGTCACCGTCCGGGATCTGCGGGCCGCCACCGATGGACTGGATGTACGCGGCGAGCTGGTCGGTCTGCTCGTCGTTGAAGGCCGGCTGCTTGCGCTGGATCTGCGCTTCCTGGCGCGCCGCCGGCATGCGTCCGGTGGAGACCTGGAACTCGACCGATGCGGAACCGACGCCGATCAGGCTGGGGCCACGGTCCTTGACGCCCTGGGCGTTCTGCCCGTGGCAGGTGATGCAGCTCTCGTTGTAGAGCTTCTGCCCTTCGCGGACCGCGATCGAGCTGGAGGTCTCGTCGGCCTGCCCGGTCGGCGCGAACGTGGCGTACGCGCCGCCGATCAGACCGAGCGCCACCACGAGCATGACGGCGCGACCCAGGCGCCCAGCTCGATTGCGGTTCCGGCCGCGCCTACGGGCGGCGTCGGAGGCGGTCATTGATCCACCTTGTCGTTCGGAGAAACAGTCGTGACTGACGGGGTCATTGGACGAAGTAGATCGTCGCGAACAGGCCGATCCACACGACGTCGACGAAGTGCCAGTAGTACGAGACGACGATCGCGCTGGTGGCCTGGGCCGGCGTGAACGGGCCGAGCGTGCTGCGGCCCATCATCAACAGGAAGGCGATCAAGCCGCCGATCACGTGGAGACCGTGGAACCCGGTGGTCAGGTAGAACATCGTCCCGTAGCCGTTGGCCGGGATCGTCACGCCCTCGTGCACCAGGTGCTGGTACTCGTACGCCTGGCCGAGCACGAAGATCAGCCCCATCACGAACGTCAGCGCGAACCAGCGCCGCAGCCCGTAGACGTCACCGACCTCGGCGCGGAACACCCCGATCTGGCACGTCACCGAGGACAGCACCAGGATCGTCGTGAACACCAACGCGTACGGGACGTTGAGCTTCTCTGTCTCTTCCGCCCAGAGACGCTGACCCGGGCCGGAAGCTCGGATCGAGAAGTACATCGCGAACAGAGCCGCGAAGAACATGAGCTCGCTGGAGAGCCACACGATCGTTCCGACGCTGACCATGTTCGGGCGCGTCAGCGAGTGGATCTGGCTCTTCTCGATACTGGTCGTGGCCGTCGTCACGGGAGCATTATGTCCCGCACGAATCCCAGCGCACGCACCGGGTGCCTACGTCGTGTCGTAGATTCCGGCCTAAGGTGGAGGACGTGTCGGCCCCCACTGCTCTGACCAGCATTTCGGCCAGCTCCGAGCTAGCGCCGTTCACTCCGGCAACGCTGTTCACTGCCGCCAACCTCGACCAGTGGATGGCGATCGCGCTCGTCGTGGCCGCCGGTCTGTATCTCTACGGCGTCCACAAGCTGCGCGCCCGCGGCGACCGCTGGCCGATCGGACGAACACTCGCGTTCGTCCCCGGCGGGCTGGGCATCGTCGCGGTGGCGACGCTGTCCGGTCTGGGCACCTACGACGACACGCTCTTCAGCGCGCACATGGTGCAGCACATGCTGCTGAGCATGGTGGCGCCGATCCTGATGGCGCTCGGCGCACCGGTGACGCTGGCCCTGCGCACGCTGCCCCCGAAACCGAAGAGCTGGCTGCTCGGGTTCCTGCACAGCCGCTACTTCAAGCTGATCAGCCACCCGCTGATCGCGTTCACGTTCTTCATCGCGACGCCGTACGC
This sequence comes from Cryptosporangium japonicum, assembly GCF_039524755.1. Lineage (NCBI taxonomy): Bacteria > Bacillati > Actinomycetota > Actinomycetes > Cryptosporangiales > Cryptosporangiaceae > Cryptosporangium > Cryptosporangium japonicum. The sequence continues at coordinate 129,280 of NZ_BAAAGX010000012.1, forward strand.
GCTGTACCTCTCCGGCTGGTACCCGGCGACGCTGACCAGCACCTGGCTGCACGAGTTCACGCACGTGCACTTCATGGTCGTCGGGTCGCTGTTCTTCTGGCCGCTGATCGGCCTCGACCCGCTGCCGGGCCGGTGGCCCTACCCCGCGCGGGCGCTGATGATGATCATCTCGATGCCGCTGCACGCGGTGCTCGGCGTGATCATCATGCAGATGGCCGGGCGCATCGCCACCTCGTACTACGAGGGCCTCAACCTGAGCTGGGTGTCCCCGGCCACCGACCAGCAGGTCGGCGGCGGCCTGCTCTGGGCCTCCGGCGACCTGATCAGCCTGTTGATGCTGGCCGCGTTCGTCACCCAGTGGATCCGCTCGGACGAACGCACGGCGGCACGCATCGACCGCCAGCTCGACCGCACCACCGGTGAGGACAACGCGCTGGAGGCGTACAACGCGCACCTCGCCCGGCTGGCGGGCAGGCCGGCCACCGACCAGCGCTAGGATCCGCTCACAACGTCCCCGCAGCCGTCGCCCGTCGGGAGCCCCACTATGACGAACGCCTCGCCCGCCACCGTTCTCGTCTACAGCGACGACGCGGCCGTCCGGGAGCGGATCCGGATGGCCGTCGGGCGCCGTCCCGCGGCCGACATCGGTCCGATCACCTGGGTCGAGGCGAGCACGGGTGACGAGGTCGTCCGGCTGACCGACGCCGGCGGGCTCGACCTGCTGCTGCTCGACGCCGAGGCGTGGCCGACCGGCGGCATGGGCATCGCCCGTCAGCTCAAGCACGAGATCGACGACTGCCCGCCGGTCTGTCTCGTGCTGGCGCGCAAGGTCGACCGCTGGCTCGCGACCTGGTCCGAGGCCGACGCGGTGCTCTCCCACCCGCTCGACCCGGTGGCCGCCGCGACCACGGTGGCCGACGTGCTGCGCACCCAGCTGGGCGTCCCCGCCCGATGAATTGGCCCGTACTCCTCAACACGCTGCTGGCCCGGGAAGCACTCACCCCCGAGCAGACCACCTGGGCGATGAGCCAGATCATGGCCGGGGACGCCACCCCCGTGCAGATCGCCGCGTTCGCGATGGCGCTGCGCGCCAAGGGTGAGACCGCGGCGGAGATCGGCGGCCTGGTCGCGGGCATGCTCGCGGCCGCGACGCCGATCGACGTCTCACCGGACGCGGTCGACATCGTCGGTACCGGCGGGGACCAGGCGCACACCGTCAACATCTCGACGATGGCCGCGATCGTGGTCGCCGGGGCCGGCATCCCGGTCGTGAAGCACGGCAACCGCGCGGCCTCCAGCAGCACCGGCGCCGCTGACCTGCTCGAATACCTCGGCGTCCCGATCTCGATGACGCCCGAGCTGGCGTCGGTGTGCGTCCGTGAGGCCGGCATCGCGTTCTGCTTCGCGCCGATCTACCACCCCGGCATGCGTCACGCGGGCGTCCCGCGGAAGGAGATGGGCGTCCCGACGTTCTTCAACTTCCTCGGTCCGCTCACCAACCCGGGCCGGGTACGGGCCAGCGCGGTGGGCTGCGCGAACCTGCGGATGGCCCCGGTGATGGCCGAGGTCTTCGCGCAGCGCGGCGCCTCCGCGGTCGTGATGCGCGGCGAGGACGGCCTGGACGAGTTCACCACCACCGCGCCCACCCGGCTCTGGGTGGTCGCGGACGGCTCGGTCACCGAGACCGTGCTGGACGCGGCCGACCTCGGCGTTCCGCGGGCCGCCCGGGAGGATCTCCGGGGCGCCGACGCGGCGTTCAACGCGAAGGTGGCCCGCTCGGTACTGGCCGGTGAGCGCGGCCCGGTCCGCGACGCGGTGGTGCTCAACGCCGCCGCGGGCATCGCGGCGTTCGACGGGTTCTCCGGGGGCCTGGAAGCGTCGCTGCGTGCCGGTCTGGAGAAGGCCGCAGCGGCGATCGACTCCGGCTCCGCGAGCACCGCACTGGACCGCTGGATCGCCGTCGCCACCCAGGGCTGACCGCCCCGCGCGTGACCAACACAACGTTTGCACGCCTCCCCCGCACGGAGCGGCTCGGTCTACCGTTGCCGCAGGTGAGCCGCGTGCGAACAGCACACGGCCACGAGACAACAGTGCGTGAAGAAATGCTGACGAAACGTTCCGTCAGACCGGACCCGATGGGACACTTAGCCCGTGCCGCCCCCTCTCCCCCCGCGGGTTGCCGCCGCGGTGGCGGCGACAGTCGCAGACCTGGTTGCTGCCGGAACCTCCGGCGTCGTGCTGCTCGGTAGCCAGAGCCGAGGCGACGCCCACGAACACAGTGACGTCGATCTGGTGGCCCTCGGGAGCGGGCCGGAGTACACCCACCGCCAGCTCGGCGGGCTGCTCATGTCGGTGTCCTGGCGCACCGCCGACGCCGTGCGGGGCTCGTTCGCCGATCCGAAGCTCGCCGGCAGCACGGTTCCCGGGTGGCGCGGAGCGGTGATCCTGCACGACTCCGAGGGCCGGGCGAACGAGCTCGTCGCCGAGGCCGGGGCGTGGCGCTGGTCGGACATCGAGGGGCCCCGCCGGGCCTGGATCGCGGGCCAGATGACCGGGCGGGCCGAGGTCGTGCAGCGCCTGGTGGGGTCGCTGGCCGCGGGGCGGCGCACCTCCGCCGCCGTGACGCGCAACCGCCTCGCCACCCGGTTACCCGTGGTCGCCGCCGTGCACCACCGCATCCTCTACGACAGCGAGCACCGGCTGTTCGACCTGGTCGCCGACGCGATGGGGCCGTCCTGGCGCCGTTCGCAGGACGCGGCCCTGGGGCTGCGTGGCGAGCAGCTCCCCGACTCCTGCCGGGCCGCCCTGGGCCTCTACGCCCAGCTGGCGCCGGTGGTCGAGCCCTACCTGACCCCCGACCAGCAGGCCGTGGTCCGCTCCGCCGCCGAGTTGGCCTGGGCCGCCCAACACGCTGCGTGAAACAGCGAAGCCGACCCCCCGTAGGGGGTCGGCTTCTGTTCTGACCTGGAGCCCGCCCAGGGCGGCGCTGGCAGTCGAGCGCGAGACCGCCTCGTATAGCTGATACTCAAGGGCTCGCGCTCGCCTGTCAGCGTCGTTCTGGGCGGGCCGCCCTCAGTGCTCGCCCGTGCGGGTGTAGTACTCGAACAGCAGACCCGTGACGGCGAACAGGACCGCGATGACGCCGAGGGCGATCAGCCACGGGAACCAGTAGGCCACGCCGAGCCCGGCGATCGACGCCGCGACCGCGATGCCGAACGGCCAGTAGCTACCCGGGCTGAAGAACCCCAGGTCGCCGGCGCCTTCGGAGATCTCCGCGTCCGACCGGTCCTCGGGGCGGGCCTCGATGCGCCGCGCCACCAGCGAGAAGAACTGGCCACACATGCCGCACAGCAGACCCGACAGGATCAGCGCGACGACGCCGACCCACTCGGTGCCCTCGTCGATCTTCGACGTCCAGACGCCGTACACCGCCGCCATCGCGAACAGGAACAGGGCGAGCAGGTTGAAGATCCTGGATTCGCTCTTCATAGCCGCTTCTCCTAGCTCGGCGTACGCGCGGTGCGGTCGGTGTTGAACGGCGTCGTCGTGGTGGCGACGGGCGACTCACCGATCTGCTGCAGCGCGTCGTGGGTCGACGCCCCGGTCTTCTTCGCCTCGATGAACTGGTCGAACTTCTCCGGCGTCACCGCACGGAGCTCGAAGTTCATGTTCGCGTGGTAGGTGCCGCAGAGCTCGGCGCACCGGCCGACGTACGCGCCCTCTTCACCGGGGTTGATCGTCGCTTCGAACGAGTTCGTCCGACCCGGGACCACGTCACGCTTGAACAGCAGCGCGGGCACCCAGAACGAGTGGATGACGTCGTTCGAGGTCTCGACGAACCGGATCCGCTGACCGGTCGGCACGACCAGGACCGGGATCTCCTCGGTGGACCCGACGGTGCCGATCGGCTGCCGCTCGGTGTCGAGCTCCTCGGGGTAGAGGAACTGCCAGTTCCACTTGAAGGCGACGACCGAGACCGTGACGTCCGGGTTGGCCTTCTGCTTGTCCACGTACGTCTGGACGATCGCGGTGTAGTAGAAGAGCACCGCGATGATCAGGAACGGGACCGCCGTGTACAGGATCTCGATCGGCAGGTTGAACCGCGTCTGCACCGGCAGTTCGTCGCTCTTCTTGCGGTAGCGGATGACCGCCCAGAAGATCAGGCCCCAGACGAACACACCGACGGCGAGCGCGGCGATGACCGAGCCGGTCCAGAGGTCCATCATCTGCTCGGCCTGCGGGGTGATGCCCTTGGGCCACCCGAACCGGAGCACTTCCTCGGTGGAGCAGCCGGACAGCAGCAGCGCCATCGACCCGGCAATGCCGGTGACAGCGGCGATGCGCCCGGCGCGAGAACGCCGACCACGACGTTCGGCACTCGCTGACGGGTTTGCCCCCACCAGTCGCCCTCCTCATCGGCGCCCGACGACCTGCTTGAGTCGGGTCTCAATCCCTTCGACCGAACGTAGACTACTGGACCCCCGTGACGCGGACCCGCAGGGGTCGGCGACGCGCCGGGGGTAGCGTTTCGAATCGTGTCCGACCAGCAAGTACCACCAATACGGACGTACTTCGACGCTGCCACTGCGGTGCCCCTCCACCCCGTGGCCAAACAGGCCTTCGCCGCCGCACTCGACGACGGGTGGGCCGATCCGGCCCGTCTGTACACCGAGTCCCGGCGGGCCGGGCAGCTGCTCGACGCCGCGAGGGCAGTGGTCGCCGAGGTGGTCGGTGCGCGATCGGACGAGGTCACGTTCTGCGCGAACGGGTCGGTGGCCGCACACCTGGCCGTGCTCGGTGGCCTGGCCGGGCGGCGCCGCGCCGGCTCCGTGTTCGTCCACTCCGCAGTGGAACACTCCGCCGTCCTGCACGCCGCCGTCCGGCACACCGCCGGGCCGCACGGTACGGCCGTACCGGTGGGAGTGGACCGGGCCGGGCGGGTGTCCACGTCGGCCTTCGCCGATGCGCTCGCCGCGCCGGGCGTCGCGCTGGCCGCGTTGATGAGCGCGAACCACGAGGTCGGCACCGTGCAACCGGTCGCCGAGGTGGCGGCGGCGTGCGCGGCGGCGGGGGTTCCGCTGTACGTGGACGCCGCCCAGACGCTGGGCCGTGCTCCGGTGCCGAGCGGCTGGTCGTTGCTGACCGGGAGCGCGCGCAAGTGGGGTGGCCCGGCCGGGGTGGGCGTGCTGGTGGTGCGTACCGGCACGCGCTGGACCTCGCCCTATCCCGCGGACGAGCGGGAACGCGGGCGCTTTCCCGGGGCGTCGAACCTGCCGGCGATCGTCGCGGCCGCCGCCTCACTGCGCGCGGCGCACGCGGAGGCCGGGGCCGAGGCCGCGCGGTTGAGCCCGCTGATCGATCGCATCCGGGAGCGGGTGGCGGCCACCGTGCCCGACGTCGACGTGGTGGGTGACCCGGTGGACCGGTTGCCGAACCTGGTCACGTTCTCGTGCCTGTACGTCGACGGGGAGGCGCTGCTGCACGCGCTGGACGCCCGGGGGTTCGCGGTGTCGTCCGGGTCGTCGTGCACGTCCTCGACGCTCTCCCCCTCGCACGTGCTGGAGGCGATGGGGGTGCTGTCGCACGGCAACGTGCGGGTGTCGCTGCACTCCGGCACCACCGAGGCGGAGGTGGAGCGGTTCCTCACCGAGCTCCCGGCGATCGTCGCCGAGTTGCGAGCCACCGCCGGGGTGACCGGGCTGTGACACCCGATCTCACGCTGGACTGCCTGGGGATGCGCTGCCCGCTGCCGGTGATCCAGCTGGCCCGGCGCATTTCCGAGGTGCCGGTGGGCGGGGTCGTCCGCGTACTCGCCGACGACCCCGCCGCCCGGAACGACATCCCGGCCTGGTGTCGCATGAAGTCCCACGGGTACCTAGGCACCGAGGGCACCGCACACGACGTCCGCAGACTGGTCTAGCTCGCGAGGTGCGCGGCGACCTCTTCGGCGGCGCGGTCGCCGTAGTCGTCGCCCAGGCGCTTGACGAACTCGGTCGTGTCGACCGAGTACTCCTGCGTACCGACGGTCTCGAGCACGTACGTGGCCAGCAGGTTGCCCACCTCGGCCGCCCGGCGCAGGTCCAGCCCCCAGGACAGCGCGGTGAGGAACCCGGCCCGGAAGCCGTCGCCGACGCCGGTCGGGTCGGCCTTCACCGCCTCGGTGGCGCACTCCACGTGGATCCGCTCGATGCCCCGGCCGACGATCTCGACGCCGTCCTTGCCGAGCGTGGTGACCCGGATCTCGACCCGGTCGAGCAGCTCGTCCGCCGAGTAGCCGGTCTTGTTCTCCAGGAGCGTCTTCTCGTACTCGTTGGTGAACAGGAACGCGGCCCCGTCGATGAGCTGGCGGGTCTGCTCCCCGGTCATGCGGGCGAGCTGCTGCGACGGGTCGGCGGCGAACCGCAGGCCCCGCTGCCGGCACTCGGCGGTGTGGCGAACCATCGCCTCCGGGTCGTTGGCGCCGATCAGCACCAGGTCGAGCCCGCCGACGCGGGTGTCGATCGGGCCGAGCTCGATGTTGCGGGCCTCACTCATCGCGCCCGCGTAGAACGACGCGATCTGGCACATGTCGTCGTCGGTGGTGCAGACGAACCGGGACGTGTGCGCGTACTCGGAGACGTGCACGGAGTCGCAGTCGACGCCGTGGCGCTCGAGCCAGGAGCGGTAGTCGGCGAAGTCGTTGCCGACCGCGCCGACGAGGATGCCGCGCAGGCCGAGCTGACCCATCCCGAACGCGATGTTGGCGGCGACGCCGCCCCGTCGGACGACCAGGTCGTCCACCAGGAACGACAGGGAGACCCGGTCGAGCTGGTCGGGCATCAGCTGGGTGGCGAACCGGCCCGGGAAGTGCATCAAATGGTCGGTCGCGATCGACCCGGTGACGGCGATTTTCATCCGGGGTGGTCTCCATCCGGGGTTAACAGCACGAGGGCACCGGGATTACCCGGAGAACGCAAACGGCGAACAGCCTAATGCACGCGAAACGGCGCCCACCACTGGTGAGCGCCGTTGCGAAAAGCTAAATACTCAGTGGAACGAGTCGCCGCAGGCGCAGGACCCGGTCGCGTTCGGGTTGTCGATCGTGAAGCCCTGCTTCTCGATCGTGTCGACGAAGTCGATCGTCGCGCCGCCCAGGTAGGGCTTGCTCATCCGGTCGACCGCCACCTCGACGCCACTGAAGTCGAGGATCGTGTCACCGTCGAGCGAGCGCTCGTCGAAGAAAAGCTGGTACCGGAGGCCCGAGCAGCCACCGGGCTGGACGGCGATGCGCAGGCGCAGGTCGTCCCGGCCCTCCTGGTCGAGCAGGGCCTTGACCTTGCTGGCGGCGCCGTCGGTGAGGACGACCCCGTCGCTGGTCGGGGCGTGCTCGTGGGTGTCGGAGACGGTCACAATCGCTCCCGTTGTGTCGCTGGTCAACTACCGGGACAACCGAAGGGGTCCCGGCGTCCATTCCCATGGTTGCACAAGATTCAGCGAACTGATCGGGGCCGACTCCAGTCCCGTGCGGTGCGGGCCGCCAAATCGCTCAGGACCTCGGCGGCCGAACCCATCGCGCGCTCCAGCCCGGCGTGTTCGACCAGCGATCGCGCCTCGTCGACGTGGGCGGCCGCGGCCTCCTGGCGTCCCACCGCCACCCGCCCGGCCAGTACGACGCACGGCGCGCCGTGCTCGGCCGCGGCCGAGGCGACCCCGGCGACGACCTTCCCGCGCAGCGACTGGTAGTCGAACGATCCTTCGCCGGTGATCACTAGGTCGGCCTCCGCGACCGCGGCGTCGAAGCCGATCAGCCGCCGCACCAGCCCGATCCCGGCCTCGCGCCGGCCGCCGAGCGCGAGCAGGGCCACCCCGAGGCCACCGGCCGCGCCGGCGCCGGGCAGGTTCCCCACGTCCACGGGGCATCCCGGCAGGTCACGCTCCAGCACCGTGGCCCAGTGCGCCAGCGCGGCGTCCAGGATCTGGACGTCGTTGTCGGACGCGCCCTTCTGCGGCCCGTACACCGCCGACGCGCCGTGAATGCCGGTCAGCGGGTTGTCGACGTCGGTCGCGGCCACGATCTGCACGCCGCGCAGCGCCGGGACGCCGGCCAGGCCCTCGCAGACGCGCAGCGCCGCGCCGCCGGGCGGCAGCGCGGTGCCGGACACCCCGACCGGCCCGGCTCCGAGCGCGGCCAGCAGCCCCGCTCCCCCGTCGTTGGTGACGCTGCCACCGAGCCCGATCACCGCGGTGCGGGCGCCGGCCTCGACCGCGGCGGCGAGCAGCAGCCCGAGCCCGTAGGTGGTGGTGACCTTCGGGTCGCGTTCGGGCGCGGGTACGAGCTGGAGCCCGGCCACCGTCGCGCACTCGAGGTAGGCCACGTCGTCGAGCAGCAGGAACGAGGCGTCGAGCTCCTCCATGCGCGGACCACGCGCCCTCACCGGCACCAGCGTGCCGCCGAGCGTGGCGCGAATCACCTCGACCAGCCCCGGGCCGCCGTCGGACAGCGGACGCGTGACGACGGTGTCGTCGGGCGCCTCCCGGGCCCACCCGGCCGCGATCGCGGCCGCCGCCTCGCCGGCCGACAACGTCCCGCCAAAACTGTCCGGAGCCACGAGTACGCGCATGCGCCACATGGTGCCGGAAAACCCGCTCACGAGGTTGTGCTCAAAGTGATCAGCACCACTGGCCGAAACGCGACCACATGACACGATGATTAACCCCGCGGTAATACGCGTCGATCGGAGTGAACGTGAGCACCGACCTCGGGCTTCCGGCCCTGACCGCTCAGGGATTCGCGGAGCCCTCCCCCACCGCCGCCGCGTTGCTCCTGCTCGGCCGGGGCACCGACCCCGAGTCCGAGCGCGGGGTGGACTGCCCGGGGGACCTTCCGGCCGCGTCCGACCCGGGTCTCGTCGAGCGGGCCCACGTCGCCCGCGAGAAGCTCGGTGACCGCGCGTTCGTACTCGGCCACCACTACCAGCGCGACGAGGTCATCCAGTTCGCCGACGTCACCGGCGACTCGTTCAAGCTCGCCCGCGACGCCGCCGCGCGTCCGGACGCCGAGTACATCGTCTTCTGCGGTGTGCACTTCATGGCCGAGTCGGCCGACATCCTCACCGGCCCCGGCCAGCGCGTGATCCTGCCCGACCTGGCGGCCGGCTGCTCGATGGCCGACATGGCCACCGATCAGCAGGTCGACGAGGCGTGGGAGGTGCTGACGGACGCCGGGGTCGCCGACGCCACGGTGCCGGTCAGCTACATGAACTCCTCCGCCGCGATCAAGGGCTTCACCGGTCGCCACGGCGGCACGATCTGCACGTCGTCGAACGCGAAGAAGGCGTTGGACTGGGCCTTCACCCAGGGCGAGAAGGTGCTGTTCCTGCCCGACCAGCACCTCGGCCGCAACACCGCGGTGCTGGAGCTCGGGCAGAGCCTCGACGACTGCGTGCTGTTCGACCCGCACAAGCCCGGCGGCGGCCTCACGCCCCAGCAACTGCGCGACGCGACGATGATCCTCTGGAAGGGCCACTGCTCGGTGCACGGCCGGTTCAGCCTCGACTCGGTGCTCGACGTGCGCGACCGGATCCCCGGCGTCAACGTGCTGGTGCACCCGGAGTGCCGCCACGAGGTCGTGACGGCGGCCGATCATGTCGGCTCGACCGAGTACATCATCAAGATGCTCGACGCCGCGCCGGCCGGTTCGTCGTGGGCGATCGGCACCGAGCTGAACCTGGTGCGCCGCCTCGCGCTCGCGCACCCGGACAAGACGATCGTGTTCCTCGACCGCACGGTGTGCTTCTGCTCGACGATGAACCGAATCGACCTGCCGCACCTGGTGTGGTCGCTGGAGTCGCTGGCGCGCGGCGAGGTCGTCAACCAGATCACCGTCGATTCCGAAACCGCCCACTTCGCCCGAGTTGCGCTCGACCAGATGCTGGCGCTGCCGGGGTGATCGGCTGACCGGGCCGATACGCTGGTCAGGTGAGCCTTCTCCGTCGTAAGTCCACGCCCGTTTCCGACGAAGTCCCGGAGACGGTCGAGCCGGTGTCCGAGCCCACGGGCAAGGCTTACACCCCCGGTAAGGGCCGGCCGACGCCGAAGCGCACCGCGAACAGCCGGCCCCGCAACGTGACGGCCGCCGCCACGCCGACGGACAAGAAGGCCATGCGCGCCAAGATGCGCGAGGAGCGCTCCCGGGCGTACGAGGGCATGCGCCGGGGCGAGGAGAAGTACCTCAGCCCGCGGGACAAGGGCCCGGTGCGGCGGCTCGTGCGCGACCTGGTCGACGCCCGGCGCAACGTCGGGTCGTACTTCCTGATCGGCGCGCTGGCCGTGCTGCTGTTCTCGCAGCCGCAGTGGCCGTCGGCGGTGCGGTTCGGGGCCAACATCCTCTGGCTGCTGCTGATCGTGGCGATCCTGGCCGACGTGTTCCTGATCTCGCGCCTGATCCGCAAGAACGTGCGCGAACGGTTCCCGAACGCGCCCGACAAGCTCGGCGGCCTGACGTTCTACGGCGTGATGCGCTCGGTGCAGTTCCGCCGCATGCGCACCCCGGGCCCGCAGGTCAAGATCGGCGAAAAAGTCTAGTAATCACCTCCTCGATCGCGGGCTCGACCACTTTCAGGTCCCGTAGCGGGGCCGCCGCGGCGACGGCGGCCACCACGGCCGGGAGCGGGCCGTCCAGCACGAGCGTCTGGCGTCGCCCGTCGGCCTCCACGGACTCGGTGGTGGCCCCGGGCACGTCCAGCCGCTCGTGCGGCTCGTCGAGTTCGACGACGAGCCGGCGGCGGGAGCCGTAGCGCTCGTGCAGGGCCGCGAGCGTGCCGTCGTGCACCACCCGGCCGTGGTCCACGACGACGAGACGCCCGCAGAGCCGCTCGATGTCGGCCAGGTCGTGCGTGGTGAGCACCAGCGTCGTGCCGTACCGCTGGTTCAGCTCGGCCAGGAAACCGCGCACCGCTTCCTTGCTGACGACGTCCAGGCCGATCGTCGGCTCGTCGAGGAACAGCAGTTCGGGGTCGTGCAGCAGGGCGGCCGTGAGCTCGCCGCGCATCCGCTGGCCCAGCGAGAGCTGGCGGACCGGCGTGGCCAGGAACTCGTCCAGGTCGAGCAGGTCGCGGCACTCCGCCAGCCGCTTCGCGTGGTCGGTGGGGGGCACGCGGTACACCGACCGGAGCAGCGTGAACGACTCGGCCAGCGGCAGATCCCACCACAGCTGGCTGCGCTGCCCGAACACCGCTCCGATGCGGCGGGCCAGCCGGGCCCGCTCGGGTACCGGGTCGAGACCGCACACGCGCACGGTTCCGCTCGACGGCGTCAGGATGCCGGTGAGCATTTTGAGCGTGGTGGATTTCCCGGCGCCGTTCGGACCGAGGTAGCCGACCATCTCGCCGGGCTCGATCCGCAGGTCGACGCCGTCCACGGCACTCACCGTGCGGCGCTCCCGCCGGAAGCGGCCGGCCTTCGCCCACACCGTGAAGTCCTTGCGGAGCCCGTCCGCGGCGACGACGCTCATGAGCCGGTGCTCTGGTAGTGGCGGACGCCGACGCGCCAGATCCCGGCCGCCGCGAACGCCCACACGACGCTGACCGCGGGCGCGGCCCAGTGCGACCAGGCCGGGGTGCCCAGCGGGTCGGTGCGCCCCAGCAGCGCGAGCGCGGGCAGGTACCCGACCGAGGCCAGCCCGAGCGCGAACCCGAACAGCTTGCCGAACCACGCGCCGTACATCGCGGTCGGATAGCTCGCGAAATCGCGGCCTCCGTACGTCACCGCGTTCACCACTTCTCCTCCGTCCACCAGCCAGAACATCGTCGCGGCGCCGGCCGTGAAGATCGCTGCGTAACTGACCGCTCCGGCGAGCGGGGCGACGGCCGCGAGCAGCACGCGCGCCGGCGTCCACTCGATGTCGGCCACCCGGAGCGCGACCCCGTAGGTGCACAGTCCCTGCACGATCCGGCCGGCCCGCCGGATCGAGAAGTCGAGCACGACCAGCTGCCCGAACGTGGAGAGCGGCCGGAGCAGGACCGCGTCGAGCAGCCCGGTGCGCAGGTACTGCGGCACCCGCTCGAGGTTGCCGACGGCGACGTCCGCGAGTTGGAACGCCAGCTGGGCCAGGCCGGTCATGAGCAGCACCGCGCCGATGCCGAACCCGGCCAGGCTCGGCGTCACCCGGAACACGGCGAGCAGCACCAGCACGTCGATCGTCGTGATCCCGGCGTTGAGGACCAGGTCGAACGTGAACGAGAGCCGGTACTGCAGCTGACCGCGGATCTGGGCGGCCAGCAGCTTGGCGTACGCGTTCTCAGCCACCCTGCACCACCAGCCGGCGCACGGCCACCCGCTGAGCCGACGCCGCCGCCGCGAGCGTCAGCCCGGCGGCGAGGGCACCACCGGCGACGAGCGTGACCGCGCTGCCCCGCTCCAGCAGCACGTCCAGCGGTGCCTGCAGCATCCACGGGAACGGCGTGCACCACAGCACGGCCTGCGCCCACTCCGGGAAGAACGGGATCGGCACCGCCAACCCGGTGAACAACGTGCCGCCGACCAGCCACAACGTGCCCGGCCCACGGGCGTCCAGCCACCAGAACGCCAGCAGGTTGATCAGGTAGCGGGTCGCGAAGCTCGTCACGGTGGCGAACACCACCGAGGCCACCACGGCGAGCCAGGTGATCGGGTGCTCCGGCCAGCGCAGCGGGAAGAAGAGGGCACCGACCGCGAGCGGCACGGTGAGCCGCACGGCCAGCGCGTGGAGCGCGCGGCCGAGGTCCACCGCGAGGAACGACACCAGCGGATCCACCGGACGCAGCAGGTCGGCGACGATGTCACCGGTGCGGATGCGGTCGGCCAACTCGTTCCACTGGAACACCTGGACGACGCCGATCAGCCCCTGGCCGGCCCACGCGAACATCGCGAGCGCCGCGGCGTCGTACCCGGCGACGGCGCCGTTGGCGGCCACGGCCAGCAGCACGTAGGTCTTGAGGAACCCGAAGACCGAGTTCGTGAACGCGGACGCGAGCATGGCCCGCCGATACGTGGAATGACGTCGAAAACCGGCCCTGATCAGGGCGACGAACGCCGGCACCGCAGCTGGCTCCCCTCGGGTGATGTGCTCGGATGAGCCACCACGCCGCGCACCCCGATCGGTGCCCGCCGCCGGCCGGCGAACGTCCAGAGTAGTACTACGGTCGGGTTCATGGAATTCCGCACACTCGGTCGTTCCGGGCTCTACATCTCCGAGATCGCCTACGGCAACTGGATCACCCACGGCTCGCAGGTCGAGCAGGACGCCGCGATCGCGTGCGTCCGCACCGCGCTCGACGCGGGCGTGACGACGTTCGACACGGCGGACGTGTACGCCGGTACCCGCGCCGAGACGGTGCTCGCCGCGGCGCTGGAGGGCGTGCGGCGCGCGGACTACGAGCTGTTCACGAAGGTCTACTTCCCGGTCGGCCGGGGCCGCAACGCGCGCGGGCTCTCCCGCAAGCACATCTTCGAGGGCATCGACGGGTCACTGCGCCGCCTGAAGACCGACTACGTGGACCTGTACCAGGCCCACCGGTACGACTACGAGACCCCGCTCGAGGAGACGATGCTGGCGTTCGCCGACGTCGTGCGGGCGGGCAAGGCGCTCTACATCGGTGTCTCCGAGTGGCGCGCCGAGGAGATCGCCCGCGCCGCCGACCTGGCCCGGGAGCTGCGTGTCCCGCTGGTCTCCAACCAGCCGCAGTACAGCATGCTCTGGCGGGTCATCGAGACCGAGGTCATCCCGGCCAGCGTGGAGGCCGGTCTCGGTCAGATCGTGTTCTCACCGATCGCGCAGGGCGTGCTCACCGGCAAGTACAAGCCGGGTCAGCCGGCACCGGCCGGCTCGCGGGCGACCGACGAGAAGGGCGGCGCGGACTTCGTCAAGCGTTTCCTCCGCGACGACGTGCTGACCCGCGTGCAGCAGCTGGCGCCGCTGGCCGACCAGGCCGGGCTGACCCCGGCCCAGCTGGCGGTGGCCTGGGTGCTGCAGAACCCGAACGTGTCCGCGGCGATCATCGGCGCTTCCCGGCCCGAGCAGGTCACCGAGAACGTCGCGGCGTCCGGTGTCCGGCTCGACGCCGACCTCCTGAAGGCGATCGACGACGCCCTCGACCCGGTGGTGGAGCGGGACCCGGGCCTGACCCGCTCCCCCCGTACCCGGCCCTGAGCGCTACTCGGCCGTCAAGGGCATCGCGTACTCGACGCGGCCGTTCTCTTCGAGGGTGACCTCGTCGACGCCGGTGGCCAGGAGCTCACGCCACTGTTCGCCGAGCCAGCTCTCGGCGTCGGACTGGCTGGGGAACTCCTCGGAGACCTGACCCTGGTCACTGCTGCCCGCGTACCGCCACTGCCATGTCATTCCCCGAACCTACAAGGACTCCTCGATGCGCACGCTGGTACTGGGAGGGATCCGTTCCGGTAAGTCCGCGTGGGCCGAACGCCTGGCCGCGCGCGTCGCCGGGCCGGTGAGCTACCTGGCGACCGCTCCGGACCGGCCCGGCGACGCCGACTGGGCGGCCCGCGTCCGCGCGCACCGGGAACGCCGTTCGGGTTCGTGGGTGACCGTGGAGGTGGGCGGCGGCCCGGCCGCGCTGCCCGCCGCGCTGGCCGCGCTGCCGCCCGGCGCGGCGGCGCTCGTCGACGACGTCGGCAGTTGGCTGGTCGGCGCGTTCGACGCGGCGTCGGCGTGGGATGCGGACGACCCGTGGGGCGCGATCGCCCCCGACGTCTCCGCGCTGCTCTCCGCCGTCGCCGCGTGCCCGGCCGAGCTGGTGCTGGTCAGCCCGGAGGTGGGGTGGACGATCGTGCCGGCCACCCGCTCCGGGCGCGTTTTCGTCGACGCGCAGGGCACGCTGAACCAGCGGCTGGCCGCGCTCTGCGAACACGCGGTGCTGATCGTGGCCGGGCGGGCACTCCGGTTGCCGGACGGGGCGGATAGCCTCCTGACGTGACTGATCCGGACGCCGACGGCGCGCCACCGCCGGAATCTTCGTTGCTGGAGAGCCTCACGCCCGTGGCGCCCGACTGGGCCGCCGGTGAGGCGGCCCAGGCCCGGCTGGCCGGGTGGGGCACGGCCACCGGCCAACTGTCCGGCCTCGCGCACTGGGTGGGGTCGGTGCGGTCGGTGGAGACGCCGTTCCGCCGGATCCGCCTGGTCGCCTTCGCCGCCGACCACGGCGTCACCGACGGCGCGGCCGAGGCCAGGGCGTTGCTGGCCGGCGAGGGCGCGCTGGCGCTGCTGGCCCACCGCGCCGACGTCTCGGTCCGCCTGGTCGACGCCGGGCTGGCCGGCGATCGGCTGCCCGGCGACGTCTCGGCCCGCCGGGTACGCAACGGCAGCCCGGCGCTGAACCGCGAGGACCCGCTGACGCCCGCCGAGGTCGACGCCGCGCTCGACCTCGGCGCCCGGGTGGCCGACGAGGAGATCGACTCCGGCGCCGACCTGGTGATCCCGGTCGTCCTCACCGAATCGGCGCTGGTGCCGGCCACCGTCGTCATCGGTTCGCTGTGCGTGGTGGAGCCGGTCCGCGCGCTCGGTTACGACGCGCACATGCCCGACGCGCTCTGGATCGAACGCTGCGCCGCGATCCGCGACGGCATGCGCCGGGTCTCCCAGGCCGCGGCCACCCTCGCCACCCGGCGCCTGCTCGCGATCGGCGGCGGCGCCGATCTGGCCGCCGCGGCCGGGTTCCTGGTTCGCACCGCGGCGCGGCGCACACCGGCGCTGCTCGACGGGGTCGGGGTGGCGGCTGCCGCGCTGGTCGCACGCGCACTCGCGTTCGAGGCGCCGCGCTGGTGGTGCGCGCCGCACGCGTCCGGCCGCGCCGGGGAGAAGCAGGCGTTCTCCTTCCTGGGGCTCGAGCCGGCCGTGAACCTCGGGGTCCGCCTCGGCGACGGCACCGGCGCGCTGCTCGCGCTGCCGGTGCTCACCGCCGCGATGGAGCTCGTCCGGGCCGCCCCGCAGCCGGTGGTGGAGAGCCCGGAGGAGGTCGAGGTGACGGTCGATCCGGGCGACGAGATCGGTGGGGTCGGCGGGTACGACGCCGGCACCCGCGCACCCGACGTCGCCGAACACGGTGGGTGACGCCGGACGGCTCGCGTTCTCACTGCTCACCGTCGTCCCGGTCCGGGCCGGCCGGATGGACCGGGGCACCGCGGGCCGCGCGATGCTCCTCGCGCCGCTGGTCGGCGCGTCCGTGGGCCTCACCGCCGGCGTCGTCCTGCTGATCGCGACGCTCGTCGGCATCCCTCCGCTCGCGGCGGGCGTGCTCGGCGTCGGCACGCTGGCGCTCGCCACCCGCGGCCTGCACCTCGACGGGCTCGCCGACACCGCCGACGGGCTCGGCTCCTACGGCGAACCGCAGCGCGCGCTCGCGATCATGAAGGCCCCCGACATCGGCCCGTTCGGCGTGGTCACGCTGATCCTCGTCG
Organism: Cryptosporangium japonicum; assembly: GCF_039524755.1. Classification (NCBI taxonomy): domain Bacteria; kingdom Bacillati; phylum Actinomycetota; class Actinomycetes; order Cryptosporangiales; family Cryptosporangiaceae; genus Cryptosporangium; species Cryptosporangium japonicum. Next base: position 145,711 of record NZ_BAAAGX010000012.1, read on the forward strand.
GCGTCGCCCAGGTGGCGTGCCTGGCTGCGGTCACCGACGCCCGCGCGGTGCTGCCGCTGCTCCTGCTCCCGGCGGTGGGCTCGGCGACCGGCCGCGCCGCGGTCACCTGGGCCTGCCGCGCCGGTGTTCCGCCGGCCCGGCCGAACGGGCTCGGGGCGCTCGTGGCCGGCACGGTCTCGCCGGTCGCGCTGGCGCTGACGACCGGCGTCGTGGTCGTCACCGCGGCCGTCGCGACCGGCGTCGGCGGTCCCACGCTCTGGCGCGGCCCGCTCGCCGTGGTGGCCGGGCTCGTGGTCGCCTGGGCGCTCGTCCGCCACTGCGTCCGCCGTTTCGGCGGCGTCACCGGCGACGTACTCGGCGCCGCCTGCGAGGTGGCCACCACCGCCGCGCTGGTGGTGCTGGTGATCCAGCCCTGGTCGGTGTCCCTGCCCCTGACACGCTGAACGCCCGCCCGGACGAACCGGGCGGGCGCTTCCGCGGTGGTCAGACCAGCGGACTGGCGCTGGGGACGGTCGTGGCCGCGTCGGTCATCGGCGCGACCGGCGCCGGGGACGACTGGTCGGTGCCCTGGGTCTGGATCGGGTTCGGCTCCGGCGACGACTGGTCGTCGTTCGGAGCCTCCGACTGGGTCGGGTCCGACGGGGCGGACGGCTCGCCGCTCGGCGATTCGCTGCCCTCGGTCGACGGCGAGACCGACTCGCTCGGCGACTCGCTCGTGGTCGCGCTCTCGGAGGGGCTCCCGCTCTCCGACGGGGTGGGCGAGGTCGTCGGCGCAGTGTTGTCACCGCCGCCGGTGACCACGTGGTTGAGCGTGGTGCCGTCACCCTGCCGACCGTTCACGGCGTCGGCCACGGTGCGTCCCTCGATCACCTCGATCGTGGTGATGACGCCCATCACCAGGACGAACAGAGCGGCGCTGGTCAGCGCGATGCGTTTCCACGGCAGCTCGGAGTACCAGGCCGGGCCGCCGTAGACGGTGCCGGAGTCACCCGGCCGGGACGGTGGCGGCACCGAGGCCGAGCCGTAGAGCGGCCCCGGCTGCAGCGGCGGGACGCCGAACGGGCGGGTCGCTTCGTCGGGGACCGCACCCATCACGTGGGTCTCGGCACGGTTGGGGTCCGGGAGGCCGCGCCCGACCTGTTCGACGCCGGGCAGGCTCGGGTCGGGCGCGACCGTCGAGGAGTCCCGGCCCTCGTGCAGGACCTCGTCGACCGGCACCTGCTGGCCGCCGACCGACGTCGTGACGACGGTCTGCAGCACTTTGCTCGAGCGCTGGATCGACTTCTGGTAGACGGCGGTGCTCACGGTCGCGATGACGCTGCCGAGCCCGGCGCCGAGCACGGTGCCGGCCACGCCGAGGTACGAGGCCGCGACGGCCGAGGTGGACGCCGCCATCGCACCGGCGATGACCTGGCCCCCGGAGATGCCGAGGAAGCCCTTCTTCTCGTCCTTCGTGTCGCCCTCGTCGGGTTTCTCCGGGCCGCGGAGCGCCGGCGGGACCTCGGACGCGGGCGTCGGACGCCCGGTGGTCGTGGGGGTCGTGTGCGCCGGGTAGGTGCGGTAGCCCGTCGAGAGGGCGCCGCCGGTGGAGGCGGCGGCCGCGGCGCGGAACCCCGAGTCGCCGAAGGCCGGCACCGACGCCGACCCGACCGTGCCCGGCCGGACACCGTTCCCGGTGCGCACGCCGGGAAGCGGCGCCGGTTTCGCTCCGGTCGGCGGCGTCGCGGGGGCCGGATCCTCGGATGCGGGCTTCGCCGGGGAGACGGGCTTCGCCGAGGGAGCGGCGCTCGGGAGCGGCTCGTCGGCCGTGGGGGTCGCCGCCGGAGACGCCGCACCGGGCGTCTTCAGCGAGTGCCCCACCGGCGCCGAGTCCGACGACGCGAGCGGCGGCAACGGCGGGAGGTCGAGCGAGTCGATCCCCCGGGTCGTCGGCTCCTCGAGCGCGGGAGCGCCCGACGCCGCCGACGGCTCCGCGTCACCGCGTCTGGCCCCGCCGGGAGTCGACGAGGACGACGACGCGGACGCGGAGCTCACGTCCGGAGCGTTCTCACGGCTGAGTGGATCGGGACGGGCGGGAATGTTCGGCTCAGTCATGCGCCTTCGACAGGTCGAGGTCGGTGGTCTCGGAGATTCAGGCTACGTCGGCACGCACGTCCGACGCGGCCCCAGACGACCTACCCGATGATCCCCCAGCGAACACACATCATCGCGCCCGCGAACGTGAGCATTCGAACACCCCAGGTCACCTCACGTGCGACGGCACGAACGGCGGATCCACCACCCGCACCCGCGAGCGGCGCCCACGCACGTCCATCGTCACCTCGTCGCCCACCGCCACCCCGGCGGCGGTGTCGAGCAGGGCGAGCCCGATCCCCACTTTCCGGGTCGGCGAGAACGTGCCACTCGTCACGGTGCCGATCCGGGCGCCGTCGGCGTCGAGCACGGCCATTCCGACGCGCGGGATCCCCCGGTCGAGCGACTCCACGCCGGCCAGCCGACGCGCCGGCCCGGCTTCCTTCTCCGCCACCAGGGCGTCGCGGCCCCAGAACGCCGGCTTCTTCCAGCCGACCGCCCAGCCGCTGCGGGCCTGCAGCGGGCTGATCTCCAGCGACAGGTCCTGCCCGTGCAGCGGGTACCCCATCTCGGTGCGGAGCGTGTCCCGCGCGCCCAGCCCGGCGGGGCGCACACCCAGCGCCTCCCCCGCGCCGAGCAGGGCGTCCCACAGCGGTTCGGCGAACTCCGCCTTCGGCAGCAGCTCGTACCCGTGTTCACCGGTGTAGCCGGTGCGGCAGACGATCACCGGCACGCCCTCGTGCTCGGCCTCGACGAACCCCATGTAGTCGTGGTCGGCCGGCAGCCCGATCGCCGCCAGCAGCTCGGCCGAGCGGGGGCCCTGCACCGCGAGCACGGCGTAGTCGGCGTGCTGGTCGGTGACCTGGACGGTGCTCGGCGCCGCGGCGGTCAGCCGCCGGACGACCTCGCCGGTGTTCGCCGCGTTCGGCACCAGGAACACCCGGTCGTCGGCGAAGTAGTACGCGATCAGGTCGTCGACGACGCCACCGGACTCGTCGCAGCAGAGCGTGTACTGCGCTTTGCCCGGTCCGATCCGTCCCAGGTCGTTGCTGAGGGTCGCGTTCACGAAGTCCGCGGCGCCCGGCCCGGCGACGAGCGCCTTGCCGAGGTGCGAGACGTCGAACACGCCCACGCCGGTACGCACCGCCGTGTGCTCGTCGATGACGCCGGAGTACTGGAGCGGCATCTCCCAGCCGCCGAACTCGGCGAACTTGGCGCCGAGCGCGACGTGCCGGTCGTGCAACGGCGAGCGGCGCAGGGACGATTCGGGCGCGGCGAGATGGCTACTCGGGTCGCTGCTGGTCATGCTGGCGAACGTACCGTCAGGGTCGATCGCAGTCGGCCCGGGTGTCGCGCCGTAGCATCGCGGGGCACCCAACCTGGACCCAGGAGCGAGCGAGAATGACGCGACCCACCGAGGCAGCTGTCCTGACCGTGTCCGCCGCCGGCGCCGTCGACGCCGAGGTCGACGCCGTGGTCATCGGCGTCCATCGCGACGGCGAGCAGCTGAGTCTCGGCCCCGGGGCGGCGGCCGTCGACGCCGCGCTCGGCGGACGCCTGCTCGACGTGCTCGCGCGCCTGGGCGCGAACGGCGTCGCCGGCGAGGTCGTGAAGGTCGCGACGCTCGGCGCCACCACCGCACCGGTCGTGGCCGCGGTCGGGCTCGGCCCGGTCGAGCCGAAGCCCGGCGCCACCGACCCGCACGAGAACTACCGGCGCGCGGCCGGCGCGGCGATCCGCGCGCTCACCGGCGCCGAGCGGGTGGGGCTGGCTCTCGTCGACAGCGACCCGTCGCTCACCCGGCCGGTGCTCGAGGGCGCCGTGCTCGGCGCGTACGACTTCGTCGGCTACAAGAGCGAGCTCCCGCCGAGCTACCGTCCGCCGGTCCGCGAGATCGTGCTGCTGGCGGACGCGACCGGGCGCGGCGAGATCGAGCTGCAGGGCGAGACCGACCGGGTCAAGGCCGTCGCCGACGCGGTCCGCACGGCCCGGAACTGGATCAACACCCCGCCCAACGACCTGCGTCCGCCGGCGTTCGCCGCGCAGGCGGCCGAGGCGGCGGCCGACGCCGACCTGGAGGTCGAGGTCCTCGACACCGACGCGCTGAAGGCCGGCGGGTACGGCGGCATCCTCGCCGTCGGGCTGGGCTCGGAGGCGGGTCCGCAGCTCGTCCGCATCTCGTACACGCCCGCCGCGTACGACAAGCACGTCGCGCTGGTCGGCAAGGGCATCACGTTCGACACCGGCGGCATCTCGATCAAGCCGGCGCAGAACATGCAGGACATGAAGAGCGACATGTCCGGTGCGGCGTGCGTGGTGGCCGCGATGACCGCGATCGCGCGGCTGCAGCCGGCCGTGAAGGTCACCGCGTACGTGCCGATGGCCGAGAACATGCCCTCCGGGTCGGCGTACCGGCCCGGTGACGTCGTGACGATGTACGGCGGCAAGAAGGTCGAAGTGCTCAACACCGACGCCGAGGGCCGCATGATCCTGGCCGACGCGATCACGCGTGCCGTCGAGGACGAGCCGGACTACCTGCTGGAGACCTCGACACTCACCGGTGGTCAGGTCGTGTCGCTCGGCGAGCGGATCTCCGGGCTGATGGGCTCCACCGAGCTGCTGGCGCGCATCAAGGACGCCGGAGCGCGCACCGGCGAGCCGATGTGGCCGATGCCGCTGCCCGACGAGGTGCGCTCGGGGATGGACTCGGCGATCGCCGACGTGACGCAGATCAACGCCGGGTTCGACCGGGCCGGTCACATGCTCCAGGGCGGCTCGTTCCTGTCCCGGTTCGTGCCGGACGGGATCGAGTGGGCGCACATCGACATCGCGGGCCCGTCGTACAACACGAAGACCCCGCACGGCTACACCCCGAAGGGCGCCACCGGAGTCCCCCTCCGCACCCTCGTCGAGGTCGTCGAGGACATCGCCCGGAACGGGTGAGCGCTCGGCTGGAACCTGGAGCCCGCCCAGGGCAGGCCCGGCAGTCGCGCGCGAGGTCGCCGCGTACAAGTGATACTCAAGACCTCGCGCGCGCCGGTCAGGCTTGTTCTGGGCGGGCCGCCCTCTTACGCGACCACTCGCGCATGCGCGCCGGATAGCCGGTGGCGGCCACGTCGTAGACCGGCATGCTCAGGCGTTGGCCCAGTTTGCGGGCGTCGTCCGGGCTGCCGATGCGCCGCCGGGTCCACTCACCGTCGGTCGCGATGAGGATCACCGTCATCGCGGTCACGTTGGTCTGCGGTTCGACGTACGCCTCCACCCCGCGCCGGGTCCTGGCGAACTCCTCCAGGTGCGCGATGTCCTCACGCTGCGCACCGCGCGGCGTCCCCGGCCGGGTTTTCTTCCGTCGTAAGAAACTCACGGGGGCACCTCCCTGGCCCTCGAGTGTAGTTAACCCGCACGACCTGCGGAGGTAACGCGCCCCGAGGAGCGGGTCGGTATCGCGTAGTGACAGGATTGGGGCCAAGAGTCAAAAGCTCGGGAGCCACGGGAGAAATGGTGGGCGGAGGGCCAGCGCACGACCTCGTCGTCCTCGGCGGGGGCAGCGGCGGTTACTCCTGCGCGCTCCGGGCCGCCGAGCTGGGCCTGTCGGTGGTGCTGATCGAGCAGGACAAGCTCGGCGGCACCTGCCTGCACCGCGGCTGCATCCCCACCAAGGCCCTCCTGCACGCCGGCGAGGTGGCCGACACCACCCGCGAGGCCGCGCGCTTCGGGGTGCGGGCCGAGTTCGGCGGCATCGACCTCGCCGCCGTGCTGGCCTACCAGGACGGCGTGGTGAACAAGATGTACCGCGGCCTCACCGGCCTGGTGAACGGCCGCGGCGTCACCGTGGTCACCGGCCGCGGCCGCCTGACCTCGCCGACGACGGTCGAGGTCGACGGCGAGACGTTCGAGGGCCGGCACGTCGTGCTGGCCACCGGTTCGGCGCCGAGCACGCTCCCGGGCCTGACGATCGACGGCACCCGCGTGCTCACCAGCGACCACGCGCTCCGGCTCGAGCAGCTGCCCGCCCGCGCGGTGGTGCTCGGCGGCGGCGTGATCGGGGTGGAGTTCGCCAGCGCCTGGCGCTCGCTCGGCGTCGACGTGACGATCGTCGAGGCGCTCCCCCGGCTGCTGCCGGCCGAGGAGGAGACCTCCTCCGCCCGGCTCGAGCGGGCGTTCCGCCGCCGGGGCATCGGCTTCCGCACCGGGGTGCGGTTCGCGTCGGTCGAGCACACCGGCGCCGGGGTGCGGGTGCAGCTCTCCGACGACTCCGTGCTCGACGCCGACGTGCTGCTGGTCGCGGTGGGCCGCGCGCCGGTCTCGGCCGGCCTGGGCTACGAGGAGGTCGGCGTTCCGCTGGAGCGCGGCCACGTCGTCGTCGACCCGCTGTGCTCGACGAGCGTGCCGACGATCTCCGCGGTCGGCGACCTGATCGCCACCCCGCAGCTCGCGCACGTCGGGTTCGCCGAGGGCATCCTGGTGGCCGAGCGGGTGGCCGGCCTTCCGGTGGTGCCGATCGACTACGCGGGCGTGCCCCGCGTGACGTACTCCGAGCCGGAGGTGGCCTCGGTCGGGTTGACCACGGCTGAAGCCCGCGCCCGGGGGTACGACATCGACGAAGTCCAGTACGACCTCGCCGGCAACGGCAAGGCTACGATTCTGCGGGCCTCCGGCGCGGTAACCGTGTTGCGCGCCAAGGACGGTCCGGTTCTCGGTGTCCATCTGGTCGGCAGCCGGATGGGTGAACTGGTCGCCGAGGCCCAGCTGATCTACAACTGGGAGGCATTTCCCGAGGATGTCGCGCCGCTCCTGCATCCACATCCCACTCAGTCCGAAGCGCTCGGTGAGGCTCACCTCGCGCTTGCGGGGAAGCCATTGCACGTACACGGGTGACGCACCCGTGCCAACGATCAAATAGTTTGAGGAGCCGCACAGACCATGCCGACTTCCGTATCGATGCCCGCACTCGGCGAGTCGGTCACCGAGGGCACCGTGACCCGTTGGCTCAAGCAGGTCGGTGACACGGTCGCCGTCGACGAGCCGCTGCTCGAGGTCTCCACCGACAAGGTCGACACCGAGATCCCGTCGCCGGTCGCCGGCACCCTGCTCTCGATCACCGCCGACGAGGACGCCACCGTCGAGGTCGGCGGCGAGCTCGGCGTCATCGGTGACGCCGGTGAGGACGCCGGGTCCAGCGCGCCGGCCCCGGCTGAGGAGCCCGCCGCCGAGGAGCCCGAGGAGGCTCCGGTCGCCGAGGCCCCGTCCACCGACGCCGACGAGGACGCGCCCGCGCCGCAGGCCGAGGCCGCGCCGAGCGGTGGCGGCGAAGGCACTTCGGTGAAGATGCCCGCGCTGGGCGAGTCGGTCACCGAGGGCACGGTCACCCGCTGGCTCAAGCAGGTGGGCGACTCCGTGGCGGTGGACGAGCCGCTGCTCGAGGTCTCCACCGACAAGGTCGACACCGAGATCCCGTCGCCGGTCGCCGGCACGTTGCTCTCGATCACCGCGGACGAGGACGCCACCGTCGAGGTGGGCGGCGAGCTCGGCGTGATCGGTTCGGCCGACTCCGCGCCGGCGAAGTCCGAGCCCTCGCAGCCCGCGCCGAAGGCCGAGGCGCCCGAGCCGGAGCCCAAGTCCGAGCCGAAGCCCGAGCCCCAGGCGGCCCAGCCGCAGAACCCGCCGGCCGAGGAGAGCGAGGAGCCGGCCCGCGCCGCCGTCGAGTCGACGCCGCCGCAGGACGCCGCGCCCGCCTCCGCGCCCGCTCCGGCCTCGTCGCGGGCCCCGGAGAGCTCCGGCACCGCGGCCGACAACGGCCAGGGCGCCTACGTGACGCCGCTGGTGCGCAAGCTCGCCGCCGAGCACGGCATCGACCTGGGCAGCGTCGAGGGCACCGGGGTCGGTGGCCGGATCCGCAAGCAGGACATCCTCGACGCGGCCGAGGCCAAGAAGGCCGCCGCCGCCGCTCCGGCGCCGGCCGCCGCACCCGCCGCCGCCCCGGCGGCCGCGGCCGCTCCGAAGGCTCCGGCGCAGCCCTCGCCGCTGCGCGGGCGCACCGAGAAGCTGACCCGCCTGCGCAAGGTGATCGCCCAGCGGATGGTGGAGTCGCTGCAGGTCGCGGCCCAGCTGACGCAGGTCATCGAGGTCGACGTCACGAAGATCGCGCAGCTGCGCCAGCGGGCCAAGAACGACTTCCAGGCCCGGCACGGCGTGAAGCTGACGTTCCTGCCGTTCTTCGCGGTCGCCGCCGTCGAGGCCCTGCAGCAGTACCCGCAGCTCAACTCGGTGCTCAACATGGACGAGGGCACTGTCACCTACCCGGCGGCCGAGCACCTGGGCATCGCGGTCGACACCGAGCGCGGCCTGCTGGTGGCGACCGTGCGTGACGCCGGTGACCTCAACCTGGCCGGCATGGCCCGGAAGATCGCCGACCTGGCCGACCGCACCCGCAACAACAAGGTGACGCCGGACGAGCTGGCCGGGGCCACGTTCACGCTGACCAACACCGGCAGCGTGGGTGCCCTGTTCGACACCCCGATCATCTTCCAGCCGAACTCCGGCATCCTCGGCACGGGTGCGGTCGTGAAGCGGGCCGTGGTGATCAACGACCCGAACCTCGGTGAGGTCATCGCGCCGCGCTCGATGATCTACCTGGCGCTCTCCTACGACCACCGGATCGTGGACGGCGCCGACGCCGCCCGCTTCCTCGGCGCGATCAAGCAGCGCCTCGAGGCCGGCGCGTTCGAGGGCGAGCTCGGCCTGGCCTGATCCCGCCCGTCCG
>NZ_BAAAGX010000012.1:154562-176735 GCF_039524755.1 Cryptosporangium japonicum
CGTGGGGCGGGCCGTCGCCGTTCGGGCCGGTGCGGGTCGTGTCGAGTCGCGGGCGGCGTGGCGCCGCGAGAGGATCGCGGCATGAGGATCGTGGTGAGCGGGGCCAGTGGACTGATCGGCACGTCGCTGGTCGAGGACCTGCGCCGGGACGGGCACGAGGTGCTCCGGCTGGTGCGCCGCGAGCCGACCGGCCCCGACCAGCTGCGGTGGGACCCGGCGGCCGGCCGCCTCGACCCGGCGGCACTCTCGGGCGCGGACGCGATCGTGCACCTCTCCGGCGCCGGCGTGGGCGACCGGCGGTGGACCTCCCGGTACAAGGCGACGCTCATCGACAGCCGCGTCGACAGCACCCGGACGATCGCGACCGCGGCCGCGCGGGCCGAGAAGCCGCCGAAGGTGCTGATCTCCGCGTCGGGCATCGACGCGTACGGCGACACCGGGGACCGGGAGCTCCGCGAGGACGCGCCGTTCGGCACCGGTTTCCTGGCCGACCTGTGCCGCGTCTGGGAGGCCGCCACCGGCCCGGCCGAGGAGGCCGGTATCCGGGTGGCGCACCTGCGCTCCGGGCTCGTCATGGGCCCCTCCGGCGGGCTGATGGGGCGCCTGAAGCCGCTGTTCAAGGCCGGGCTCGGCGGCCGCCTCGGGTCGGGGCGGCAGTGGTGGCCGTGGATCTCGCTGCGCGACGAGGTGGCCGCGATCCGGTTCCTGCTCACCGAGGACGTCAGCGGCCCGGTGAACCTGGTGGGCCCCGAGCCGGTGACCAACGCCGAGTTCACCGCCGAGTTCGCCCGGCAGGTGCACCGGCCCGCGCTGGCACCGGTGCCGCCGTTCGCGCTGCGCCTCGCGCTGGGCGACTTCGCCGACAACGGCATCCTGTCGAGCAAGCGCGCCGTTCCCGGCGTGCTGCTCGACCACGGGTTCCACTTCACCGACGCCACGCTGGCCTCCGCTCTGCGCTACTCGCTGGGCTGAACCGGGATCGGGTCGCACGTCTCCCGGAGGGCGGCGGCCACCTCGCGGGCGGTGGGGACGCGCTCGGCGACGGCCGCCGCCAGCACGGCCACCAGGCCGGCCGGCACCCCGTTCGCGACCAGCCGCTCGGGCCACCCGGCCGGGAGACCGGGCCCCGTGGGGAGGCCGAGCAGCGAGCGCACGGCGAGCGCGGCGAGCTGCCCGGCCCGATCCCCGGGGGCGAGGGCCTCGGCGAGGGGCGCGAACACCGCCACCACCTCGCCGACGCGTAATCGTGTGGTTGCGTCCATGGCGCCGAACGGTAGGCCGGTCGCGGCGGCCCCGCTCGCCGCGTCCACAGGCGTATTTCCGGCAGTGAGGGACGGGAGGAACTCCAGTCGCACCCGTCGCATCGGGCCCGTGGTTGTCCACAACCACGGGCGAACAGTCGACGGCGCGCCGTAGTCTCTTCTCGACGGGACGGTGCGATCGTTCCGGTGTAAGGCGTTCGCGTTCGGGGGACGGTGATCGCATGGACCTCACCACACTCGCCGGGGACCCGACCTCGGAGCCGGACGATCTGGCGGGCGCCGTCGACGCCGCCGCCGGAGAGGTCGCGGCGTTCGGGCCCGTGCTCGGTCTCGTCGACCACGACGCGCCCGCGGTGCGTACGGCCGTGGCCCGCGCGCTGCCGCACCTCGCGGCGATGGAGATCAACGCCCCGTTCGCGCCGCTCGCGGTCGACGCGCTGATCAGCCTGACGAGCGACCCCCACGGTGACGTCCGGAACTGGGCGTGCTTCGGGCTGGGCACCCAGATGGACGAGGTCGACGGCACCACCGTGCGTGAGGCGTTGGCCGCCCGGCTCACCGACCGGCACGGCGAGGCCCGGCGCGAGGCGCTGATCGGCCTGGCGCGGCGGCGTGATCCGCGGGCGCTGCCCGCCGTCCGGGCGGCGCTGTGCCGGTCCGACGTGTGGCTGCTCGAGGTGGAGGCGGCCGGCGCGCTGGGCGAGTCGTCGCTGCACCCGCTCGTGATCCGCCACCTCGACGGGTGGGACGGTGGCGCCGCCCGCACGGTGGCCGCGGTGGCCAGGCTCACCGACCCCGACGGGCTCGGCGCCGACCTGATCGACGGGCTGGCCGCCTGGTACCGCTCCGGCGGTCCGCTCGCCGCCGACGCCGATCCCGGCTGGTGGCGCATCGCGCTCGATCTGCTGGAGCTGGCGCCCTACCGGGCCACCGAGCTGGCGTCGGCGGTCGCCGGGCGCCTCGGCAGCGACCAGCACGCGCTCGACGTTCTCGACGACTCCACGCTCGGGGCGATCGCCCGCACGCACGGCTGGGTCGGGGTGCTGCGGGCGTAGGCTTCGAGCATGACGCTCGCTACGGCCCCCACCGACGTGCGGCTCCTGCCGGGTCTGAACGACTACCGCGAGGTCTGGGAGGAACAGCGCCGGTTGCACGCGCTGCGCGTCGCCGACGAGATCCCCGACACCGTGCTCCTGCTCGAGCACTACGACGTCTACACCGCCGGTCGCCGCACCGAGCCGTTCGAGCGCCCGTTCGACGGCACCCCGGTCGTCGACGTCGACCGCGGCGGCAAGATCACCTGGCACGGCCCCGGCCAGCTGGTCGGGTACCCGATCGTCCAGCTGCCCCGCCCGCTCGACGTCGTCGCGTACGTGCGGCGCATCGAAGCGATGCTGATCGAGGTCTGCGCGGAGTTCGGCCTGGCCACCACCCGCGTCGAAGGCCGCACCGGCGTGTGGCTCCCGGCCGACGACCGCGGCCCGGAGCGCAAGATCGCCGCGATCGGCGTGCGGGTCAGCCGCCGGGTGGCGATGCACGGGTTCGCGCTCAACTGCGACCCCGAGCTGCGCGGCTTCGGCAACATCGTGCCCTGCGGCATCCAGGACGCCGGCGTCACGTCGCTCTCGGCCGAGCTCGGTCGCACGGTCACGGTCGCCGACGCGGTGGCCCTGGTGCAGCCGCGGCTGCCGATGCTCGCGGGCGGCCCCGACCGGGCCTGAAACCCCGGCTCGGGCGCAACGGCCGGACGGCATCACCACCTTTGTGGTAGGCAAACCCGACCGTATCCGTCCTACCGGAGGTGGCCAGGTGTCCCAGACGTCCGCGTTCGCCGAACTGGCGGCCGAGCCGTACGTGAGCCTCACCACGTTCCGGCGGGACGGCACCGCGGTGCCCACCACCGTGTGGGCGGCGCCGTTCGGCGGCCGGCTCCTGGTCTGGACCGGCGCCGAGTCGGGCAAGGTCAAGCGGCTGCGTCACGCGCCCGTGGCCACTGTCGCCCCCTGTGACCAGGGCGGCTCCCTGCTCGGCGACCCGGTGCCCGCGCACGTGCGCATCATGCGCCGCGACGAGAAGCGCACCCTGGACGCGGCCCTGAAGGCGAAGTACGGCTGGAAGTTCCGGATCGCCGCGCTCGGGGCCACCATCGGGCGGCTGATCGGCGTCGGGCGGCGCGGCCAGATCGGCCTGGAGATCACGCTGGACTGAGGGGTGAGCCGCGCCACGTCGTCCGGTACTCAAACCGGCGTAGGCTTTGGTGCTGTGACGACGGTGCAGCCCGAAGGACGCAAACTGCTCCGGTTGGAGGCCCGCAACGCGGAGACTCCGATCGAGCGCAAGCCACCCTGGATCCGCGTGACGGCCAAGATGGGCCCCGAGTACACCGACCTCAAGGGCCTGGTGAAGCGCGAGGGCCTGCACACGGTCTGCGAAGAGGCCGGCTGTCCGAACATCTACGAGTGCTGGGAAGACCGCGAAGCCACGTTCCTGATCGGTGGCGACCAGTGCACCCGGCGCTGTGACTTCTGCCAGATCGACACCGGCAAGCCGAAGGCGCTCGACCGGGACGAGCCCCGCCGGGTGGCCGAGAGCGTCCAGGCGATGGGGCTGCGTTACTCCACCGTCACCGGCGTCGCCCGCGACGACCTGCCCGACGGTGGGGCGTGGCTCTACGCCGAGACCGTCCGGCAGATCCACGAGCTGAACCCGGGCACCGGCGTCGAGCTGCTCGCTCCCGACTTCAACGCGGTTCCCGAGCTGCTCGCCGAGGTCTTCGCGTCCGCACCCGAGGTGTTCGCGCACAACATCGAGACCGTGCCACGCATCTTCAAGCGGATCCGCCCCGGCTTCCGCTACGAGCGGTCGCTGGACGTCATCCGGCAGGCGCGGGCCGCCGGCCTGGTCACCAAGTCCAACCTCATCCTCGGCATGGGCGAGGAGCCGGAGGAGGTCACCGAGGCGCTGCGCGACCTGCACGGCGCCGGGTGCGATCTGGTGACGATCACCCAGTACCTGCGTCCGTCGCCGCGGCACCACCCGGTCTCCCGCTGGGTCAAGCCGGAGGAGTTCGTGACGTTCCGCGAGCAGGCCGAGGAGATCGGCTTCGCGGGGGTGCTCTCCGGGCCGCTGGTGCGCTCGTCGTACCGCGCCGGCCGGCTCTACCAGCAGGCGATCGAGGCGCGCGCGACGGCGATCGCCGCGGTCTAGATACGCGGAGGACACACGTCGGACACGGCGGTCCGGCATGATGTATCTGCGGAACGTAAGCGTGAGTTTACTTTTAGTAAGCAGGAGGTTGCTGTGACTGCCGCCCAGCCACTGCGCCAGCTGTTCACGTCGGCGATCGCGCTGCTCCCCGAGGGGGGCCAGCGCACCGCGCGTCGTAACGCCTGGGCAGCGATGAGCGAGGACAACCGTCGGGCCCGTGACCGCCGGGAAGCGGCCGCCGCGTTCGCGGTGCCGCCGGTGATGGCCCGCCGGGCCAACCAGCACATCTGATCGGGCTCGCCATTCTGCAGGGTCAGACCGCGCTCTAGACTTGGAGCATGACCTCCGCCACCCCCGAAAAAGTCGGCTTCCGCCAGCGGGTCCGACAGATCTTCCAGGTGTTCAAGTTCGTTCGGGGGCACGATCGTCTGATCGTCCCGCTGATGCTCGCGGCGTTCCTGGTGCCGCTCCTCGTCGGTATCGGCGTCGCCTGGCTCACCGGGCTGTGGGTCATCGTGCCGCTCGCGGTGCTGATCGCCGTTCTCGCGACGCTCATCGTGTTCAGCCGCCGCGTGCAGAAGGCGACGTACGCGCAGGTCGAGGGGCAGCCGGGGGCCGCGCTGGCGGTGCTGGAGTCGATGCCGGGCAACCGCAACCAGCGCAACTGGAAGTTCACGCCGGCCGTGCAGGTCAGCCAGCAGCAGGACGTCGTCCACCGCGTCGTGGGCCGGCCGGGCGTGGTCCTGCTCGGTGAGGGCGCGCCGCACCGGGTAAAGCAGCTGATCAGCACCGAGCGGAAGCGGGTCAGCCGGGTGCTGACCGACGTCGCGATCCACGACGTGATCGTCGGCGAGGACGAGGACAAGGTTTCGATCCGAAAGCTGCAGTCGCACCTGCAGAAGATGCCCAAGAGCTTGACGCCGGGCCAGGTCGGCCAGGTGGCGCAGCGCCTCCAGGGCCTCGGCGGCGCCCGTCCCCCGATCCCCAAGGGCCCGATGCCGAAGTCGGCCCGCGCCATGAAGGGCGCGAAGCAGCAGATGTACCGGGGGCGTTAGCCCTTGCCGTTGGGCACGACGAGGGAGCCGGTCACCTTGTCGTGCCAGCGCCGGCCGTCGCTCGTGATGAGCAGGGCCGGGATCAGCAGGATGATCAGCACCGTGCGGAGCAGCGCGCGGCCGAGTCCGATCGGGCGGCCGTCGGCGATGCCCTGGCAGTGGATCTTGAGCAGCCGCATGCCGGGCGACTCGCCGAACAGACCGATGAACCCCGTGTAGGCCACCAGGAACACCACCGTGCTCCAACCGCCCGGCGGGTCGGGGTAGGTGAACAGCCCGGCCACCATCGCGCAGAGGACGCCGTCGACGAGAAACGCCGCGGCACGACGTCCGAACGAGGCGGTTGACGGAGGGCCGATGGCGGTAGAGCTCACACGACGACCCTAACGGCACGGCCGGGGCCAGCGGGAACGTGACTTACGCCGCCCGTAGGCTTCGTCCTAAGCTGTCCGGGAATGGGCGCCTCGGCCTTCGTCTCGTCACCCTGGTTAACATCGGCGAAACTGATGGGACATTGGCAGGCAACCGGGGCTTCCTACGTTGTGGCCAGCGACCCACACTGACGGAGGATGGATGTTTTCCCAGCCCGACGAACTGCTCCGGTACATCCAGGACGAGGGCGTTCGCTTCGTCGACGTCCGATTCTGTGACCTGCCGGGTGTCATGCAGCACTTCACGGTCCCGATCGAGTCGTTCGACGCCGACATCCTCGAAGAGGGGCTGGCGTTCGACGGGTCGTCCATCCGCGGCTTCCAGCAGATCCACGAGTCGGACATGCTGCTGCTGCCGGACGTGTCGACGGCGTTCGTGGACCCCTTCCGGGTGAACAAGACGATCGCGCTGAACTTCTTCATCGCCGACCCGTTCACCCGCGAGGCCTACTCCCGCGACCCGCGCAACATCGCGAAGAAGGCCGAGCAGTACCTGGCCAACAGCGGCATCGCCGACACCGCGTACTTCGGTGCCGAGGCGGAGTTCTACATCTTCGACTCGATCCGCTTCGACACGAACCAGCACAGCTCGTACTACTACGTCGACTCGGTCGAGGGCGCCTGGAACAGCGGTAAGGAAGAGGAGGGCGGCAACCGGGGTTACAAGACCAACTACAAGGGTGGGTACTTCCCGGTTCCCCCGATCGACCACTTCGCCGACCTGCGCGACACCATGGTGAACAATCTCCAGCAGGTGGGCATCACCGTCGAGCGCGGTCACCACGAGGTGGGCACCGCCGGCCAGGCCGAGATCAACTACAAGTTCTCGACGCTGCTGCACTCCGCCGACAACCTGATGCTGTTCAAGTACATCATCAAGAACACCGCGTGGAACGCCGGCAAGACCGTCACCTTCATGCCGAAGCCGCTCTTCGGTGACAACGGCTCGGGTATGCACACCCACCAGAGCCTGTGGAAGGACGGCAACCCGCTCATGTACGACGAGGCTGGCTACGCCGGTCTCTCGGACACCGCGCGCTGGTACATCGGTGGTCTGCTCACGCACGCACCGTCGCTGCTCGCGTTCACCAACCCCACCGTCAACTCGTACCGGCGCCTCGTGCCGGGCTACGAGGCCCCGGTGAACCTGGTGTACTCGCAGCGCAACCGCTCGGCCTGCACGCGTATCCCGATCGTGAGCAGCCCGAAGGCCAAGCGCATCGAGTTCCGCGTGCCCGACCCGTCGGCCAACCCGTACCTCGCGTTCTCCGCGATGCTGATGGCCGGCCTCGACGGCATCAAGAACAAGATCGAGCCGCCGACGCCGGTCGACAAGGACCTCTACGAGCTCGCGCCGGACGAGCTGGCCGAGGTCGCGCAGGTTCCCGGTTCGCTCCCCGAGGTGCTCGACCGCCTCGAGGTGGACCACGACTACCTGCTCGAGGGCGGCGTCTTCACGCCCGACCTCATCTCGACCTGGATCGAGTACAAGCGGGCCAACGAGGTCGACCCGGTGCGCCTGCGCCCGACCCCGCACGAGTTCGCGCTGTACTACGACATCTGATCGAGCGGTAGGCCCTGACCTGGGGTAACACAGGTCGGAGTCCACGTCAGGACGTCGCCAGGCCGTCGGCCGTATTTGCTTCACCACGAAGCATGCGGTCGACGGCCTTCCGCGTTCTGGCCTCGCTGCTCGGCATGAGGTGCGTGTAGGTCCGGCGCGTGAACCCGGGATCGGTGTGGCCAGCCTGACTCTTTTCGCGATTAGGAAAGAGTTCCTCCGCTCCCTGCCATCCGAGTTGGCGAAGCGAACCTGGTTTCGCATCCCCCGACCATGCAGGTCAGTCGGCTTCAAGACAGGCTTGCCACGGCCGTTTGACATGGACAGGTCAAATCATCGCGCTGACGGTGTCGCGTCCATAATGTCGACCAGTGAAGTTCCGCCGAGCGCAAGCGCTCATCAACTCCCGTACGTTTGCAGCACGGGCGGAAAGGCGCACTGAACCGCCGAATCGAAGGCCCGGTATTTAGATAAAATCAGTCGGCACTCGTGCCGATGATCGTAGAGATTGTTGACGCCAAGCACTGTGAGAAGTTCCTATACGTCTTCAGGGGCGGCGCCGAATGGGCCGCCACACCCGCCGCGGAGGGAAACGGCCTCTGCTGACGCCCGACGGCGGCCGCTCGGCGATGGGTGCGAAACGCGGCGGCGCCGCCAGCCATCGACGAACTGAGCGGGCGGAGGGTGGCAAGACTTGTTCGCGCCCATCCCGTTAAGGTCGAGACTGCTCCGCACGTAGGTAACGGCCTCGGCCTGCCCTTGTGCCCGAGCCTCTGCGTGCTCTATGTCTAGCTGAAGCCGGCGGGACCATGTCCGACGGGAAGCTTCAGACAGCAACGATTTCTTGGCTCCACGATCGGTTGCCCGAGAGGAGGTTTCGACGCATCCGCGCTCAGACCGCCCGATGCGGTGTCGCGACAGAGCCTCGTTCAATTTGACCTAGCGCCGCCATAAGGCCCTTTGTCAGGCTCAGCCATTGGCCTTCTTCTATGACGAGATTTTCGAGTTTGTCCGGGACCCCCACGATGGGCGAAGGTGCATCAAAATAGCAATTCCGCCTGAGCACATACAAGAATCGTCCAAATACGACAAGTGTGATAGCAATAAAAGTTTGACTGAAGGCGAAAGCGACAGCAAACTTTTGGATAAGAAAGAGCGTCAGCACCAAGAAATCAGGTCATCACGAAACCCTGTGGAGCATGCACGACGGCCGTTCAGGCGCGACAGCCCTGCGCCTACTTGCTGGAGTGCGAACCGAGAGTCGGGTGACGCCCAACGGGACCAAAGTTCCTAAAGATGCAAAATCATGGCCGAAAGCGATCAAAGCATTGAACTTGCAAGTTCGAATATCGTAGAGTTACTAATTATCGGAGTATCTACCGCTTCGGGAGGAGCGTTGCAATGGCTCACGAGGCGCGTAGGAAGTCGCGCGAAGACTTCCCTGAAATCCAGCGAGTTGTCGAACGTTCATTTCTGTTCGTCCATCTTCCCAGCATCCTCCTAGTAATTCTTGCCTCAAACTTTATTTGGGAGGAAATCAGAGTAAACGCGCCGAGTTTGGCCAGAACTTGGCCGTTCAAATTTTCGTTCCTCGATAGGCAGTCAACTGCTACCCTGCTCGTGGTTGTGGTGGGCCTTCTACTGACCCGCCTTCAGTGGGCGCGCGCCAATCGGCCGTCGATGGCATTTGCGATTACCGATAGGCCGATAGACGAGTTCACCAGCTCGACAAATTCGAAAGATATTGAGAAAGCTAAAAAGTGGGGCGTATGGCTATACAACGGCGGCCCTGGCATCGCCACTGTGGAGCATTATTCCTATGTCGTTCGTTTTGTTGGCGCCCCCAGATCAGTTCCTATAACGCTTTCGGAGATTAACTCGGCAATGAGGTCTCGCAAGCTACGGGACGGGCTTGACTATTTCGTGCGCGAACAAGGGCCGGGTGCCACATATCCGCCTGTTGTGCAATCCTCCGAAGGAACAATGATTGCATGGTTCACCGTTCGGGGAATCGCCGAACTTGATCAGCTCGACATTACGATCCGAATACGGGATGGTCTAGGCGACGTACACGAGATGACTCTCCCGATCATCGATCGATTGCCGAGTATTGTGCTCGGCCGCCTAGGAAGTGCCGCCTAACCTGAATGGCGGGGCGGGGATTCCAACGCATTTCAAAAAAGAGCATCAGACGTTCCATGACCACCGTAGCCGCCGTTTATGCCGTAGATCGGGCGCAGGATAACGAGCATACGACTAGACCGCCTTCGGTAGGACCTGCCCATGCTCTTGATCCATCGGTGCGCCGGCCCTAGCCGGCCGGCGCACCACCGTCAGTCCGTCGCCGGGCCGCCTTCCCGTTATCGGGAGGCGGCCTTCGGCGTTTCGGCGACCACGACCGTGGCGTCCTCGCTGGACACCACGCGGCACTCCAGGCCCGCCGCTTCCGTGCACGACGCCAACGCGGCGGCCTGGTGGTGGCTCGTCTCCATCAGCAGGCGACCGCCCGGGGTCAGCCAGCCGGCCGCTCCGGCGACGACGCGACGCAGGACGTCCAGGCCGTCGGCTCCCCCGTCCAGGGCCACCCGGGGCTCGTGGATCCGCGACTCCGGCGGCAGGAGCCGGATCGCCTCGGAGGGCACGTAGGGGGCGTTGGCCAGCACGACGTCGACGCGGCCGCGCAGCGTCGGCGGCAGCGGCTCGTAGAGGTCGCCGTGGTACACCCGGCCGCGGACGTTGCGCCGGGCGGACCGTACGGCGGCCGGGTCGATGTCGACGGCGTGCAGGTCGACGTCGGGCAGGCGGCTGGCCAGCGCCGCGCCGAGAGCGCCGGAGCCGCAGCACAGGTCGACGACCGTGGCCGCCGGCGGGGCCGGCCGCGAGGCCTCCCGGACGAGCAGCTCGGTGCGGCGACGGGGCACGAACACCCCCGGGTCGACGGTGATCCGCAGACCGCAGAACTCGGCCCAGCCCAGGACGTGTTCGAGCGGCAGACCGGCCACGCGCCGGTCGACCATCGTGCCGAGCTCCGCCGGTGACGGCGACGCGGCGATGAGCAGCCGGGCTTCGTCTTCGGCGAAGACGCACCCGGCGGCACGTAAGCGGCCGACGATGGCCCGCGGTGAGAGTGGGGACGAGGGACCTGACATGGGGAGGCCTTTCACCGTGAAGGCACTCCCACGGCCGCCTACCGCGTGCGAGCGGTTCGGCCGCCGGAGGAGAGTGCCCGATCGCGCCTGACGTGAA
This sequence comes from Cryptosporangium japonicum, assembly GCF_039524755.1. NCBI lineage: Bacteria > Bacillati > Actinomycetota > Actinomycetes > Cryptosporangiales > Cryptosporangiaceae > Cryptosporangium > Cryptosporangium japonicum. Next base: position 165,325 of record NZ_BAAAGX010000012.1, read on the forward strand.
TGGGTCTCACCTCCTCGGTTCGATCCGACCCCGGACGAGGCCACCGTACCGGCGCCGCGGGGGCCGCGCGAGCGAGATCCGGTGCTCACGTGTCGTCCCCGAACGGGTGGGTGTGCAGCCACCACACGATCACCGCGCGGCTCGCGGCGCTCCGGCCGGCGTAGGTCTCGGCCCAGGGCAGGACGTCACCGATCGGACGGACCCACCACTCGGCGGTGCCGAGCACACCGAGTTCGGCGACCGGGTCGTCCTCGCGGAGCAGGAGCCACCGGTTGCGTCCGAGTGGCCAGACGCGCCACGGCGACGTGGCGCCGGCTCCGGCGGACGGCCGGGCCGGCGGGTCGAAGCAGGGGTCGTGCGCGGACATCGGGGCTCTCCTCCCCCTCGCGCGCCAGTGGTTCCGGCGTTCGTGAGGGCAGCACAGTCGGTCCGGCGAAATGTCCGACGGCGCTTCTAAGATGCCGGACACCGGACGGACGGCCGGACATCGCCGGGCACGGTCCGGACACTGGCCGGGCCGTCCCCGGACGCGGTCCGGGCCGCACGTCCGGGTTCGGAAGGAGTACGCGTGTGACTGGCACCGACCGCCCCACCTCGCTGGCCGCGCTGCTGCGCCACCACCGCACCCGCGCCGGGCTCACCCAGCGGGAGCTGGCCCACCGGGTGGGCTACAGCCGCTCGACGATCGCCAACGCCGAGACCGGTGACGTCCGGTCGGCCGACTTCTACCGCCGGTGCGACGAGGTGCTCGCTGCGCGCGGCACGCTCAACGCCGCCCGCGCCGCGGTGGGCACGCCACCCGGCCCGCGCACCCCGCCGCTCGAGCACCGGCTCGCCGGGGTCCCGCCGGAGGAGACGATCGAGCACCTGCGCCGGCACTGGCACCTGCTCGTGCGCACCGACAACCTGTTCGGGCCGCGTGCCGCGCTGCCCGACGTCCGGGCGGCGCTCGCGGTACTGGCCGGGCTGGAGGCCACTGGTCCGGCACGCACCGCGCGGCTCTGCCTCTCCGCGCGCTACGCGCTCACCGCGTCCTGGCTGTACCAGGACACCGGGCGGCCGACCGACGCGGCGACGTGGGCCGGGCGCGCCCTCGAACGCGCCCACGAGAGCGGCGACCGGGCTTCGCTGGCGTGGGCGCTGCACCGCCAGAGCCGGCTCGCCGAGCCCGACGACCCGCACCGGGCGCGCTCGCTCGCCCTCGCCGCGCTCGGCCAGGCCACCGGCGCCCACCGCCCGCTGGTCGCGGCGCTGTACGTCCAGTGCGCCAGGACCGCCGCGCTCCGCGGCGACCGCACCGGGTGCGACGCGCTGCTGACCAGGGCCACGCTGCTCGCCGACGCGCGCGAGACCGCCGGTGACGGCCGCACCGGCTACGGCGGGCACTGCACCAGGGCCTGGGTGCTGGCCGCCCGCGGCGAGTGCGCGCTGCTGCTGGGCTCCCCCGCCGCCGCGGTGGGGCCGCTGCGCGCGGCGCTGGCGCTGCTCGCCCCGGCCTACCGCCGCGACCGGGGCCTGGTGCTGGGCCGGCTCGCCCGGGCCCACACCCACCTCGGCGACGCCGCCGAGGCGCGGCGCGCGTCCGCCGAGTGCCGGGCGATCGGCGAGGTCACCGGGTCGGCGTCGGTGCTGGCGCTGGCCGGCGCCCCCGGCGTCAGCTCAGCAGCGTGAGCGCCACGGCTGGTCGAACGACCCGGTCAGGAAGTAGCTGCCGGCCCGCTTCAACCGCACCTTCACCCAGGTCCCGTCGGGCTCGATGCACCCCTCCGGGCCACGCAGCACCAACCAGGGCGACCAGCGCACGCGCACGGTCAGGTCGGTCGCCACCGGGCTGCTGAACCGCACCCCGGTCGCGCCGCTGGACTCCAGCTGGGCCGGGTAGGGCACCACCGACGGCCCGCCGACCACCCGGTAGAGCGACCAGTCCGTGTTCTCCCACTCCTTGCGCAGGTAGGAGAGGTTCGCCTCGATCAGCGCCGCCTCTTCGCGCCCGGCCGGGTCGAGCCGGGTGTCGCCGCGCGGCACCGCGACGTAGCTGACCGCGTTCTCGTAGAGCCAGGAGAGGTACGTGTCGGGCGCGAGCGTGTCGTCGTAGAAGAGCGGGTTCCGGTCGACGTCGACCTGCCGCTCCCAGCCGCGCGCGATCGGGACGACGTCCGCGACGTACGTCGACTCCCAGTGGTCACGCAGCGGCACCACCTCCACCCGCCCGACCGGCCCGCGGCGTTCCAGCTGGTTCATCAGCGGCTGGTAGTAGAGCTTCGTCGCCTCCCTCGCCCCGGCGTAGGCCAGGTCGCCGCCGATCAGCGGCGGCTGCCACCAGCACAGCAGCGCGACGACGCCGACCAGCAGCCGCCGGTCGAACGTCGAGATCGCGACGACGACCGGCGCCGCGAACAGCATCGAGAGCCGCACGACGTTACTGCCGACGGGGTTGTGCGTGTAGTACGTGAGCGCGGCGCCCACCGCGGACAGCACGGCCGCGATCCGCACCGCCTGGTACCCCCGGCGGGGCACCAGCAGCACGACCGCGAGGCACGCGGCCACGCACACCTTCATCGACTCTTCGCTGAACGGCTGGACGCCGCCGTCGTGGAAGACGAACGTCGGAACGGCCATCGCGATCCCGGCGCCGATGCCGAGCACCAGCCCTTCGGCCACCACGCCGGACAGCAGCAGCGCGGTGCCGCACAACCCGACGAACAGGCCGGCCACCGGGCTCGCCGCGGTGCTCAGCGCCGCCAGCGTCCCGGCCAGCACCATCTCCCACCAGCTGGCGCGGGGCTGGAGCAGCACCCGCAGCCAGTGCGCCGAGTCGTCGAGCGGCGGGCGGTAGCGGTGCGCGGACGCGGCCACCACGCACAGCGCCAGCATGCCGAGCGCGATGCCCATCGCGAACGTTGTCCGGCCGCTGACCAGGTTGAACACGCCGGTGACGGCGCCGAGCACACCGGCGGTGAGCGGGCGGCGGGCGCCGACCTGGGCGAGCAGCCAGGCGAACGCCACCGCGGAGACCACGACCGAGATCGCGCCGACGCCACGGGAGCCGAACACCGCGTTCGCCGGGCCGGTGAACGCGCTGTAGCCGAACGGGTAGACCCCGCCGTACCAGCGGAAGTCGATCGGCACCCAGCCGTGCTCGTCGAAGAAGTGGCCGCGGGCCACCTGCGCGGAGAGGTCGGTGCCGGCCAGCGGCAGCGAGAGGAACCCGACGGCGAGCAGCAGCGACGTCAGGAACGTGACGGTGACCGGCATCCGGTGCGACTCCGGGAGGAGCCGGGTGAGCAGCCCGTCCCAGCGCCGGCCGGAGCGCGGCGGCTCCGACCCCACCGGCAACCGCACGCTCACCCCACCGGTCGTCGTGGGTTCCTTCGACGGGGACGACACCGTGTCAGGCATAGAACACTCGCTCCACCGCCTGCCGTCCGTGCCGCATGGTGCGCAGGTAGTCGTCGAGGAACTCGCCGGTGTCGTCGTCGTCCGCCGACCACCCGACCGCGCGGGCCACCCCCATCAGCTCCCGGCCGTGCCGCGGCAGCTGGTCCGACGGGCGGCCGCGCACCAGCATCAGCCCGTTGCGTACCTGCGCGGCCAGCTCCCACGCCGCGACCAGCGCGTCGTGGTCGACCTCGCTGATCAGCGACGCGTCCCGCGCCGCGCCCAGCGCCGCGATCGTCTGCGTCGTCCGGAGCCCCGGTACCTGCGCCGCCGAGCGCAGCTGCAGCAGCTGCACGGTCCACTCGACGTCGGCGAGCCCGCCCCGGCCCAGCTTGGTGTGCGTGGCCGGGTCGGCGCCGCGCGGCAGCCGCTCCACGTCGACGCGGGCCTTGATCCGGCGGATCTCGGTGATCGCGGCCGTGTCCAGCCCTTCGGCCGGGTAGCGCAGCGGGTCGATCAGCTCGACGAACCGGCGCCCCAGGTCCTCGTCGCCGGCCACCGGCCGGGCCCGCAGCAGCGCCTGCCACTCCCACGGCTTCGACCACCGCCGGTAGTACTCCGCGTACGACGAGAGCGAGCGCACCAGCGGCCCCTGGCGGCCCTCCGGACGCAGGTTGGCGTCGATGCCCAGCGGCGGGTCGGGGGCCGGCATCGACAGCAGCCGACGCAGCTCCTCGGCCACCGCGCGCGCCGCCACGGTGGCGTCGTGCTCGGACGCCCCCTCCAGCGGTTCGTGCACGAACATCACGTCGGCGTCGGAGGAGTACGACATCTCCGAGCCGCCGAGCCGGCCCATGCCGATGATCGCCATCCGCATCGGCAGCTCGCCCCCGCGCTGTTCGCTCACCACGCGTTCGGCGACGCCCAGCGCGGCCACCAGCACCGCGTCGGACACGTCGGTGAGCGCGCGGCCGACGGTCTCGACGTCGTCGAAACCGAGCAGGTCCGCGAACGCGGTGCGCAGCAGTTCCCGGCGGCGCAGCGCGCGGGCCGCGACCACCGAGGACTCGGCGTCCGCGTGGCGGGTGGCGGCCGCGCGCAACGCACCGTGCAGCACGTCCCGGGAGCGGGGGCGCAGCTCGCTGTCCTCGGCGAGCAGCCGCAGCCCCTCCGGGTCGTGGGTGAGCAGGTCGGCGACGTAGACGCTGGTGCCGAGCAGCGTCGGCAGCCGTTCGGCGACCAGCCCCTCGTCACGCACCAGGCGGAGGAACCACGGCGTGGTGCCGAGCCGGTCGGACACCTGCCGGTAGGCGAGCAGGCCGGCGTCCGGATCGGGGGCGTCGGCGAAGAGCCGCAGCATCGCCGGGAGCAGCGCACGCTGGATGTGCGCGCGCCGGGAGACGCCCTGGGTCAGCGCCTGGACGTGACGCAGCGCTCCGGACGGGTCGGTGAAGCCGAGCGCCTCCAGCCGCGCCTGGGCCGACTCCGGCATCATCCGCAGGTCTTCGTTGGAGACGGTGGCGACCGCCTCGAGCAGCGGGCGGTAGAAGAGCTTCTCGTGCAGACGCCGCACCTCGCGGGCGTGGCGCGCCCACTCCGCGGAGAACGCCTCGACCGGGTCGCCCCCGCCGCGGTGCCCCAGCGTCGCGGCCAGCCAGCGCAGCTCGTCGTGGTCGGTGGGCAGGCTGTGGGTGCGGCGCAGCCGCTGCAGCTGCAGCCGGTGCTCGACCGTGCGCAGGAACCGGTAGGACGAGTCGAACGCCTCGCCGTCGAGCCGGCCCACGTACCCGCCGTCGATCAGCGCACGCAGAGCGTCGAGCGTGTTGCCGCTGCGCAGCGTGGCGTCGCCCCGGCCGTGGACGAGCTGGAGCAGCTGCACGGCGAACTCGATGTCGCGCAGCCCGCCGGGGCCGAGCTTGATCTCCCTGGCCGCCTCCTTGACCGGCAGCGACTGCTCGACCCGCTGGCGCATCGCCCGGATCTCGGCGACCGCGCCCTCGCGGCCGGCGGCGCCGTCCCGGCGTGACTTCCCGGTGGTGGTGCCCCACACCAGCGGCGTGACCTCACCCATCCAGGCCATGCCGAGGTCGAGGTCACCGGCGATCGGGCGGGCCTTGATCAGCGCCTGGAACTCCCAGGTGCGGGCCCACTGCTTGTAGTACGCGGCGTGCGAGGCGAGCGTGCGGACCAGCGGTCCGTCCTTGCCCTCCGGACGCAGCGCGGCGTCGACCTGCCAGGCCACGTCCTGGCAGATCCGGATCATGCCGCTGGCCAGCGACGTCGCCGTGCGGAGCGCCGGTCCCGGGTTCTCGGTGCCGGGGAACTCCTCGCCGGGCGCGCCCGGCTCGGCCACGAACACCACGTCGACGTCGCTCAGGTAGTTGAGTTCCCGGCCGCCGCACTTGCCCATGCCGATGACGCCCAGCCGCACCGCGGGAGCGTCGTCGGGCAGCGCGGCGGCGGACACCGCGAGCGCGGCCCGCACCGTGGCCTCGGCCAGGTCGGCGAGCTCGGTGGAGATCATCGCGACGTCGGAACGGCCGGTGGGCCCGGCGTCGCTGAGGTCGCGGGCCACCGTGCGCAGCAGGCACCGGCGATAGACGAGCCGCAGGTCGGCCACGACGTCCGGGCCGGCACCCCGCGCTTTCACCCCGCCGCTACCCCAGGTTTCCCCGGCGTCGGCCGGCGCGCCCACCGCGTCCAACAGGATCTCGCGGAGCAGCTCGGGTGACGGGGGCGAGGGTTCCCACACGCCGGTCACGAGCGCGCGCCACTCGTCCGGAAAGGCACAGAGGTGATCCCCGAGGGCAGCCGACGCGCCCAGGACACCGAGCAGGCGGTGGCGGAAGCCGACGTCGTCGCGGAGCGACGCGGCGAGCGCGGCCGGTTCCTTCTGGGCGGCGTTCAGCCGGTGCAGCGTGAGCACCGCGAGGTCGGGGTCGGCGGCTCCGGCGAGCTCGGTGATCAGCAGCTCGCCGTCGCGCCCGGCCGGAGCCGACGCCTCCGGGCTCCACCAGCCGAGCCCGTCCGGGCCGAGCAGGTCCGCGGCGCGGCCGGGATCGCGGAACCCGAGCCGGGCCAGGCGGCTGGTGCCGACCGGGGTGGGCCGGGTCATGCCTCCACCACCGGGAGGGGCACGCCGGGGCCGGCACCGCGACCCGCGGCGACCGCGACGAACCGGGCCGCGAACGGACGCCACACCTCCTCGACGTCGGCCTCCACGGCCGCGCACCGGGCCAGCACGGTCTCCGGGTCCAGCCCGGCGCGTTCGAGCGAGCCGTTGTCACCCGCGGCCCAGGACTCGAGCATCGGCTGGTCGCACTCGATGTGGAACTGGATGCCCCAGGCCTTCGGGCCGATCCGGAAGGCCTGGTGCGGCACCCGGGGCGACGACGCGAGCAGCACCGCGCCGGGCGGCAGGACCGTGATCTCGTCGACGTGCCACTGGTACACGTCCGGCGTGAACGGCAGCATCGCGAAGAGCGGGTCGGTCTCGGCGACGTCGCGCTTGGCGACCAGGAACGCCCCGATCTCCGGACCGTTCGTGGCCGGTTCCACCCGCCCGCCCAGCGCGTCGGCCAGCAGCTGACCACCCAGGCAGACCCCCAGGGTGGCCACCCGCTGGTGCACCGCGTCGCGCAGCAGCGCCTTCAGCGCCGGGAACCAGGGTGACGCCGGTTCGCCGTAGGCCGCCTGGGCACCGCCCATCACGACCACTCCGTCGAACCCGGCCAGGTCCGACGGCAGCGCGTCACCGGCGTCGGCGTCGACGACGTGCAAATCGGCGCCTGCCTCGACCAACCAGTCCCCGAGTCGACGGGCGTCGTCCTCGGCGTCGTTCCGGATGACCAGCAGCCGTGGGTTGCTCACCCTTGCAGGCTATCGAGTCCCGGTGACCGGAACGCCGCAGCTACCCATCGGCCCGAACCATCCCGTTAATGCAGTGGGCGCAGAGGCGCGGTGTGCGTACCGTGAGGCGTCCTGCTGTAGCTCAGTGGTAGAGCGCTCGGCTCTTGGGACCGAGTGGACGCTGGTTCGAGCCCAGTCGGCAGGGCGGGCCCCGCCGTAGCTCAGTGGAAGAGCAGTCGGCTCTGCTAACCGACAGGTCGCCGGTTCGAGACCGGTCGGCGGGGTCTCCTCCTTTTCGCTGCCCACCCCGCTAGGAACCGCCATGTCGAAGCAGAGCGACACCCTCGCCGTGCTCCACGCATCCCTCGACGGCCGGGAACGCCCCGAGGAGGTCGCCGACCTGATCCGGTCGGGCTTCGACGACCTCACCGGACGCGAGCGGACCGTGCTGGAGCGCGCGGCCAAGCACTCCTGGCGACGCCACGGCGGGTACTCGTCGATGTCCGCCGACCATGCCCGCCCGACCGGGGCACAGCGGCAGTTGTCGACGCTCGCGAACCTGTTCGACGTCGACGGCGTCGACCGGGACGGAGCCGCGCACGACCCGGCGATGCTGCGGGCGATCGCCGCCCGCGCCGGGGAGTCGCTCGAGTGGGTGCCGGCCCACGGCAACTTCACCACCGACCGCCTCGACCGGGAGCAGCGCGCGGCGCACGGCATCGACCTGCCGAAGCGGCAGTACAACCGGCGCTGGCGGTTCCTGACCCGGCTCACCGCGAAGATCGGGCGGCTCGACGCGGAACTGCGCAAGCACGAACTGCTGCTCGTCGGCCGGGCCGGGCTCGCCGCGGACATCACGGCCGACCGGTTCGCCGCCGATCCGGTCGCGGCCCGGTTCGTCGCCTACTTCGTCGCCCGCAAGAACCTGCGCCGCGAGTTCAGCCTCTCCGGGCGCACGAACCCCTACGACGAGGTCGCCGACGCCCTGTTCCAGCGCTGCCTGGCCGAATCGGACACCGACTGGTGGATGGTCTCGCGGGTCCACCCGACGCCGGACGTGGTCGGGCGGCTCGCGCCCGAGCAACGTGGTGAGCTGCTGGGCCGCTGGTCGGCGCTGATGCGCGGCGCGGCGGAGATCCTGCGCGACCGCTGGGACCCGGCGATCGACCGGCGGACGATGATCGTGCGCCGGGGCACGGATTCCTCGACCTGGAACACGATCGCGCAGGCCTACAACACCGCCCGCGCGGGCTGGATGAACGCGCTCGCCGCGAACGGCGCCCTGGAACTGCTCGACGTCGCCTGCCCCGGCAAGGCGATGCGTCTCATGGCCGCCGACCTGGCCGCGTGGCACCGCTCGGCCGGTTCGGACGTGGACCCCGACACCGGCGTGTGGGCGTCGCTGCCGCTGCCGTGGGAGGTCCTGTCCGGTGCGGCGACGTGCACCCGCGAGACCGTGGCGTCGGCGTGCCGGTCGTTCGACGTCGATCCGGAGAAGCGCGGCTGGGTGGCCCCACGCGCCTCCGGGGCCGTGGTCGCGTTCGCGCCGACACCCGAGCTCGTGCACGGCGTGACGGTGGCCGACCCCGGGTGGGCGTCACTGCTCCGCAACGCGGGCGTGTTCTCCGGCCGGGGCCTGAAGGCGGCCTACGCCGATGCCCTGGCGGCCGGCATCCCCGACGACGTGGTGCCGCCGAAGCCGGAGCCCTGACCCTGGAGCCCCCCGCGGCCCCGTACCACCGGAGCCGCGGGGGCCCGGCTCAGAGGAACGGCAGGTACCGGCGCCGCTCGTACGCGGTGACCTGGCGGCGGTAGTCGTCCCACTCGGCGCGCTTGTTCTTCAGGAAGAAGTCGAAGATCTGCTCGCCGAGCGTCTCGGCCACCAGTTCGCTCTTCTCCATGTAGCCGAGCGCCTCGGACAGGTCGTGCGGCAGGTCCTGGTACCCCAGCGCGCGCCGCTCCTCGGGCGAGAGCGACCAGACGTCGTCCTCGGCGCCCGGGGGCAGCTCGTAGCCCTCTTCGATGCCCTTGAGACCGGCCGCGAGCAGCACCGCGAACGTCAGGTACGGGTTGCAGGCCGCGTCGACCGAGCGGATCTCGACGCGCGCCGAGTGCGGCTTGCCGTAGCGCGGCACCCGGACCAGCGCCGACCGGTTGAGGTGACCCCAGCAGATCGAGCTCGGCGCCTCGTTGACCGTGTTGTGCTGCGGAGCGCCGAAGAGCCGCTTGTAGGAGTTCACCCACTGGTTGGTGACCGCGGTGTACTCACGCGCGTGGAAGAGCATGCCGGCGATGAACGCCTTGGCGGTCTTCGACAGCGTCATCGGGTCGCCCGGGTCGTGGAACGCGTTGCGCTCGCCCTCGAACAGCGACAGGTGGGTGTGCATGCCGTTGCCGGCCAGGTCGGTGAACGGCTTGGGCATGAACGTCGCGGAGACGCCCTGGAAGAGCGCGACCTCCTTGATGACGTGCCGGAACGTCATGATGTTGTCGGCGGTGGCCAGCGCGTCGGCGTACCGCAGGTCGATCTCCTGCTGGCCGGGCGCGGTCTCGTGGTGGCTGAACTCCACCGAGATGCCGATGCGCTCGAGCGCCAGCACGGCCTGCCGCCGGAAGTCACGCGCGGTGGCGTGCGTGGTGTGGTCGAAGTAGCCGCCCGAGTCGACCGGGGTGGGACGGCGACCGTCGGTGGGGTGGTCGGCCAGCAGGAAGAACTCGATCTCGGGGTGCGTGTAGAACGTGAACCCCTTGTCGGCGGCCTTGCGCAGGGCGCGGCGCAGCACGTGGCGCGGGTCGGCCCAGGACGGCGACCCGTCGGGCATCTGGATGTCGCAGAACATCCGGGCGCTCTCGCCGGACCCGGCGCCCTCGAACGGGAACACCTGGAACGTCGACGGGTCGGGCATCGCGACCATGTCGGCCTCGTAGACCCGGGTGAAGCCCTCGATCGCCGAGCCGTCGAATCCGATGCCCTCTTCGAAAGCGGCTTCGAGCTCCGCCGGCGCGACCGAGACGCTCTTCAGCGTCCCGAGCACATCGGTGAACCACAGCCGGACGAAGCGAATGTCTCGCTCTTCCAGCGTGCGCAGCACGAAATCCTGCTGACGGTCCACGACGCTTCCCCTCGTTCTGGTGCTTCGAGCCTGCTGACCGGAGTCTTCCGGGGCCTTGTTACGACGACGTTACGGCCTTGCGGCACCCTGTGGGGAATCGCCCCCTGGCGAGTGAAACGCCCTGAACGGGTATCACCGGGTGATCAACCCCACGCCCACGAGGGCCTCCCCGGTGCGACGATGAACACGTACCCGGGGACCCGCGCAGGCGGGCCTCGAGGAGGAAAGGGGACGATGATGTCCGAAGAGACGTCGTTGTACGGCGGTCCCTCGCACCGCCGAGTCCGTGCCCGTGACCTGGTCGCCGCGAAGGAACGCGGTGAGCGGTGGGCGATGCTCACGTCCTACGACCAGTACACCGCCGCTCTGTTCGACCGGGTCGGCATCCCGGTCCTGCTGGTCGGCGACTCCGCGTCGAACAACGTGTTCGGCAACGAGACCTCGCTGCCGGTGACCGTGGACGAGCTGATCCCGCTGGTACGCGCGGTGAGCGGCGCGGCCAAGCGTGCGATGGTGGTGGCCGACTTCCCGTTCGGGTCGTTCGAGTCCGGGCCTTCGCAGGCGCTGGCCACGGGCGTCCGGTTCTTGAAGGAAGGCCGCGCGCACGCGGTCAAGCTCGAGGGTGGCGCGCGGGTCGCGCCGCAGGTCGACGCGCTGACCGGGGCCGGCATCCCGGTGTTCGCGCACGTCGGCTTCACCCCGCAGCACGAGAACCTGCTGTCGGGCTACCGGGTGCAGGGCCGCGGTGACGACGCCGACCGCATCGTCGAGGACGCGGTCACGCTGGTCGAGGCCGGGGCGATCGCGGTGGTGCTGGAGATGGTGACCTCGGACGTCGCCAAGCGCGTCACCGATGCGATCCGGGTACCGACGGTCGGCATCGGAGCCGGCGGCTACACCGACGCCCAGGTGCTGGTCTGGCAGGACATGGCGGGCCTGCGCACCGGCCGGCTGCCGCGCTTCGTCAAGCAGTACGCGGACATGGACGCGATCCTGGACGACGCCGCCCGGCGGTTCGCCGAGGACGTCCGGGAAGGCAAGTTCCCGGCCGAGGAACACACCTTCCACTGA
>NZ_BAAAGX010000012.1:176766-181452 GCF_039524755.1 Cryptosporangium japonicum
ACACGAAGATGCCGATCAGGAGCAGCGGCCAGACCGCGAACACGCCCCGGCTCGCCGCGACGAGCGCACCGAGCATCAGGAAGACGGCCGCGGCGATCACCGCATAGCGCACCCAGCCGTCGAAGTGCTCCGCCGGCCGGGCCGGCTTCACCACCGCCGCGGCCGGGAGCACCTCGTCGAGCGGCACCGGCAGATCCGCCAGTAACGGACGCAGCTCGGCGACGGTCTTGGTCGCGTACGCCGTCTCGACGCGCTGCTCGTACTCCTCGATCGTGAGCCGGCCCTCGGACGTGTGCTGCCGCAGCAGTTCGACGACACGCTCGCGGTCTTTGTCGGAAGCGCGAACCGGCGGACGATCGGAGTCCATGCTGCCTCCCCGGGGTACCTCGTTCGACGGTACCCCGGGAGTTCGAGCGATCAGTCGTTCCAGCGCCGGTCTTCGGCGTCCGCGGCCGCGTTGCGTGCGGCGACGGTGTCCAGCGCCTTCTCCGCGGCCTCCCGCGTCGCGTAGGGGCCGAGGCGGTCGGACGCCTTGCCCTTGTCGTCGTCGGTCTCGACGCGCTTGTGCTTGAGGTTCCACCAGTACCGGGTTTCCTCGGCCATCGCGATCACCTGTCCTCTCGGTCCGGTACGCCTATTTCCCGACGTCGGGGCGGCACAAACGGTTGGCCGCCGCGACCACCGCCCGGCGCCGCCCGGCCCACTCGTCCTCGTCGATCGGTCCGTCGGTGAGCATGCGCGCCGTCTGCGGTGCGGCGAACCACCAGTTCGCCAGCGCCAGCAGGAAGAACATCAGGTGGTGCGGCTCGAGCGTGTCGTCGAGCAGCCCGCGCCGCTGGGCGACCCGGATGGCCTCGGTCTTCTCCCGGTAGTGGAGCCGGCGGTTCGCTTCGTCGGCGACGGCTCCGGTGTCCGCCAGCCCCTCCCAGAGCAGCAGCCGCTGCAGCCCGGGGTCCTCGCGCAGGTAGTCGAACGTGCGCCCGGCCATCTCGCCGAAGTCCTCGGTGCGCTCGACCCGCACCGGGATCGCGGCGGCGACCTTGTCCAGCTCCTCGACGAGCACGCTCAGGAACAGCGCGTTCTTGTCGCCGAAGTAGCTGTAGATCCGCTCCTTGTTGGCCTTGGCCCGCACCGCGATGCGCTCGACGGTGGTGCCGTGCAGGCCGTGGTCGGCGAACTCCCGCAGTGCGGCGTCGCGGATCCGTCGTTTGGTGGCTTCGACGTCCCGGGGCATGTCTCCCAGCTTAGCGTCGCCAACTCCAACGTTGGCGTTGGTTATACTGACGACATGAGCAACCCGACAGTGCTGATCCTCGGCGCCTCCCGCGGTCTGGGCCTCGGCATGGCCGCCGAGTTCCGCGCCCGCGGCTGGAACGTCATCGGAACCGTCCGCGACGGCTCCCCCGGCGGCCTCGCCGACCTCGACGTCACAGTGGAAACCCTCGACATCACCAGCCCCGAACAACTCGACGCCCTGCGCCGCCGGCTCGACGGCCGGTCGATCGACCTGCTGTTCGTCAACGCCGGCGTCCCGAGCACCGACGGCCCGGTCTCCGCGGTCTCCACCGAGGAGTTCGTCGACGTGATGGTGACGAACGTGCTGAGCCCGCTGCGTGCGGTCGAGACGCTCGCGGACCTCGTGCCGCCGACCGGGACGATCGCGGTGATGTCGTCACGGCAGGGCAGCATCACCCTCAACGACAACGCCGGTTACGACGTCTACCGCGCGAGCAAGTCCGCGCTGAACCAGCTGATGCGCTCCTACGCGGTGCGCCACGAGGGCGACGGGCGCACGCTGCTCCTGGTCAACCCGGGTCACGTGCGTACCGAGCTGGGCGGCCCCGGCGCGGTGCGCACGGTCGCCGAGGCCGTGCCGCCGGTCGTCGACACGGTCGAGAAGCGGGCGGGCACCGGCGGCTTCCACTTCGTCGACTACGCCGATCAGGTGGTGCCCTGGTAAGCCTCGGCGCGTGCTTTCGCCGTGGTCGCGGCCGCCTCGTCGCCGAGCGCGCGGGCCAGTTCGGCCTGCTTGAGCCAGTTGTACGGGCTGCACGGGCGCACGTTCAGTCGTTCGCTGATCAGCGTCCGGGCCAGCGGCAGCCTCTCCGCCCGCAGCGCGGCCTCCACCAGCGTCTTGTAGACCGCGTCCCGCTGGGCGTGGCTGCCGCCGAACTCGTTGACGTGCCCCCGGATCGGGTAGAGCAGGTCGACGGTCTGCTCGTAGCGGCCCTGCCCGAACGCGAGCAGGGCACGGCACACCGGGAGCCCGACCCGGACGGTCATCGCGTGGTTCGAGCCCGTGTTCCCGGCGCGGACCCACTCGGTGCGTCGGCGGATCAACGCCTCGGCCAGGTCGAACCGCTCGGCGCCGACGTACGCCATCACGGCGTGGGCGTCGTTGAACGCGTAGAACGGGTGCTCGGCCCGGCGCTGCCACGGCTCCACCAACGCGGCGAACCGCTCGGTCTGCCGGTCGCCGGCCAGCGCGAACCGCCAGAGCAGGGCGGCGGCGTCGAGCAACTGCAGCGAGATGCCGTCGGGGTCGTAGAGAACGGCGTCGTAGATCTCGAGCGCGCGAGCGGTGTCGCCCTTCTCCAGCGCGTACAGCCCGTAGTGCCACCAGTTGTGGACGTTGAAGAACGTGTCCGTCGACCAGTCGTCGAGCCGGTCGTCGAAGTAGCGGAGCCCGTCGGCGAAACGCCCCTGCATCTCGTAGGTGTGGGCCACCGCGTGGATGCCCCAGACGTCACGGGGGTCACGCTCGACGGCTTCCCGCCCGACGTCCTCGGAACGGTCGTAGTGCCCGGCCTCCTCCAGGCCGAACGCGTACATGCCGAGCACGTTCGGGTAGGAACGGTCGTCGGGGTGCCAGGCGGACAGTGCCCCACCGATGCGGTCACGCAGGCTGACCGCGTCGCCGGTGAAAAAATCGATCTGGTGGCCGACGGCGAGCGCGAGGGCATCGCGCGGGTACTCGACCGTGAGATCGCGCAAGGTGCGGCCGGCGCCGTGGAAGTCGCCGCCCGCGAGTTGTTCGGCCGCGTACAGATGGGCTCGTTCCCTCGGGTGCGGTTCACCCGGTCGGTACGCCTCCAGGTGCGCGCGGGCCGCCACCGCGTCGTCGTAGTCGGTCGTGAGCAGGCCGAGGTAGGCACGCAACGCGACCGCCAGCGGGAACGTCGGGTCCTCGGCGAGCGCCGCACCGGACTCGGCGACGACCTCGGCGCGGAAATGCAGCAGCTCGTCGACCGCACGGTCGTAGTGGTCGAGGGCGGCCCGGTTCGCCGCGGTCGTCGGCAGGCCGTGCTGGTCGACGAGCATCGCTACTCCGTGACGTCGTGGCCGGCGGTGCTCAACACCGCCACGGCCTTCTCGGCGTGGGACGCGGGCACGAGCACCAGATCGGCGTCGTAGGTGGACGCCGCGAACACCGGGAGCCCGGCCTCGCCGAGCGGCGCGAGGATGCTGAGCAGCATGCCCGGGACGTCCAGCTCGTGCGAGGACTGGCCTTGGAACGCACGCCAGCCGTCCGCGGCGTCGGTGACGGTGCGGATCACGGTGAGGCCCTGCGGAGCGCGGACCAGCGCGACCCAGTCGGACGACCCGACGATGTCCTCGCTGTCGTGCCGCTCGATGGTGAAGATGTCCGGTCGGAGGTGGAGCTTCTGGGGCACGAACGTCGACATTCGTCGAGCGTAGAACGACCCGGTGCCCCACGCCCGCCGTAGCCCCGGCCGTGACCACGCCGTGTCCGAGGTCGGGGCGTGGTGGGTCGGCGCGTGCCGTTGGCGCGGCTGCCTGGCTCGGCTACCTGCACTCAGCACGCCTCCTGCGGACGGCGAGCCTCCTGCGGCTGGCGTGGCTGCCTACGGCCCGGCGTGGGTGCCTGGGTCAGGGCGCGGCCGGCATCACCGCGGCGGGGCCGGCATCACCGCGGCGGGGCCGGCATCACCGCGGCGCGGCCGGCATCACCGCGGCGCGGCCGGCATCACCGCGGCGAGGCCGGCATCACCGCGGCGCCGCCGGGGAGCTGGGCGTAAGCGCTCTCGGGCCAGGGGTGGGATCAGCGGGTGGGGCGGCGGTGGCCGGTTTCCCAGGCCCAGGCGGCGATGGCCACCCGGTTGGGCACGTCGAGCTTCTGCTGGATGTGCGCCAGGTGCGTCTTCACCGTGCCGGCGGTGATGTAGAGCTCCGCGCCGATCTCGGCGTTCGTTTTGCCGTCGGCGACGAGCGCGACGATGTCGAGTTCGCGGTCGGTGAGCGGGTTGGTGTTCTCCTTCCGGGGTGACAACTCGCGGAGCAGTCGCACGGTGATCTCCGGACTGATCAGGGCGTCCCCGGCGGCCGCCGCCCGCACCGCCGCGGCCAGCAGCGCCGCACCGGAGTGCTTCAGCAGGAACCCGCACGCGCCGTTGCGCAGCGCGGTGTGCACATAGGCGTCCAGGTCGTACGTGGTCACCACGACCACCTTGATCGTCGGCGAGAGCAGTCCGGTGAGCTCCAGCCCGTCGAGCCCCGGCATCCGGATGTCGACGAGCGCCACATCGGGCTTGTACTCGTCGGCCAGCTCCAACGCGCGGTTGCCGTTCTCCGCCTCCGCGACGACCTGCATGCCCGGCGCGGCGTTCAGGATGGTCCGGAAACTGAACCGGACCGCTTCCTGGTCGTCAGCGATCAGTACCCGGA
>NZ_BAAAGX010000012.1:181484-237029 GCF_039524755.1 Cryptosporangium japonicum
CGACGGTCGCCGGAGGTCGACAACCCCATCACGACGGCAGCTCCAGCCGCACGGTCCAGCGGTCGCCGTCGGGGCCCGCGCTGAACGTGCCGCCGGCGGCCTCGACCTCGTCGGCGAGCCCGGCCAGCCCGTACCGGAGCCCCGGCCCGCGCGGTCTTCGGATGGTCGGCAGCGGGTTCGTGATCACGAGCGTCACGCCCGTGCCGTCGCCGTGCTTCTCGGCGTTGCGCAGCGCCTCGGCGAGCACCCGCTGCACGACCGGGTGTTCGGGCTGCGGAATCGGCCGATCGGACTCGCCCTCCCGTAAGACGTGGATGGAGCGTTGCATCGAGGCGAGCGCCCGGGTGCCGTCGGCCTCGATCCGGTCGAGAACGCTCGCCACGTCCGCCGCCCGCGCCCCGAGCAGCACCTTCGCGGCCTGCGCCTGGAGCACCATCGCACTCACGTCGTGCGCGACACCGTCGTGCAGATCGGCGGCCAGCCGCACCCGCTGGACACGCCGGGCGTTGGTGACGGCGGCCGCTCGCCGAGCGTCCAAATGACGCAGGTAAAAGCCTGAACCCGTGCCGACGAGGCCCGCCAACGACCAGAACACGCACGCGCCGACGGCTTCCCAGCCGGTCATCACCGGGGCGCCGGTGGTTTGCAGGATCAACGTGGACTCGGTGACCACCCCCACCGGCGCGACCGCCACCACCCAGGCCGGAGGGCTCCAGCGGCAGAGCAGCGCGAGCAGCACCATCAGCACCGCGGTGAGTTCCAGCGACCAGATGCCTCCACCGATCGTGGGGTTCGGCAGCCAGTTCGCGATGCCCACCGCGGTGGCGATCACGATTGCCGCGGTGGCCGGGCCGATCCACCGGCGGCTGTGCGGCCACGCCCCGACGAGCACCGCGAGCACGACGACGCCGAGGACCGTCGGTGTGTCACGCGCTGGGCGGAACTCCGGCGAGACGACGAGCGCCAGCGCCAGCACGGCGAGCGCCGCTAATGCGCTGGTGAGCGCCCTCGACCTGGTCATCCGTTCACGATAGAGCGGCCCACCGACAGTTCGCGTCTGCCGATCGGGAGATAGGCCGGGCGGCCGGGAAGTCGCACCGTCGAGAGCATGTGGATCCTCGTTCTCACCGCCGTCTGGTGCGTGCTTTATAGCCTGATGTCGTTTGCCTGGATGCTCGGCGCCCCGGGTTTCCCGTTCGGCGCCGGCGATTCGCGGGGCCGGGAGATGGGCAGCCTGCTCGCCTCCGCGCACCCGGTTCCGACCGGCCTGGCGTTGGGTTGCGGAGCCGTGGTCGCCGCGGCCGCCGCGGTGTGGGCGTTGCGTCGCCCCGGCCGCGCACCCGGCGTCGTCCTTCTGGTGTGCGCGGCGGCGCTGCTGGCCGTCGTGCCGGACGTCCGGCTGCTGCAGAACCTCGCGTACAGCTTCGGCGGCTATTTCGGCCTGGTCGACTGGCCGGTGCTCAACCAGGTCCTCTGCGTGCTGGGCGCGGGTCTGCTCGCCCGCTCCGCGCTGGTTCTGCTGCGGCCGGCGACCGGCGACGCCGCACGGTGGCTGACGATCGGCCGCTGGGCGACGCTCGTCGCGGTGCTCGCGCCCCTCCCCTACGCGATCCAACGCGCGGCGTGGAATCTGGGCATCCCGCTGGGCGTGTCACAGCAGTTCGTGGACGATCTGGCGGCCGATGTCACCGCCAAGGGTCTCCCGGCGATCGCGGCCTGGGGGCTGGTGATCCCGGACCTGGTAGGCGTGTTGCTGACGTTGGGTCTGGTCATGCGCTGGGGCGAGGTCTTTCCCCGGTGGGTGCCGTGGCTGGGCGGACGGCCGGTACCGGTGTGGCTGGCGGTGGTGCCGGCCTCGGTGGTCTCGACGGCGGTGACCATCGCCGGCTTGGTGATCATCCGGTTCGCGGTGGCGGACGGGTCGGTGTCGTCGACGGCCGCGCCGGGGTTGCTGTGGCTGCCGTGGGGAGTGGCGCTGGGTGTGGCGACGTATGCCTACGCGGAACGCCGCCGGGCGTCGGTTTCCGGGCGTCTCGCCCAACGGGGTCGCTAGACGTCCTCATCCTCTCCTGGTCGGCGCCGAGCTGTCCGGCGAGGAGGTGTCCGATGACCGAGGCCGTGGATGCTCCGCCGCCGGCGAAACGCGAGCGTCTCGCGGTGGTGGCTTTTGTCCTCGGTCTGCTCGGTTTCCTCGGCGGGGTGCCGTACCTGGACATGTACGGCATCGGTTTCGCGTTCGTGCAGCCCGGGCTGACCCCTGGACTGGTCCTGGCGTCCTGCTCGGTGGCGGCGGTGGTGGTGAGCCCGCTCGCTTTCCGGCGCTGCGAACGACAGCGGCGCCGAGGCTCGTCACTGGCCCTTGCCGGTTTGATCGGCGGGGCGTTGGGGTTGCCGGGCTTGGTGATGTCGATCAGCCTGCTGAGAATGACCAGCGAAGGCGGCTTGGTCGCCGACTTCACCAGTTGGTGCTGGTAAATAACGAGCCGGGCAAGTCGGCCTGTACGCCGAACTCTCTCGCGGACATGGCCCACTCGACGGCCGGCCGCTGGAGCCCCCGGCGGTCATCGTGGCCCCGGCCGATGCCGTGGCCAACTACGTGCAATCGTGCGCCGCCTGGACCGACGTAGGTCCCGACGCGGGCGGCTTGCGCCTGCGGTTGGTGCACATCAACGAGGAAATCCTCAGCAAGGCTCGAGCCGGCACCGTGATCACGGTGGAAGACGACAAGATCACGGTCCGCGGCGCACGCCGGACAGATCTCTCCGACATCGACCCCAACGGCGAGTACTACTGGACAGCCGACCGCCCCGACCAATTCTGACCGGCCGGGGCGGCGGGCGAGTCGGCCTCTAGGCCGGGGTTTGGCCCCCACACGGCGTCCACCAGGGGTTGCACGCCAGCGACGCTCAGGGCGTCCAGCTGCGCTCGCCACTCACTCCACGCCAAGGTCGCGACGGAGTTCCAGTAAGAGGTCCTCGTACTCCACCCAGAGCCGATCTTTGGCCTTCAGAGCGGCACGGACCCCGGCTGCGGGGGATTCATCGGCGGCCAGCTTCTTCACCTCGTAGTACTGCCGGGCGAGGGAGCGATTCAGCTGCTCGGACATGTGGTGGAGATTGCTGGGTGCCGTCAGTTGGAGCTCCGAGAAACGGTCAGTGTAGATCCGCTTGGCCTCGTCGAGGGAGAATTCTGGGGTGTCGTAGCCTTGGTCTCGTAGCATTCGAATGCTGTGGTTCATCGAGCTGATGTACTGACGCGTCGCGGTGGTGAATTCGACGTAGCACGCTCGACGCAGTTCGAAGTTCGAAGCGTCCCGCTCGGCCGCCGCTTGTGCTTGACGGCTCGCCTCTTGCTCTCGGAACTCCGTCTCCCGGGCACGCGTGGCGCCGCGTTGGGTCAACATCTGACCTGCGATCGTGCCTGCGAACGCCAGTACTGCGCCCCCGAAGGCGGCCACTCCAGCGTCCATTAGCGACCTCCCTGCATTCCGTCAGCTAAGCGGAGGCGGCCCCGACCGGGCAAGTGGCCGGCTCAGGCAGCCGAGAAGTGCGGCGAGGCGACAGAGCGTCGACGGCAGAGCGAGGCCATCCGCGTCGGCGTTTCGCTGTTCGGCTGACGCTGCACCGGTCAGGCACGAGGCGCACGACCACACCATCCGCGACAAACGCGACCGCGAGGAAGAGCACGAGCAGCGAGACCGCCCGGCTACGAACTTCGACAGGTCTCCCGATACGGGCCTACGCCACACGGCAGTTCGAGCCGACACCTCGCGAACGCCCCTGCTTGGATATCAGCAGCAGGACGCTGAATTTCCGAGCCGACGCGAGGACGACATGACAGACGCGGTCTGGGTGTGGGTCACCCTCATCGTGGCCCTCGGGTGGGTGGCCCGCATTCTGCTCATCGCCTACCTCGATCGCACCGGCGAACAGCGGCGGATCGGGCGGCAGGTCCGCTCGCTCGAGCGGCAGGTAGCACAGCTCAACGAGCGCCTGAACATCGAGCCTCCCGCCCACCCCGACCTCACCGACGTTCTCGACCACCTCCGGGACGGGAAGAAACTCCTGGCGGTCCGGGACTACCGCGACATCACCGGAGTTGATTTCGGCGCCGCCAAAGACGCCGTCGAACAGCTCGAACGCGAGCACGGGCTCTAAGCCGTGTCCTGCGAATCCGTGCCCGGCTGCGGCACGACACGGCTTAGTCGGATCCTCGCCCCGCTGGACCAGCGTGGGGCGGCTCGGATCACTCCGCCTCCAGAGCGTGATCGTCCTACGGCCGACTCTGACCGACGACAACCGGAGCCGCCCCGGTGTCAGCGCAGCTCAGGGAGCTACCCCGCTGGGGCGGCGGACGAGTCGGCCTGTACGCCGGGTTCTCGCTTATAGCTGCTTCTGAACAGCTACAACGCATGCGATGCGGGCCGTGGGCCGTCGCTGGGCCGTATGAGCCACCTGAGGGTAATCAACAAACACAGGACGCCCGAGCACCGTGGAACTCGGGCGTCCTGCGGCTACCGCTAAGGCCGTCGACTATGACGTGACAGGAATCTTGTTGTTCGCGCGGCGGCCCTTGTTCCACGCCTGAACAACGAGCCCATAGCAGACAGAGGTGCGACCACCAGTTCCGGTCTGCTGCGTGCCGCCGGCGGAGGCGAGAGAGATGACGTCGCCGTGCCACCTGTAGGCGTTGCCTCGCGTGCTGATCTTCCGGGCCAGTTCCAGGTCATTCACGTCGTCACCGTGGCGACCGAGGAACTGACCGATGCCGGACAACAGCATGCCGTCCCAAGTCTTCTCGTTTCGACCCCAGGCCTCCTCCGCAACGCTCAGCGTCCGATCGAGAACTTCCGGTCCGTACTTCTCGGTGATGCGGAGGATTCCCGCGACCGCACCCACCGTGTTGGTGGAGGTGCTGCCGACCTGCAGACCGTGCTTAACCAACATGGCCTCGGTGTCCACGAAGAGCGGCAGATTGGCGGTCAGGCCGATCCGGTACTCGTCGTGCGCACTCGGACGGGTCGACTCGCGGTTCTTGAAGAGGAAGAGGGTTGCTTCATCGGCTTCACTCAGATTGTGATGCACTTCCGCATCGATCTCAGTGGCGCCGGCGAGCCGGCCACCCTCAGTTCGAGTCTGACCATCAACGATGTAGTTGATCCCGTCACGCCGCGAAACCACAATCGTTCCTGCGGCCTCGGGAACCCATTCGGCTGCGATCGCAGCGGCCCGGCGACGGTTCAGCGTGCGCTGGGCGTTTTTGTCAACCGCGAGATCATCGATCTTCAGCCGCTCGTGAGTCACTTCGTGCTCTTTGAGGGCATACGCGTACTTGGGCATAATTATCCCTACTGTTGCGCGGGGGGACGGCCGGTTGGCCTGGGAATGCGCACCTCGATAGTGACACGCTGTGTATTGCGTGTCCAGCCGGCGTGTTGTGCCTTCGGCGCCGAAAGCGGGGATGACCACCGTTTGGCCCCCGCTGGTAAACGCAGGCGCAACGGGCACTTGGGTTAGCCAGCAACGACAAGCGGGGTGGAAAACAGCGCATCGATTGCGCTCCGCGTGCGTGCCTCGCTCGCCTTCATGAGGTGCGTGTAGACACGGAGCGTGAACCCTGGGTCGGCATGACCGAGGTACGCGGCAAGCGCCCGGATGTTCTCCCCCGCGTCGAGCAGCGTCGAGGCGTAGAAGTGGCGCAACGCGTGCATGCCGGTCGCACGAGTGCGCGGGATGCCCACCGATTCGAGCGCCTTGTGCCAGCTCTTGCTGTTGAAGTCAGACCGGTTGATCGCATTCCGCCGAGGCGTGGTGAACATGAGTCGCACGGTCACCAGGTCTTCGGAGTCCGGGTCTTCCCACGGCAGCGACACCGGGATCGGCGCGACGGGGTACGCCCGGATCACCGCACCGATAGAGGCGGGAAGCGGCACCCGCCGTTCCTTATCGTTCTTCGGGAGCCCGAACACGAGCCGCGAGTAGACCCGTTTGACCTGCCGCCGGACGTAGAGCCAGCCGCCATCGAGGTCGAAGTCATCGGGGCTCAGCCCGAATATCTCTCCCTGCCGGAGACCGCAACCCGCGCCGAGGTCGACGAGCGGCCGGTAACGCGGAAGCAGGCCCGCGCGGATTGCCGAAACCTCGTCGTACGTCCACGGGATCACCTGACGTTGCGCCGGCCGCGGTTGCTTGACCGACTTCGCCGAGCACGGATTCTTCGCGATCCGTTCGTCGTCGACGGCCGCCGAGAAGATCATCCGTAGATAGGCGAAGGCCACCGAGCGCGTGTCCTGGGCGAGGACGCTCGACAGCTCGGCATCCCATTCTGCGACCGCGCTGGGCTTGATCGACGACAGCGGACGCGCGCCGAAGAACGGCAGGATGTGCTTCCGCACCCGTAGCTCGAGACTCTCCATCGTCGACTTGTCGTACGTGCGCGACCGGAGCCATGTCTCCGCGAACTCGCTGAACGGAACCTGTCCGGCCGTCGGGTCGATGAAGGTGCCTCGGTACTTGTCGGCCTCGACCGTCGCCAAGAACGCATCGGCCGCCCGCTTCTCCCGGTCAGGGAATGACTTGCTCCGCTCCCGACCGTCGGGACCGATGTAGCGGACGCGATACCGCAAGCCCGTGCCGTGTCTAGGACTGCGGGCGAGCAACGGCTTACCGCGACCGTTGAGGACCGGCCGTCCTTCCTGGTCGAGCTTCGGAGCGAACCAGCGATCTTCGATGTGGGCCATCAGGCGACCCGCGCTCTCACCCAGGCTCGGACGTCCACCGGGTCGTAACGGAGATGCCGGCCAACCCTTGCCGCCGGTGGGCCTGTTCGGTTCTTGCGCCAGCGGTAGAGCGTCTCGACCGGTACGCCGAGATAGGCGGAGACGTCCTGGACGGACCAGAGCCGGTCGGACAGCGACGGTGCATCCGTGATGGCTGAAACAGTGGCCTTAAGCGTCATGGCGTCTCCCTTCAGGCGGCGCGGTCGGTGGGTTCGGTTGCCGAAAGATCGGCGAGGGCGTCTTGGGCAGCGGCGTACTCCTGTCTCCAGCGGAGTCGGTCGGTGAGCGTTCGCATCAGCAGGGACGCGACGGGTGGGCAGTCTTCGTCGGTGGGCTTGGCGCGTTCCCAGACGTAGGCGTCGGCGTTCTCGACCTGCTTGCCGACAGCGCCGAGGACGCGGAGCACGTGGGCTTTGCGGTCGGCGCGGTGGTCGGTGAGGGTCTTGCCGGACCACTTCCGGGAGACGAGGACGCGGCGGCCGACGAAGCCGAGGGTTTCGCGTCGGTGGGCTTTGCCGGAACACCGACCGGGCACGAGACCGGCCTTCGCGTTGCGCGGCTGGATGCCGTAGAGCAGCCAGTTCGCACACCGTTCCGAGCAGGGTTCGTACCGAAGGGCAGCGGCGAGCCGGTCGACGTGTGCTTTTTGGGCGTCGGTCTCGGGGGCGTGGCACTCGGCGACGGACTTCGTCAGGTACTTGGTGAGGTAGCCGACGCACGTGTTCGCGGACTTGGTTCCAGCGGTGACGCCTTGGATATCGGCGACGGGGCCGAAGCGGACGACGTGCAGCGGTTCGGCGTTCTCGTCCTGGTCGTCGAGTGCGTCGTCGAAGGTCGGAAGGACTTCGCCTGTCGCGGGGTCGACGTAGCCGGCCTCGGTGTCCCAAACCGGAAACGCGTCCGAGGTGTTCGGGTCGAAGCGCATTGCGTCGAGTGCTGGCCACCAGACCTGGTGATAGGTCGCGGCGATCACCTGCTTGAGCAGCGCACGCGGGAAGGTTCCGCGCACGGCGGCGTGCAGGTGCGGAGCCAGCCGCTTCTGCGGTTCGACGGCAGCGAAGTACTGGACGTCGTACCCGACGACCCGCCGCAGGTTCTGCCAGAACCGATCGACGAGCCTCGGGAAGTGGATCGCGTCGCGGGCAGCGCGTCGGTAGTCGTAGGTGGCTGGATTGACCGGGGTGCCATCCGCCTTGACCCGCCCGTACGTGTCGCAGGTGAGCGTGAGGAACGTCGACGGGCGGAAGACGGTGCCGTCGTTGCCGGTGAACGTCCGGCCGATGGTGGTGTCTTCCACTTTGCGGAAGGGCAGGTTCGGGGCGTCCTGACGACGCTTCGTCGACCGCACCCGGCGAGGCTTGGCCGGGTCGGCGGGGTGTGGGAGTGAGCCGCGGATTCCGGCGTTGAGCATCTGCTCGGACACGTCCGCGATCGCGGTGTCCAGCTCGTCTCGCTCGGACAGGTCGCCGGCCTCGTCGGCGTCGGCGCGGGCGTCTTCGAGCGCGGACCGCCATTCGACAAGGTCGACCTGGTCGTCGGTGGCTTCGTCCGGGGTGAGGTCGGGTTCGTGGTCGAGGTGCCAGCCTTCGCGGCACTGCTGCATCCGCAGTCGCTTGGCCCGGAGCGCGCAGGCGGGGCACTTGGAGGCGAGGGTGGAGCCGCACGGAACACCGATGATCGAGGTCTGGCCGGTCACGGTGTCCGTGCGCCGCATCGGTACAAGGTTCGTGCACACGCCGTTGTTCGCGGCGACCTCGGTCAGGACATCGACGGCGCGGGGCATCTTCGCCCGCTGCACACGGGAGAGCCGGCGGTCGTCGGCCCGCTGGAGCGCGGTTGGTTCGGGGTCTGGGGCAGCGTTCATGTGGTGGTCCTCTCCCGGCAGAGAAGCGCGGTGGTGAAATGCGATCGGTGGTTGAGGTGGAGCGGCCGTAGGGTCGATTCGCCCGCGCTAGGCCGGCGTTAGCCCCGTCGGTCCGCAGTTGGAGAGGGAGCCAGCCCGTTCGAGCCGGGCCGGGTGGCTTCAAGCCCCGCGATGACGTCACGTCGTCGGCTCGCTGTCCGGGCCGCCGTGGTTCCACCAGGCAACGAGGGCATCAAGGGCAGCGACGGCGGTGGTGAAGGAGCGACCCCAGGCGAGTGCTTCGCCGACGGGTTGGACACCCCATTCGTGGTCGGTGAGCCAGACCAGTTCGCCGACGAGGACAGCGGAGCCAGCCGACGGACCGGTCTGGCGTTGCGGGCCGTAGACCAGCCAGCGCCGCGCCGAGGATCGCTGCGTGAGCCAGCCGGTCTGGAGGAAGGGTTGGAGCGCTTCGGACGGGTCGGGGAGAACCCGTCCGAAGGGCCGGTAGCCATCTGCCGGGTCGTAACCACCCGGTGCGCCGCTCCAGAACGTGGACATGAGGAGTTAGGCCGCTTCCTGCTCGTCGTTGAGGATCGGGCGGGGTCCGAAGTGCGGGGCGTAGAGCTGGCAGGTCTCGGCGATCGCGTCGTCGTCCGGATAGCCGAACCGCACGCGGACCGGGTCAGGGTCGTCATCAAGCCGGACGTACGCGACGCCCGGAAGGGCACGCGGGATGCGATCGCAGAGCGCGCCACGATCGCGGGCACCGTCACCGAGGACCATGTCGACCTGCTCGGCCTCGGTGAGCCGCAGTGCGATCCGGGTCGGGAAGAGGTCCCGGAACGGCACCACGTCCTTACGCGGGTCCTGCAATGCGGCGACGACGAGGAAGCCCGGCGCTCGACCCTGCGACAGCAGGAGCGAAAGTGCGGCCTTGATCCGATCGCGGAGCTTTCGGTCCGAGAGGTACGCCGTGAGCGCCGCGAGCTCGTCGACCAGGACGACGATCAGCGGATCACCCGGCGTCGGCGTGTGCTGCCGGGTGACGCCCTTGAGCCGCTGGGTCCGCGCCTGCATGCGGTCGGCGGCTTCCTCGAGAAGTTCCGCCATCGCTTCGGCGTCGGTGTCTTCGTATCGAGCGAAGAGGGGACGGCCGAAGGTCATCTCCATGCCGCCCTTGGGGTCGATGACCCACAGCTCCACCGAGCCATGCGCCACCAGCGGAGCGAGAGCGCGGATCAGGGACCAGAGCACCGATCCCTTGCCCGCCCCGGAGGCGCCGGCCACCAGCACGTGCGTCCCGAGCAGCGCGAGAAGGAACGGGACGGCGTCCTCGGTGCGGCCCAGCTCGACCCGCCGCAGGTCCGGGAGATCCTGGATCGGCAGCGGTCCGAGCGGCTGTTCGAGCGGATCGCGGTGGTAGAAACGCAGCGTCACGACGCCTGGTTTCAGCTCATGCGCGGTGCACCGGTACGCGCCGAAGACGTGCCGCAGGTTCTCCGCGACCAGCGCGAACCGTTCCGGGGTCTGGCCGTAGAGCAGCCGGACCCGCAGCTCGTCGGCCCACCGGGTCGAGCGCACGCGCCGGATCACCGGGAGGTACTGCTTTTCGTCGTGGACGACGGCGAGCTGGCCGCCGATCATTGCCGGACGCCACAACCGCCGGTACCGGACCATCAGCCGCCACTGACCGAGTAACCGCGCACCTATGACCCGCCGGAACGAGGCGGGATGCGCCAGCCACCAGGCGATGGCGAAGAGCACCGCACCGGTCAGTAGCGCCGCCGGCCCTGGCCAGTCCCATTTGCCGTAGGCGATGAGCAGCACCAGCACCGGGCCGGTGATCGCACCGCGCCGGATGAGCCAGACGAGAGCGCGGAAGAGAGCACGGAAGCAGACGCCGAGTATGGACATCCATAGCGGCATCACCCAGCGCTCGCGGGTGATGAGACCTACCCGAGCCAGATCGTCGGCTCGATATCCGTTGACCTTCACTACTGATCGCCTCCCGGACAGGCAGCGTCGGATTCGGTAGCCCACTCGGGCCGTTGAGGAAGGAACTTCTGACCCCGGTAGTCCTCCGGGATCTCGTAACGTTCGGCCGCTTGGTCAGGCGTCGTGTCGCCGACGGCGGCGAGTTGCTCGGGCGTAGCGCCGTAGTGAATGGCCCACTGACCGGCGCTGACAGCGAGTTGGTCGAGATGCTCCGCAGCTGCACGCTCGGTGGCGAGCCTGAGCAGATACCGCGACCGCAGTTCAGCCGGATCACGACGAGCCGGATCGAAGACAGCGGGAATCGGACGCAGTCGGGTCACGTATGCCGAGACCGCCGCTTTCATGCCAGCCCGCAGCGCGAGCCACTCCGGACCCTGGGTGATCAGCTCCGACCGGTAAAGGTGCTCGGGCTCGGTCATGCCGCCTCACCCGACCATGCCGACGCGGGAAGGAACCGGCCCTTCTCGTCCCGCAGAGGCAGCGCCACGAGGCCAGCGCACCGCGGGCACTCGCCCCGAACCAACGCGCCGACCGGGTGCGGTTCGTGACAGGTGGCACAGTCCCGAACGCGGGGCCGCACCAATGCGTACTCACTCACGAAGTGCTCCCAACGATGGGGAGGGAGCGCGGCCCAGAGTCGAAGGAGAAGTGGCTCCGACACCGCGCTCCCGGTCAACTGGGATCACGCGGCCTTGGTGGTCGCGGAGTGCGCGCCCCTGGCCGGCGACCGCATGCCGGTGGCGCGGAACGAATAAGCGACCCGCCCACGACACTGCGGGTGGCCACTCCCCTTGCACCGGGCGCCGTCGACGTAGGGAAAGACCGTCAGGTTCTCGAACTCCACCGGCCGGAACGGTGTCCCCGGCAGTGCGTCCGGGAGCACCGGCTGAACCGGAGCCACGATGGTGACCTTCAGCTCGGCCTGGCCGCGCTTCTGTGCGTCCTCGTCGCCATCGACGCAGCGCACGACCCACATGCGCTCGCCGGTGTCCTTGTCCCGCTTCTGGGTGTCGTTGGCGCCCGACTGGCGCTTGTCGAAGTCCACTTCCGGCTCGACAGCCATCGCGAACAGCCCGTCAGCGAAGGCCGTGCCCATCTCGATTCGCATGCGTCCCTTGATCACGTCGCGTCCCGTCTCGCGTAGGTGGCATATGCCAGTGGCCTTTATGTTACTGGCCTATGCCACTAACGCAAGGCGTTTGGACGGTCACCCCTTGAAGGGACTAGTTCGGGACTAGCGGACCGAGTAGTCCTGCTCGAACGTCCATCGGTCCGGCGGATACACGGACTCGGCGAACTCGATCGGGTTGCCCTGGGTGTCGTAGACGGTGTGGCGGTAGTTCAGAACCGCGTGCGGACCGTCGCCGAGCCCGAGCTCCGCGGCTTCCTCGTCAGTGGACAGGCGCGCGGCAACGCGATCCGAGGCGTACTCCGCCGTGCGTCCAGTCGCGTTCTCGACGTAGGCGATCGTGCCGATCTTGATTCGGTCTTTGACCAGCAGCAGCGGTGCCATCTCGGCCAGCTCACCAGACAGCCACGAGACCGAGGACTCCACCGGACCGGTATCGGAGTGCGTCACTCGCTGGCGACGTATCGCCTGTTCACCCGGCGCGAGGCGTAGCGCTTCGACAACACGCTCGGGCGCATCGACCAGTTCGGCAGACACGATGACGGCGTACTCGCCGGGAGCGTAGATCCGGCCGATCTGGCGCGAGCGCACGTAGCGCTCTCGGGCGCGGCGGGCGGTCGGCTGATCCTTGACGAAGGTGCCGGCCCCTTGGCGCGACTCCACGAGGCCCTGATTCCGAAGTGCTTCGAGAGCCCGAGCTGCTGTCGGTCGCGCAACGCTCCAGTCAGCGGCGATCTGCCGCTCGGAGGGCACCTCATCGCCAGGACGAAGCGTCCCGTTGGTGATCTGGTCGCGGATGTGATTCGCGATCTGGAGGTACTTAGGTTCGACGTGCCGCAGCTCAGGCATTGTTTCCTCGCAGGTGGACTAGGCCACTGGCCACCCTAGCAAGCCTTCGTAGCTACGGCCTAAGCAGCAGCAGCTCGCTGCTGCTAGCCCGTACGGTCGAGGTTGTGACCATGCGCCTCTACGTCGCAGCCGGAGGCGGAGGCGACGCCATCGCCGCCGCTCTACTCCACGACGATCCGACCACGCGCCCGGTCATCCTCACCTACGCCTGGGAACGCCTCATCCTCGATCCCGTCCCGGGTCCCCGCAGCGTCGACGACTTCGACGGTCTCGGCCAGGACGTGCCCGGTATCGCGGAGATACTCGCCACTACCAAAGCGCGCCCGCCGGCCAGGTCCCCGCTCCCCCGCCTCACGACGACGCTCGACGCCCGCCTGTTTCTGCTCGACCCGGCCGGCGGCGCAGTCGGCATGCGCGAACAGATCCGTGCCGCCGTCGCCTGCTTCCAGCCAGACGACGTGATAGTCGTCGACGTCGGAGGTGACATCATCGCCCGAGGCGACGAACCGGGTCTCCGCTCTCCCATGGCCGATGCTTTGGTACTAGCCGCAGCCCAAAACCTCGACGTCCCCGCCCAGGTCTGGGTGGCCGGCCCCGGCCTAGACGGAGAACTCACAGAAGCCGAAGCTCTAGCCCGAGTCGATGAACTCGGCGGGGTGCTTCATTGCAGCCTCACCGTCGCCGACACCCATGCCATCGGCGACGCCCTCGACTGGCACCCGACCGAAGCAACCCGCCTACTGGTGGCCGCCGGGTTCGGTTATAGGGGAATAGTAGAGATCCGCGATAAAGGATCACTGGTCGCACTCTCAGAGCGGAGCGCCGATGTCTACGAATTTCGACTTGATCGAGTCTTCGCGTCGAGCTCGCTCAGTCAGGATTTCGTAGGCTCCACCAGCTTGGAGACCGTGAATGCGGCTACGCGGGCCAGGAGCGCTCACAGCGAGCTCGACTACGAGCGCGCCAAAGCATCGACAGAGCCCACAGGTACGATTAGGTCATCCAATCCCAGCGAGATACTAACGGCTGGAAATATTAGAGGTGCGGATTACCTAACTCCTCGACGATATGCTGAGCTTACGGGAATCGCACTCAACCGCTCTCATCCAACAACTGCGGATCTATTGATACCTACGAGTACGAACGAGACGGATCGTGTAGATTAGCGCACTACTCACCAATCATCAGTATGACTGTAAGAATCAATCCGGTTACGGCAATCAATCCGTGGAGGATGATCCATAGGGCGTAGACTCGAACGTGCCGCAGGATTCTGTAGTTACTTTTGTGCATTCGGTCAGCAGCCTGCATAATCGCCGCATTACCTGGCGATACGAAGGCATCCATCACCACCCTGGCGCGCGCAATGTGGTACTCCGCCCGCTCATAATACTTTGCAGAAACCAGCATTCCGAAAGAACCCAGGATCAACAGCGGCACAGTAAGGAAGAACCCAGTCTTCATCAAACCCTTTTGCGCAATTATCACAAGCAAAGCAGTGGCGATTACTAGAACGAGATTGGAGATCGTCGCGCGCTGATTCTCACTCTGCCTCGCCTGCGCACGATGCTCTTTCCAGTACTCGATCAGCATGTCGGTTTCATTCGGCATTGGAACCGGCCCATCCCTTATCTTAAGTGCGAGCGAGTCAATCCACCTGCCCAGGTGCAATGGTGATCCCTCTAGCGTTCACGCTTTACCAAGTCATCCTTCGACAAGACAATGCGCGGCTTGATACCCAGCTCTGCCTTTACAGAATTCGTAAACGCTTGCACCTTGACGACGTCACGTGTAAGCGGCTGACCATTTAGGGCCTTGTCTACTAGCACAGCCGCCTTAGAGAAAATGTCTAGCGCCTTCTTTTCGTCCCATAATTGCTCAGCAAGTCGCTGACAAAACGGCTCGACTTTGTTAGCAGTTAGCGCTGGCAATGTCTGATCCGAGGATGCCAGATAACGGAAGCACATAAGTAAGTGGTACCGGGCAGGCTTATAAAAGGTATTCAAGCCACCCCCGCTCCGGAAAAGTGTCTCCAAGCGATAGTGCGCGTAACCCGCGACATAATACGGATCCACTTTGTGATCTTCGTTGAAGATCGTCCTACCGACCTGCTCCTGTAGATCCTGGTAGTAACGGATCGCCCTGTGTGGACTATCAACAAACATCGCGCCGAACGCTCGCAGAAGCTGCGATACAGTAATTATCTGTAGCCTGTTGATGTTGCCCGAGGAATTATATTGTTTTGATCGCCGTTCGTAGTATAGGCGGCGCTTGCCCGCATACGAAGCAAAATAGCGTTCAATACGTTTTTGGAAACCACTTAGCGCCATGAGATTTTCAGTGGTCACCTGAGTCTGGCGATTAGTCGCCGTAATAATCGAATTTACGACATCCTCATCTTCGGTTGCGATTACTTTTAGTGGAATATGGACATTCGCGCCAAGGTTTTCTTGTTCATTGAACAGAACGTGACTTGTCTGGCATCCATTTACTATTTGATAGTCTGTGAGAGTGAAGGTATTCCTCACCGTTCGGAGCTCGCGGGCGACGATCGTAACTCCGTTGTTTAGCACGGCAAATCGTCCACGTGCCCTTGCATCCCTGAGCGTGTTCTGTATCTCGGCGTTAACCGGATTGTTCACGTCTTGAAAGTCGCGTACGTTGTCGTAAAAAAGTGACTTCCTAATGTTTCCCGCCTGGTCGCGAATCAGCCGAATAAATTCTGAAGCCTGGACCACCCCTAAGTAGGCTTCGGTCACGCCGTCAATGTCAGGCAAGAGAGTACGATTGGCAAAATTGAACTCAGCCACGATACTGTTCTTGCTATTCTGATAGCTCTGATGCAATTCATCTGCCCCCAGAGCCGTAAAATTTACGCTCGAAAACAAACCGGTCTGCTGGAGTCGACCGATTCTGCGATTAGTTTTAGCTACGAGGTTCGCGTCTTCCTTCCACTCTCCAGTAGTCACATAGTAGATCTGGAGGGAAGGCTTTGGGCGCAACTTAATTGTGTTCTCATAAACTACGTCACAGATTGAGCGCAGATTTTCAACCTGAGCATTAGCGGCTTGCGTCATCTCATCAGCAAACAACTCATCTACACCGTCAAACAAGGTCATCATCTGCATGCCACTAAACGTGCTCGAGGTTTTTGCTTGCACAAACATGAAGCGCACTTCTAAGTAGCCATTGATCGCTAACAGGTCTATCACCTCTTCCGAAGAGGTGACCAAGTTTCCATTAACTAGGATCGCCGCCCCGTCAAGACCGAGATCGTCAGCGCCACCCACATGAAGATCACTGATATCAATCTCAGTGTCTACCGAATCGGCTATGACACAATAATTCACGAAGTGCTCGAAAGCGTCCGATTCGGACAGCACTTCAAGACTTTGCTCCGCTTTGAAAGCGTCCAAATACGACCTTGAAATCCTATCCATCATACCCCCCGATTGATGCGCAACCCCGTCTCCAAGAGGGCACAGCTTACCCTTGCTGACTCCGTGCGGGGACCTGATAGACGGTCCGGAGCAAGCCCGATGAAGCGTCTGCCGAATTGCTCTGTGTAGAGATCAAGGGCCGGCCTGCGGCCGGCCAGCGCGCCGTCCCGCCGACTGGTGACGCCGTCGGCGTTCCGCGTCCGGAGCATGCGGCCTCCGGCCGGTCACCGGCCGCGCCGCCACGGCGTCGCACACGACGCGCGACTGCGGGCCACCATCGGCGAGCCACCCGCCGTAGCGGCGCGCCCATAGCGGACGAAGGACGGTAGCTCCTCGCCCCGCTGGACCAGAGTGGGACGGCCCGGATCGCTCCGCCTCAAGAGCGCGCTGCGTCCCTGCGGGATCGACCTACGGCCGACTATTGACCCGAACCGCTCCGGTCCTCAGGCAGCATCCATCGGGGCGAGGAGGAGGTCTGTTCTCGGGCCGTCTCTGGGCCGTCGGGCCGTCCAGGGGCCGTCAAATGCCGACCAAAATCGACCGCCACCGACCACACGCGACCGCCCTCAGCCCCAGGTCAGCGACCTAAGGGGCTGGGGCGGCGGACGAGTCGGCCTGTACGCCGGGTCCTGTGGCCGGAGCGCCTCGCGGCACTGCTCCGGCCGGCGGTCATCCATCTCGGCCTGCCGTTGCCGACAGGCTCTAGCGGTCTACCCGTGAACTCGGGCGGGCAGCCCTCGAACGTTCACGCAGAGCGACCGAGGCCGCTCCTCTTGACCTTGCTCCGGGTGGGGTTTACCGAGCCGCCCCGGTCACCCGGGGCGCTGGTGGTCTCTTACACCACCGTTTCACCCTTACCGGCCGCTGGAAGCGGCCGGCGGTTTGTTTTCTGTGGCACTGTCCCGCGGGTCACCCCGGGTTGCCGTTAACAACCACCCTGCCCTGTGGAGCCCGGACGTTCCTCGGCAACGTCTCCGGAGAAACGCTGACGCGACCGCCCGGCCGACTCGTCCGCCGCGCGCATGATGATACGCAACATGGAAACACCACAGTGATGCACCTGTCGTTGCCTGCCATCGGGCTGCTGGTGGTCGCCGGGCTCGCGGCC
Organism: Cryptosporangium japonicum; assembly: GCF_039524755.1. Lineage (NCBI taxonomy): Bacteria > Bacillati > Actinomycetota > Actinomycetes > Cryptosporangiales > Cryptosporangiaceae > Cryptosporangium > Cryptosporangium japonicum. The sequence continues at coordinate 198,630 of NZ_BAAAGX010000012.1, forward strand.
GGGATCGTCAACGGCATCGCCGGGGGTGGGTCGCTGCTGACGTTCCCGGCCCTGCTCGTGGCCGGGCTGCCGCCGGTCTCGGCGAACGTCACGAACTCGGTGAGCGTCGCCCCGGGGTACCTCTCCAGCGTCTACGGCAGTCGGCGGGAACTCCGCGGTCAGAAACGGCGCATCCTGACCCTCGTCCCCATCGCGATCGTGGGCGCGGGAGCCGGCTGTGTCCTCCTGCTCGTCACCCCGGGCGACCTGTTCGAGTACATCGTCCCGTTCCTGGTGCTCAGCGCCACCGCGGTACTGGCGTTTCAGGACGCGCTGAAGAGGCTGACGCGAAAAGGCAAACGCGTCACGATGGTCACCCTCACGTTTCTCGGTTCCACCTACGGCGGCTACTTCGGCGCGGCGCTCGGCGTCGTCCTGGTGGCCGTTCTGGCTCTGGTGCTGGAGGAGACGCTGCAGCGCGTCAACGCGTTGAAGAACGTGCTCAGCGCGACGGTCGGCCTCGTGACCGTCGCGGTCTACGCGCTGTTCGGGCCGGTGAGCTGGCTCGGGGTCGCGGTCACCGCGCCCGCCACGATCGTCGGCGGCTACCTCGGGGCGAAGCTCGCCAAGAAACTCTCCGCGCAGGCCCTGAAGGTCACGATCGTCGTCTTCGGCACCGCCATCGGCCTCGTGCTGCTCTACCAGGCGATCTGGTAGAGCAGCACGAGCCGGTACTCAGGTGGACGACGTCTTGCCGTCCCCCACCAGCTCCGGAATGTCGTGCACCTTCGGGTCGCCCTGCTCGGCGGTGTAGTCCGACGGCTTCGTGAGGTCCACGCCGTCCGGCACCTTGCCCGCGCGCAGGCCCCAGGTGACGAGCACCGCGACGATCAGGTTCAGCGTCACCGCGAGGAACCCGGTGTAGATCGTCCACTTGGTGTCGAGGCCCAGCTCGGAGAGCTTGAACGCCGAGCCGCCGAAGTGCTCGCGCTTGGTGGCCGGGTTCGGGATCGTCCAGAGCATCCAGAAGCCGGCCGCCATTCCCACGGCCCACCCGGCGACCAGGCCCCACTTGTGGAACCAGCGGGTGAACACACCCAGCGCCACCGCGGGCAGCGTCTGCAGGATGATCACCCCGCCGATGAGCTGCAGGTCGATCGAGTACTGGGTGTCCAGGCCCAGCACCAGGATCACGGCGACGAACTTCACGGCCAGCGACGCCAGCTTCGAGACCCGTGCTTCCTCAGCGGGCGAGGCCGACGGCCGGATGTACTCGGTGTAGATGTTCCGCGTGAACAGGTTCGCGGCCGCGATCGACATGACCGCCGCCGGCACCAGCGCACCGATGCCCACGGCGGCGTGTGCGATTCCGGTGAACCACGAGGGGAACGCCCAGTCGAACAACAGCGGCACGACGGTGTTCCGGTCGCCGGCCATCCCGGCGGCCGGGTCAGCCCCGACCGGCACGATCTTCGCCGCGATCGCCATCAAGCCCAGCAACGCGAGCAGCCCCAGCACGAACGAGTACGCCGGCAGGGCCGCCATGTTTCGTTTGACCGTGTCGCGACTGCGAGCCGCCAACACCCCGGTCAGCGAGTGCGGGTACAGGAACAGCGCCAACGCCGACCCGAACGCCAACGTGATGTAGTTCAGCTGGTTGTTCGCGTTCAGCAGCAACCCCGAACCCGCCGCCTGCGCGGCCGGAGCGCTGAACTTCGCCCCCGCCGCGGAGAAGATCGCGTCCCAGCCGCCGAGCTTCGCCGGGATCACGATCACCGCGACGATGACCGTCAGGTAGATCAGCGTGTCCTTGACGAACGCGATCAGCGCCGGCGCACGCAGCCCCGAGTTGTAGGTGTAGATGGCCAGGATCAGGAACGCGATCGTGATCGGCCACTTGCCTTCCACGCCCATCGCCTTGAGCACGGCCTCGATGCCCACCAGCTGCAGCGCGATGTACGGCATCGTCGCGATGAAGCCGGTGATCGCGACCAGCAGCGCCAGCGTCGACGAACCGAACCGGGCGCGGACGAAGTCGGCCGGCGTCACGAACCCGTGGACGTGCGACACCGACCACAACCGCACCAGCGGCAACAGCACGATCGGGTACAGCACGACGGTGTAGGGCAGCGCGTAGAAGCCCAGCGCGCCGGCGCCGTACATCAGCGCGGGCACCGCCACGAACGTGTACGCGGTGTAGAGGTCACCGCCGAGCAGGAACCAGGTGATCCAGCCGCCGAAGTTGCGGCCGCCGAGGCCCCACTCGTCGAGGTGCTCCATGGTCTCGGGCCGGCGCCAGCGCGACGCCACGAACCCCAGCACGCTGACGAGCGCGAACAGGATGCAGAAAATGACCAGCTCGGTGACTTTGACGTCCATGGTTCACCGCCCCCGGGTCTGGCGGTAGACGACGAGCGTCACGACGACGCTCAGCACCACGAACAGCAGCTGCAACCAATAGAACCGCGGAATGCCCCAGAGTGTCGGGTCCGTGCCGTTGTAGAGCATGGGGAGCAGCGGAACGATGATCGGTATCAGCAGCAGCCAGTACCAGTGGTTGCGGTCGGACCGAGCCGGTTGCTCCGGTGGCCGATCGTCTGTAGTGGACATGTGGCGGTCTCCTCACGTACGCGCTGTGACGAGCTGCAAGTGACACAGGCCACAAGACAGTAGCCCCCGGACTCTCCCCGAGGTACCGACGCCGCGCTCAACGGCGCACCTCGCGCGCCCGACGGTCAGCCGGCGAGATGATGCGTGTCGTTCACCAGGCGCACGCTGGCCGGACCGTCGGAATACCAGTCCACCTCGGAGACGCCGGTCACGTCGAGTTGCAGGCGGTACAGCATGATCGGCGGCGCCTCGAGCGCGAGCCGCAGCAGCGTTTTGAGCGGCGTCACGTGGGACACCACGACGAGCGTCTTGCCCTCGTGCTCGGCGAGCAACCGGTCGCGCGCCCTCGTCACCCGCTCGGCCACCGCGGCGAAACTCTCCCCGCCCGGCGGCGCGACCCCGTCGGAGGAGAGCCACGCACTCAACGCCTCCGGATCCGCGGCGTGGATCTCCGCGAACGTCATGCCTTCCCAGGCACCGAAGTCCGTCTCGACCAGGTCCTCGTCGACGACCACGTCGAGCCCGGCGGCCTTCGCGATCAGCTCCGCGGTGTGCCGCGCCCGACGCAGCGGCGAGCTGACCACCAGGTCGAGCCCGTCCCGCGCCCCGAGCCTGGCCGCCACCCGCTCCGCCTGCGCGACCCCGTCCTCCGACAGCTCGACGTCGCCCCGGCCGGAGAACCGCTTCTCCGGCGACAGCACCGACGACGCGTGCCGCACCAGCACCGTCGTGGTGGCCGTGCGTTGCGGCCCCCGGCTCCATCCCGGCGTTCGGACCGACGCCGCCCCCGTCGCCGCCGCGCGAATGTCCGGTGCGGCCGCGATCGGGGACGCCTCCGCCGGTGCGGTCGCGACCGGGTCGGTGCCCCCCTCGGTGTGGTTCCGGCGGATCTCTTCGCCGTCCATGGCGGCGTTGGCCAGCGCGTCGGCCGAGCCGTTCTCGGCCCGGGGAATCCAGGTGAGCGTGGTCTGCCCGAACGAGCGCAGCAGCTCGGTGGCCCGGGCGACCAGCGGCTTCAGGTGGGCCTGTTTGACCTGCCAGCGCCCCGAGCACTGCTCGATGACCAGTTTGGAGTCCATCCGGACGTCCACCCGCTCGGCGCCGAGCTCCCGCGCGGCCTCGAGCCCGGCGATCAACCCCGAGTACTCCGCGACGTTGTTCGTCGTGACGCCGAGCCCCGCGGCCCGCTCGGCCAGCAGCGCACCGGTTCCGGCGTCCCGCACCACGGCCCCGTATCCGGCGACCCCCGGGTTGCCCCGCGACCCCCCGTCGGCCTCGACGACGACGTGCGTCGACCTCACAGCCCGGACTCCGCCGTCCGCACCAGGATGCGGCGGCACTCCTCGCAGCGCAGCACCTCGTCCTCGTCGGCGGCGCGGGCCTCCTGCAGTGCCGTGCCGTACAGCTCGATGCGGCACCCACCGCAGCGGCGGGCCCGCAGCGCGGCGGCGCCGATGCCCCCGCTGGACGCGCGGAGCTTCTCGTACAGCGCACGCAGGTCCTCGGGGATCGACGCGGCGATCGGCTCCCGCTCGGCGGTGCGTGCGGCGACGTCGGCGTCGATCTCGTTCTCCAGCGTGTCGCGCCGGAGCTCCAGCGTGGCCAGGCCCTCGGTGGCGGCGTCGAACCGTTCCTGCACGGCGGAGCGGACCGTGTCGGCGGTCTCCCGCTCCTCCATCAGCACCAGCTCGTCGTCCTCCAGGGCGGCCTGGCGGGTGCCGAGCGAATCGACCTCGTGCTGCAGCCGCTCCAGCTCCTTGGCCCCCACCGCGCCCGACTGCATCCGCTGCGTGTCGCGCTCGGCCTTCGCGCGGACCTGCTCGACCTCGTTCTCCAGCCCGCGGATCTTCGTGTCGAGCCCCTCGACCACCGACTCGGCGCCGTCCAGCTCGTTACGCAGCTCCGCCAGCGACGCGGCGGTCTTCTCGATCTCGGCGTGTTCGGGCAGCGTGCGCTTCTTGTGCGCGAGCTGATCGATCGAGAGGTCGACGGCCTGCAGGTCGAGCAGGCGGAGCTGGTCAGCGGCAGGGGCCTTCACGATGCTCCTTCTCGTGGCTGGTCCGCCACCACGGCACGGGTCCACGGGTCGGTGACGAGGTCGGATACGAAGGTCTCCACCGTAGCGGTCCCCACCGACGAGACGAGGGCGGCGGCCGCCTGGGCCAGCCAGGGTTGTTCGGTGGCCCAGTGCGCGGCGTCGAGCAGCGCCGGTCCGCCCGATTCGGAGTGCTCGGAGGCCGGGTGGTGACGCAGGTCGGCGGTGAGGAACGCGTCGACGCCCGCGCGGGTGGCGTCGCCCAGGTACGAATCGCCGGCACCGCCGCTGACCGCCACCGTGCGCACGACCCGGTCGGGGTCGCCGGCCAGGCGGATCCCGCCCGGCGTGGCCGGGAGGACGTTCGCGGCCAGCGCGGCGAGCTCCGCCGCGGTGAGCGGCTCGGGCAGCGTGCCGATCCGACCGATGCCGAGGTTCTCCGACGAGCCCGCCGGGTGCAGCGGGCGCAGGTCGCGCAGGTCCAGCCGCGCGGCGAGCGCGTCGGAGACCCCCGGGTCGGCGGCGTCGGCGTTCGTGTGGGCGACGAACAGGCCTGCGCCGGCGCGGATCAGGCGGTGCAGCGTGCGGCCCTTGGGCGTCGTCGTCGGGATCGCGGTGACGCCGCGCAGCAGCAGCGGGTGGTGCGCGACCAGCAGGTCGGCGCCCCAGTCCAGCGCTTCGTCGACGGTGGCCGCGACGACGTCGACGCAGAAGTAGACCTTGCGCACCTCGGCCGACGGATCGCCGCAGACCAGCCCGACCGCGTCCCAGCTCTCGGCGAGCTCCGGCGGGTAGAGCCGGTCGAACACGGACGTGACGTCGCTGATGGTGACCACGTCAGCAGGCTAGTGCGTGCCGGATCGCCGCTTCCGGGTCGCCGGCGTGGTAGATCCGCTCGGAGGGCTCGATCTGGTCGAGGAACTCCTGGTAACGCACCGCGTAGGCGAGGTGGGCCAGCGGTGCGGCGAGGCGGAGCGCCTCGGCCGGTCGGGAGCCGGGCACGGCGTCCTCCCAGGCCGAGACCCAGACCCGCCGTGCGGTGTCCCGCCGCTCCGGCGGCAGGAAGTCGATCGCCCGCAGCCCGTCCTGCACCGGGTTCCCCCAGTACGCGTCGGCGAAGTCGAGCACCGTGGTTCCGCGCCAGTTGCCGGGGTGGAAGTCGCCGTGCACGACGGTGTCGGGCAGGCCGCACGGTTCCAGCGCGCCCCACCGCTGGTTCAGCGCGCGTGCCCGCGTGATCTCCCCGGCGTCGAGCTCCACCCGCTCGAGCAGCGCGTCGACCTGCGCCGCGAGCACCTCGGCGGTGCGGACCGGCAGCCCTTCGCCGCCGGTGATCGCGGCCTGGGCCGCGACCCAGCGGCGCACGGTGCTCTCCACCTGGACGTCGGTCGCCTGCCACAGGTCCTCGCCGGGGACGTCGGCGAGGAGCACGCGCCCCGGTGCGGCCGCGAGCACGCGCGGCACCAGCGCCGCCTCGACCGAGGCCACCAGCGCGATCGCGGTGGCTTCGTCGGAGGCGAACGGTGGGGTCGCCTTCAGCCAGGCGTGGCCACCGGCCACCGGCAGCCGCCAGAGCCCGGCGAGGTTCCAGGTCTTGTGCTGGGCCGGCCGTCCGGTCAGCGGCACGTGCGCGGCGGCCCAGTCCAGCAGCTCCGCGGCCCCGGCCGCGGTGGCCCACGGCAGCCGGAGCGGTTCGTCGTCGACGGTGGAGCCGCTGGGCCGCAGGGCCACCGCCGGCCGGGCCGAGGCCTCGACGTGGTAGCGCACGTGCCCGTCCCTGGCCCCGTCCCCGCCGTCCACGTCGAGCAGGCGCAGCACGGTGACCGGAACGCCGAGGACCTCCTCCAGGCACGCGGCCACCGGCCCCACCTCGGCCCACCACTCCGGCGACACCGGAAACGGTCCCACTTCCCCGAGACACTCGCCCCCGAGCGTCACCACCGCACTGAAAGTCCGAGCCACCGGTCGAGCGTCTCAGACGTCGGCGAACGATTTATGCCCGCCGGGGCTCCAGGTGAGCGCGGAGGAAGTCCGCGACCATGTGGACGTACACGACCCGGTTCGGTTTCTTCAGGAGCACGTGGCCCTCGTCCTCGAACCGCAGGTACTGCACCGGCGCGTTGCGTGCCTCCAGCGCGGCCACCGCCTGCTCGGCCTCGTAGAGCGGCACGTTCGTGTCGTTCGTGCCGTGCACCACCAGCAGCGGCGCGGTCAGCCGGTCGATGCGGTGGATCGGGGAGAGCTCACGCAGCAGCTCGCGGTCGTCCTCGGGGTGGCCGTACTTGCTCACCGCGGCGGCCGCGACCCACGGTTCGGTGCGCTCGTAGAACGTCTGCAGGTCCGACATCCCGCAGGTGTCGACGCCGACCGCGAACAGGTCGGGGAACCAGGTCAGCGCCACCAGCGTGAGGTAGCCGCCGTAGGAGCGCCCGAACACGCCCAGCCGGCCCGGTGCCGCGATGCCGGCGTCGAGCAGGTAGCGCGCGCACGACCGGACGTCCTCGATGCCGTCGTGGCGCTTCTCGCCGTTGTCGGCGTTGACGAAGGCCCGCCCGAAGCCGGACGACCCACGCACGTTCGGCGCGAAGACCGTGATGCCCCGGGACACCAGCTCGCGGAAGAGCGGGTTGTAGACCGGCCGCTCCTGGGCCTCGGGGCCGCCGTGGAAGTGGATCACCGCCGGTCCCGGCGCGGAGCCCGCCGGGTAGAGCCACCCGGTCAGCTCCAGACCGTCGTGCGCGGTGAACCGGTGCAACTCCGGAACGATCGACGCGGCCGGCAGCGGCGGCGGGTAGGTCACCGGCTTCGCCGCGCCCGACGCCACCTCGACCGTCCAGATCGTCGGGGGCAGCGACGGGCCCTCCGCGGTGAGCGCCAGCGTGGACGCGTCGCCGGCCAGCGACAAGTGGCTCACGACGTCGCCGGGCAGGTCGGTGACCGCACGGGACTCACCGGTACGCAGGTCGAGCAGCGACACCTCGCTGCGGCCCCCGAACACGTTCCAGAGCAGCGCGGCCAGCGTGCCGTCCTCGCTGAGCGTGAAGTACTCCAGCTCGGCGTCGTCGCGCGACGCGACCAGCCGGGGAGCGCCGTCGGTGCCCACCGGCACCGCCACCAGCGCCGGCAGCGACCGCCCGACGTCGGTGCGCACGTAGACCACGTCGGACGCGAAGTGGCCCAGGTCGGTGGAGCCCTCACCCTCGCCGGGGTAGAGGCGCCGCGCCGCGCCCGACTCCACGTCGACGATCTCGAGCCAGCGGGCACTGCGCGGCCCGCACCGCACCAGCGCGGAGCGGCCGTCGCGGCTCACGTCCAGCGCGGCGCGGAGGTCGGCCTCGCCGACCGTGACCCGCCACCCGGTGGACGGGTCGATCAGGTGGGCGGCGCTCCAGCCGATGGCGTCGGCCTCGGCCACGGCCAGCGAGGCACCGTCGTGGCTCCAGTGGCCGAACCACCCGTTCGTGCGGCCGAAGCCGCCGATCTGGTGCAGGTCGGTGCCGTCCGGACGGATCACCCAGATTTCCGTCCGGTCGGACCCACCGGGGGCGATCAGCACGGCGATCCAGTCGCCGCGCGGTGACCACCGCACCTGTTCCACTGGCTCGGGACCGGTCTCGATCAGGACCGGGTTCCCACCGCCGACGGGACTCGTCCAGAGCCTCGGCTCTCCGGTCCGGTCCGACACGTACGCGATCGTGTCGCCGGACGGGGAGAGCGACGGCCCCCAGCTGGCCGGCGCGGCGGCAGGATCCGCAGCGTACGGCGCAGCAGCCGGAAGAGCCCCGTCGTCGATACCAGTGGTCATCCAACTCCCTTCGTCTGCAACCACATCTCCAGCAACCCCAGTTGCCAGAGCGCGTTGGACCCGAGCGTCGTCCGGGTCTCATTCGGTTCGTCGAGCAGGGCGCTGACCTGCCCGCGGTCAAAAATTCCCCGCTGCCGCGCGGCGTCCGACGTCAACGCGTCGGCGACCTGCTCCAGCAACGGCCCGGACAAGTGCCGGATCGCCGGTACGGGAAAATACCCCTTCGTCCGGTCGATGACCTCGTCCGGTACCACCCCTCGCGCCGCGGCCTTGAGGATGCCCTTGCCGCCGGACGCGAGCTTGAGCCGGGGCGGACACGCCGCCGCCAACTCCACCAGCTCGTGGTCCAGGAACGGTACCCGGGCCTCGAGCCCCCACGCCATGGTCATGTTGTCGACCCGCTTGACCGGATCGTCCACCAACATGATCTGGCTGTCGAGGCGTAACGCGGCATCAATCGTCTCTTCCGCCCCCGGAACTGCAAAATGCGCCTGCACGAACGCCTTGCTGACGTCGGTCGCGAGGCGCCACTCGGGCTGGAGCAGCTCGTTCAGCGCGTCGTGGCCCCGGTCGAAGAACACGGCCCGGTAGGCGTCCACGGCGTCCCGCCGGGGCACGTCGGTCAGCGGCGGGTACCAGTCGTAGCCGGCGAACACCTCGTCGGCGCCCTGGCCCGACTGGACCACCTTCACGTGTTTCGCGACCTGCTCGGACAGCAGGTAGAACGCGACGCAGTCGTGGCTGACCATCGGCTCGCTCATGGCCCCGATCGCCGCGTCGACGGCCGGGACCATGTTCTTGGTCTCGATCCGGATCTGGTGGTGGTCGGTGCCGAACCGCTCGGCGATCAGATCGGAGTACACGAACTCGTTGCCGCTCTCGCCCCCGGCGTCCTCGAAGCCGATGCTGAACGTCTGCAGGCCGGTCTGGCCCGACTCGGCCAGCAGCGCCACGACGAAGCTGGAGTCCAGGCCACCGGAGAGCAGCACGCCCACCGGCACGTCGGCGACCATGCGCCGCTCCACCGCCAGGCGCAGGGCGGCGAGCGTGCGTTCGCGCCACTCGTCGTCGGCGAGCTCCGGGCCCCGGGTGTGCTCGGGCTTCCAGTAGAGGATCTCGTCGGTGGTGCCGTCGGGCTCGATCACCCGGATCGTCGCCGGTGGCAGCTTGCGCACCCCGTTGAGGATCGTGCGCGGCGCCGGCACCACCGAGTGGAACGTCAGGTAGTGGTGCAGCGCGACCGGGTCGACGGACGTGTCCAGGTCACCGGCCGCCACCAGCGCCGGTAACGTCGACGCGAAGCGCAGCCGGCCGCTCGTCTCGGACAGGTACAGCGGCTTGATGCCGAGCCGGTCCCTGGCCATGACCAGCCGGCCGGACTCCCAGTCGCTGATCACGAACGCGAACATGCCGAGGAACTTCTCGACGCACCGCTCGCCCCAGCGGTGGTAGGCCTTCAGCACGACCTCGGTGTCGGAGGTGGAGAAGAACCGGTAACCGGCGGCCTTCAGCTCCTCGCGAAGCTCCTGGTAGTTGTAGATGATCCCGTTGAACACGAGCACGAGCCCGAGTTCCTCGTCGACCATCGGCTGGGCGCCGGCTTCGGACAGGTCGATGATCTGCAGGCGGCGGTGCGCCAGGGCGAGTGGCCCCTTGGACCAGTACCCGCCGCTGTCCGGGCCCCGGTCGACCAGGCCGGGCACCATCCGGGCGACCCCGTCGACATCCGCGGCCCGCCCGTCGAGACGAAACTCTCCGCCGAATCCGCACATCGAGTTCTCTCCTTAACCTCGACTACAAAATCCAGGTGTCCTTCGCACCGCCACCGCGCGAGGAGTTGACGACCAGGCTGCCTTCCGGGGCCACCCGGGTCAGCGCGGCCGGGGCCACGGTCGGGGTGTCTCCCATGAAGACGAACGCCCGCAGGTCGACGTGGCGCGGCGTGAGCCGGTTGCCGTCGAAGACGGGGTGCGTGGACAGGTGCATGGTTTCCTGGGCGATCCAGCGGTGCGGCGCGGCCTTGATCTGCCGCCGCACCGCGTCGAGCTCGTCCTCGGTCGCGCGGGGGCCGATCAGCACCCCTTCACCGCCGTACCCGTCGACCGGCTTCACCACCAGCTCGCCGAGGCGCCGGAGCACCTCGTCGCGCTGCTCCTGGTCGCCGCAGAGGTAGGTGGGCACGTGCGCGAGGATCGGCTTCTCACCGAGGTAGTACTCGATGAAGTCGGGCACGTAGGCGTAGATCGCCTTGTCGTCGCCGATCCCGTTGCCGGGCGCGTTCGCGAGCGTCACGCTGCCCGCCCCGACCGCGGACAGCAGCGGCGGGCCGAGCGGCCGGCCGTCCCCCGCCGGCGCGTGCACCAGCGTGTCCTCGTCCAGCCGCAGGTAGATCACGTCGACCCGGCGGCGGGTGCCGTGCCGGTGCAGGTAGACCGTGCGGTCGTCGACGACGAGGTCGGTGGTGCGCACCACCGGCACGCCCATCTCCTCGGCGAGCAGCTGGTGCTCGAACCACGCGGAGTCGACCGGACCCTGGCTCAGGATGACCACCTGCGGGCTGCCGGACGTCCGCGGCGGTGCGGCGGCCTCCAGCGTCCTGCGCAGTAACCCCGGAAGCGTCTCCACCGAGTGCAGGCCGGCCGGGCGGGGCAGGTCGGGCCAGATGTGGTCGGTCAGACGCCGGTTGGCCACCGCGTAGCCGAGGCCGGAGGGCACCCGCAGGTTGTCCTCGAGGACGCTCCAGTTGCCGTTCGCGTCGTGCACGAGGTCCATGCCGGCGATGTGGGCCCGCACCGGCTGGCGGATCAGCGCGGCCAGCGGCAGCAGCCCCGGAGCGCCGTCGACCACCCAGGCCGGGATCACGCGGTCCTCGACGACCTCACGGTCGGCGTAGACGTCCTTGAGGAACGCGTCGAGCGCACGGACCCGCTGCACCAGGCCACGGCCGAGCGCCTCCCAGTCCTCGCCGGAGACGATCCGGGGGATGACGTCGAACGGGAACAGCCGGGCGGTGGTCTCCCCGGCGACCCGGAACGTCATCCGGTGCGAACGCTGCTCGGCGTCCCGCTCCTTCTCCCGGTCCCGGATGCCGCCGGCGCCGAGCCGCTCGAGCAGCTGCAGCATCGGCTCGTAGACCGGCACGACGCTTCCGTCGGGCGCGATCACCTCGTCGCCGCGGGCCTGCTCCTGCTGGTAACCGGCGAGCAGCGCCTCCTGGCCGCCGAACCCGCCGACGGTCACCGCGCCCCCGGCGCGCGTCTCGGCCAACAGCATGTCGACGACGTCAGCGAGGCGGCCGCGGCGGGCGAACACGCGGCGCTGCCGGTCGGCCGCGCTCCCGCGGGCCAGCGCCTGGCCGGCCAGCGCGGACACGTACTCCCAGTCACCGGCGGCTTCCAGCTGGGGGCGCAGCGAGTCGACCAGGCTCTTGATCGCCTCGCCCGCCGGCACCGGGCGCGCGAACCCGGACAGGTCGACGAGGTCACCCTCCAGGCCCGAGCGGGCGGCGCGCCACATCGCGGCGCGCTGCAGCGGGCCGCGGATGCGTGTCAGCGGGTAGCGGTTGGCCACCGCGTCGCGCTCGCGGCGCACCAGGGCCCGGAACAGCCCGGCGAGCAGCACGACCGTGTCGACGGACGGGCAGGCGTCGGTGACGCGGAGCTCGATCGTGGGCACGTGGGCCGAGGGCCGCACGTCGAAATAGATCATCCCGGGGTCGGTGATCGTGCCGGAGGCGATCAGCTCGGCCACCAGCGAGTCGTGGTCCTCGGCCGTCTCGACCAGGCCGCTGGCCCCGGCGGTGGGCCAGCGCTGCCAGAGCAGCGACCGGATGCTCGCGTAGCCGGTGTCCTCCCCCATCCAGAACGGGGAGCTCGCGGAGATCGCCAGCAGCGCGGGCAGGTACTGGGAGACGCGCTGGGCGACCGCGACGGCCACGTCCCGGTCGGGGATGCCGACGTGCACCTGGGCGCCGCAGATCAGCTGCTCGCGGGCGAGGAGCTGGTAGTCGTCGAGCATGCGCTCGAACCGCGCGTTCGGGGTGACGGCGAGCTCTTCGACGTCCACCAGCGGGACCGTGCCGGCGGCGACGATGCCCAGGCCGAGCGCGTCGGCGACCTGGCAGGCCTGCCGTCGCAGCGCGATCAGTTCGTCGCGCAGGCGCTCGAGGCTGATGTGCACCTTCGTGTTGGTCTCGAGCACGGAGCGGTGCAGCTCCGGCGAGAACGAGGCGGCCGGGAGGTGGTCGAGGATCTCCGGTGCGCGCGGCACGAGCTCGCGGCTGTCCAGGTCGACGACGTGGAACTCCTCCTCGACGCCGAGGTTCAGCAGTTCCGGCGCCGGGACCGCCGCCGCGTCCGCCAGGTCACGAGTCACCACGGCGTCACGTTCTCCGCTCACCTACCCACCACCTTCGCGCGTGCCGCCGTGCGGCGGCTGGATCTGCGAGAACCGATGGTTTCCGGCTTGCGTACCTGAGCCGTGAGGTGCCGGTAAATTCCCCGCAACACATGCACCCTCACTCTCGTCCGTTTCGTCCCGCACATTTCGAGAACCAGGTCTCATGGTGCCCCCGGCAGGCCACCGCGAACCGTGTTCCGCTGCGGCACGAGTCACTCTCCGCGTGCGTGGATATTCCGTTTTGGGGGCATTCAAGTTCGTGGGGGTGGGGCTCATGACACGGCTGATGTTGCTGGGAGCAGACGGTTTTATCGGTGCACACGTCCGGGCGCGGCTCGCGTCGGAGCCGGACGTCGACGTCACCACCGTCACCCGGCGCGGCGACGTCGACGCCGACGTGCGGCTCGACCTGGCCGAGAGCCCCGTCGCGGTCGCGCACACGCTGCGCGACGTGGCCCCGGACGTCGTCGTCAACTGCGCCGGATCGACGACCGGGGAGGCGTCGCTGCTGGCCGCGAACAACCTGGTGGCGGTGAGCAACCTGGTCGACGCCCTGCTCACGGCCGGCCGCCCGGTGCGTCTCGTGCACCTCGGGTCGGTGGCCGAGTACGGACGGATCCCGGCCGGTGAGGCCGCCCGGGAGGAGTCGCCGGAACGCCCGGTCACGCCGTACGGGCTCACGAAACTCGCCGGGACGCACCTGGTGCGCACCGCGGCCGCGGCCGGGCTGGACGCGGTGACGTTGCGCGTGACGACGCCGATCGGCCCGGACGCGCCGGTGTTGACGCTGGCCGGGCGGCTGGTCGGGCAGTTGCGTCAGATCGAGGCGGAGGGCGCGGGCGGCGTCACCACCGGCCCGCTCGACGACGTCAGGGACTTCGTCGACATCCGCGACGTGGCCGACGCGGTGGTGGCGGTGGCGCTGCGACCGCGGGGCCGGGCCGCGCTGCCCTCGGTGCTCAACGTCGGCAGCGGCGTGGCGACGCCCACCCGCGAGATGGTGACGGCGCTGCTCGCGCTGGCCGGCTTCACCGGCGGCCTGCGCACCGACGGTGGCGGCGCCCACCGTGACACCGCGCTCCCGTGGCAGCACGCCGACATCACCAGGGCGCGCGAGGCCCTCGGCTGGTCGCCCCGGCACACGCTGGAGTCATCCCTCCACGACCTCTGGCACTCCGCGCTGGCGCACTGCTGAGTCCGCCGCGCAGGCCGCGCACGTGCCCCACCAGGTCACCTCGGCCTCCTCCACGGTGAAGCCGTGGGTGTCCGAGGGGACCAGGCAGGGGGCTTCGCCGGTCGCGCAGTCGACGTCCTCGACCTGCCCGCACGTGCGGCAGACCAGGTGGTGGTGGTTGTCGGCCACCCGGGCCTCGTAGCGCCGCGCGCTGCCGGCCGGCTCGATGGTCCGTGCCATCCCGGTCTCCACGAGCACCGCGAGCACGTCGTACACCGCCTGGGTCGACACCGAGCCGAGGCGGGCGCGGACGGCGTCGGCCAAGGCGTCGACCGTGGGGTGGCCGCCGCGGGTCAGCTCCGTGAGCACGGCGAGCCGCGGGTTGGTGACCCGCAGGCCCGCCGAGCGCAGGCGCTCGCGGTTCTCGTCAGTCCTGGACACGGACGCGGAATACCTGCGTGGAACTGTTCCATTCCTCGCGGGCCCGACTTTTTACCCGCCCAGCCGACCCGCGTCGTGCAGGTGCTCGAAGATCAGCCGGTCGACCGGTGGGATGCGGCCGAGATCGGCCATCGTGAGCCAGCCGATCTCGGCGATCTCGTTCGCGGCGACGAACTCCCCCGCGTAGCCGGCCGTGTAGCACGTCATCCGGACGTCGACCGGGTGGCCGTCCGCCGGGGCCTCGAACGTTCCCAGGTGGCGGGCGCTCGCCCGGTCGATGCGTACCGAGAGTTCCTCGTCGATCTCCCGGACGAGCGTGTCGAGGTCGGACTCGCCCGGCTCGCGTTTGCCCCCCGGGAGGTACCAGACGTCCTTACCGCGGGACCGAGTGCTCAGAATCCGGCCGTCCAGGAGATGGATCCAGGCGATCTTGTCGATCATCGCCGAGAGGGTACAGCGCGAGCACGGCCAGGCTCCCGACAATCGCCAGGATCGCGCTGGCCAGGAACACCCGGTCGAGACCGTCGGCGTAGGCCGTACGCAGCACCTCGGCCGGGATCCGGCCGACGAGTTCGCCGTACCCGCCGCCGGTCAGCGCTTTCGCCGCGCCGCGGTCGCCGAGGACACCCTCGGCCGCACCGGTCACCAGCGTGGCGAAGATCGGCAGCGCGACCGCGTACCCGAGCTGCCGGGCGGTGTTCGACGCCCCGCTCGCCATCCCGGCCCGCTCCGGCGGCACCGCGGCCAGCGCCGCCGACGCCAGCACCGGCGTGCTCAGCCCGACGCCGATGCCGGTCACGGCCAGCCCGGGGATCAGCGCGCCCCAGCCCGAGGTCGGTCCGACCAGCAGGCAGAGCGCGTTCCCCACGCCGACCAGCAGCAGCCCGAGACCGATCGAGTACCGCGCCGGTACCCCGTGGAGCAGCCGTCCCCCGCCGCCGGCGACGACGAACCCAACGACCGCCATCGGTGCGAGCACCAGCCCGGTGGCCATCGCGCTGAGCCCCAGCACCGACTGCGCCCAGATCGAGGCGAAGATCAGGTTCGCGAACGCGGACGCGGTGAGGCCGGCGGCGGCGAACACCGCCACCGCGAACGCGGGCCGCCGGAACAGCGACAGGTCGAGCATCGCGTCGGCGTTCCGCTTCTCCAGGACGAGGAATCCGACCGACACCACCGCGGCCCCCACGAGCAGGGCGAGCGTGCCGCCGTCGGTCCAGCCGGCGTCGCCGGCGCGGATCAGGCCGTAGACCAGCAGCGCGGCGGCCGCGGTGAACGCCGACAGGCCGGGCAGGTCGAGACGGCTGCCCGCGGCCTGCCGGTCACCCGGCACGCTGCGGCGGGCCAGCAGCAGGGCCGCGACGGCGACCGGCAGGTTGACCAGGAAGATCGACCGCCAGCCGACGTGTTCGGTGAGCACACCGCCGAGGAGCGGGCCGGCCGCCGCGGCCGCCCCGTTGGCCGCGCCCCAGATCCCGAACGCGACCGAACGGTCCCGCCCGGAGTAGACCAGCCCGAGGATAGAGGCGTTCGTGCCGTACATCGCGGCGGCGCCGAGGCCCTGGACGCCCCTGGCCGCGATCAGGAACTCGATGTTCGGCGCCGCGCCGCAGGCCAGCGACGCCGCCGCGAAGACGATCAGGCCGACGACGAAGACCCGGCGGTGACCGAGGCGGTCGGCGAGCGAGCCGGCCGCCATCAGGAAGGCGGCCAGCACCAGGACGTAGAGGTCCACCGTCCACTGGAGCGCCGCGAACGAGGAGTGCAGCTCGTCGGCGAGGGCGGGCGCCGCGACGCTGACGATCGTGAGGTCGACCAGGAGCATGAACGTGCTCAGGGAGACCGCGGTGAGCGGTAGCCATTTACGCATGACCCGAGCGTGGGCATCGGTGGCGCTTCTTGGCGCTTGCGCTGGCCTTTCCGGCGGGATCCGACACTTGCTAGCGTCAAATGATGGATTTGGACGACCTGGACCGCCAGTTGGCGCACGCGCTGCAGCTCGACGGGCGGGCGCCGTTCAGTCGCGTCGCGGCCGTGCTCGGCACCTCCGACCGCACGCTCGCGCGGCGGTACGAGCGGCTGCGGTCGACCGGGGTGCTGCGCGTGGTCGGGCTGCCGCACGCGGCGGCGCTCGGGCACGTCGACTGGCTGGTGCGGATGCGGTGCTCGCCGGACGCGGCGATGCCGGTGGCGTCGGCGCTCGCTCAGCGGGCCGACACGTCCTGGGTGACGATCCTGTCCGGTGGTACCGAGATCAACTGCATCACCCGGACGCGGCGCCTGCAGGACGAGGGCGAGCTGTTGCTGCAGAAGCTGCCGCGCGCCTCCGGGGTCGCGGCGGTGTCCGCGCACTGCATGCTGCGTTCGGTGGCCGGCACGAGCGGGTGGCCGGGGCGCACGGCGGCGCTCGACGCGTCGCAGATCGCCGCGCTGACCCCGCCGGCCGCGGTGGCCCCGGCGGCCCCGGTGGCCGGCGAGCCGGTCCGGGCCACGACGGCCGACAACCAGCTGCTCGCCAAGCTGGCCAAGGACGGGCGCGCGAGTTTCCCGGCGCTGGCCGCCGCGACCGGGTGGTCGGAGTCGACGGTACGCCGTCGCATCGAGGCGCTGCACCGCGGCGGGGTGCTCTACTTCGACGTCGACGTCGAACCGGCGGTGCTCGGCTTCACCGCCGAGGCGGCCCTCTGGCTCACCGTCGACGCCTCCGCGCTGACCGCCGTCGGCCGCGCACTGGCCGACCACCCGCAGATCGCCTACGCCGCCGCGGTCACCGGCCCGTCGAACATCTCCGCCGCCGTGGTCTGCCGCGATCTGGACGAGCTCTACGACTACCTGGCCGACGGCATCGGCGCCCTCCCCGGCGTCCACCGCACCGAAACGGCCCCCGTGGTCCGCCGCCTCAAAGGAGCCGGAACCCTGTTGGCCTTTTGACCCAAGAACGGCGGTGGAGCCCGCTCAGGGCGGTGCTGCCGAGTCAGCGCGAGGTCGCCGCGTATGCCTGATACTCAAGACCTCGCGCTGGCTCGGCAGCGTCGTCCTGAACGGGCCGTGCAGTGTGGGCGCAGAGGGTTTCGAACCCCCGACCCCTCGCTTGTAAGGCGAGTGCTCTTCCACTGAGCTATGCGCCCTGCATCAACGAGGGTAGCGGAGCCCGCTCACGGGGCGAGTGCCGCTACGGCGCCGGCGTAGTCGTCGGCCGAGCGGGCCACGCCGATGCCGGTGACGACCTTCCAGCGGACGACGCCGTCGGCGTCCACGAGGAACGTGCCGCGTCGCGCGGTGCCTTTCTGTTCGTCGAACACGCCGTAGCTCTGGGCGACCGCGCCGTGGGGCCAGAAGTCGGAGAGCAGCGGGAAGTCGAAACCCTCCTGCTCGGCCCACACCTTGTGGACGAAGAACGAGTCGACGCTGATCGTCAGCACCTGCACGGTGTCGTTCTGGAATCGCGACAGGTCCTCGCGGATCGCGGTGAGTTCCCCGGAGCAGACCCGGGAGAACGCCAGCGGATAGAACACGACGAGGACGTTGCGGGAGCCCTGGAAGTCACGCAGCGACACCAGTTGGTGGTTCTGGTCGGGCAGCGTGAACTCCGGAGCGATATCACCGACTTCCACCGGCACGGCAACGTCCTCCCAGGAAGAAAGCACCACGACGGCACCGGGAGCGCACGGCGCGCGCTGCCGGTGTCAGCGGAGTAGGCGAGGTCAGCGCTTGGAGCGCGCCGCCTTCGGCGCGACCAGACGCGCCCCGGACCAGTCCCGCGCGGCGCTGATGCTCGACGTCTGCTGCAGGCCCGCGGTGGGGGCCACCTCGCTGATGTCGCTCGGCTCCACGTGCCCGGATCGGCCGGCCTTGGGTGTCAACAGCCAGACGACGCCGTTGTCGGTCAGCGGGCTCAACGCGTTGACCAGTGCATCGAACAGGTCACCGTCGTCTTCCCGCCACCAGAGCATCACGACGTCGACGACCTCGTCGGAGTCTTCGTCGACCAGATCGTCGCCCACCCGGTCGGCAACGGCGTCACGCAGTTCGTCGTCGCAATCGTCGTCGAATCCGATCTCCATGACCACCATGCCCGGCTGGATGCCGAGCCGGTCGGCCGGGCTCTTGACGCCGTCGGCGTGACCCGCGGTCGCGCTCACTCTTCGGTTCCCTCCTCCTGCTGATGGCGGCGCGTCGCCGCCTAGTCCGGTAGTCCACACATTCATCCAACGCAGCGCAAGTGTTGCCAGCGATAAGACCACGCGCGTCGCACCCACCAGTACCTGACGGACCAGTTCTTACCCGCAGGTCAACCGCCGAGAAACGAAAACCGTACCTGGCGGTCGTGGTTGTCGACATTGAGATCGACCAGACACAGGCTCTGCCAGGTTCCCAGCGCCAGCCGGCCCCCCAGCACCGGCAGCGTCGCGTACGGCGGGATCAGCGCCGGCATCACGTGGCTGCGGCCGTGGCCGGGGCTGCCGTGCCGGTGCCTCCACCGGTCGTCGGCCGGCAGCAGGTCGGCCAGCGCCGCCAGCAGGTCGTCGTCGCTGCCCGCACCGGTCTCCAGTACGGCCAGACCGGCGGTGGCGTGCGGCACGAACGCGTGCAGCAGGCCGTCGCCCCGGCCACGGACGTAGTCCGCCGCCCGGTCGGTCAGGTCCAGCACGACCGGCGAAGACCCGGTACGGACGGTGATGATCTCGCTGTCCACGTGCTCTATCCTGCCCGTCGCGTCCGCGCTCGGCGCATCGGGTGGGAGTCGAGCGCGACACTACCGGCCGGTAACGGCCACCCGGAACTAACCATCCGGGCGCCCACGGGGCAGGATGGATCGGTACAGCGAAGTGGCCTCGGCCGGTCGCCGACCGTGATCGACCGGACCCCACCCACCGACGAGTGTGAAGGATCGACGTGGCGAACTCACGCGAACGGCTCCCGGTGATCAGCGACGGGCTACCGAGTCAGCTCCCGGACATCGATCCCGGAGAGACGTCCGAGTGGCTCGAGTCGCTGGACGCAGTGATCGACAACGCCGGTCGTCAGCGCGCCCGGTACATCATGCTGCGTCTCCTGGAGCGGGCTCGGGAAAAGCAGGTCGGTGTTCCGGCGCTGCGCAGCACCGACTACATCAACACGATCCCGCCGGAGCGGGAGCCCTGGTTCCCCGGTGACGAGCACATCGAGCGCCGTCTCCGGGCCTACATGCGCTGGAACGCCGCGATCATGGTGCACCGGGCGCAGCGTCCGGGCATCGGGGTCGGCGGGCACATCTCCACCTACGCGTCGAGCGCGAGCCTCTACGAGGTGGGCTTCAACCACTTCTTCCGCGGTCACGACGACCCGGGCGGCGGCGACCAGATCTACTTCCAGGGGCACGCCTCCCCCGGCATGTACGCGCGCGCGTTCCTCGAGGGCCGGCTGAACGAGCACCAGATGGACGGGTTCCGCCAGGAGTTCTCGCACTCCGGTGGTGGCCTCTCCAGCTACCCCCACCCGCGCCTGATGCCCGACTTCTGGGAGTTCCCGACCGTCTCCATGGGGCTGGGGCCGATCAACGCGATCTACCAGGCCCGGTTCAACCGGTACCTGCACTCGCGCGGCATCAAGGACACCAGCAACCAGCACGTCTGGGCGTTCCTCGGCGACGGCGAGATGGACGAGGTCGAGTCGCTCGGCGCGATCGGCGTCGCCGCCCGCGAGGAGCTCGACAACCTGACGTTCGTCATCAACTGCAACCTGCAGCGCCTCGACGGGCCGGTCCGCGGCAACGGCAAGGTCATGCAGGAGCTCGAGGCGTTCTTCCGCGGCGCCGGCTGGAACGTCATCAAGGTCGTCTGGGGCCGCGAGTGGGACCCGCTGCTGGCCGCCGACACCGACGGCGCGCTGGTCAACCTGATGAACACCACGCCCGACGGTGACTACCAGACCTACAAGGCCGAGTCCGGCGCGTTCGTCCGCGAGCACTTCTTCGGACGCGACCCGCGCACGCGCAAGATGGTCGAGCACCTGAGCGACGACGAGATCTGGAACCTCAAGCGCGGTGGCCACGACTACCGGAAGCTCTACGCGGCCTACAAGTCGGCCACCGAGCACACCGGGCAGCCGACCGTGATCCTCGCGAAGACGATCAAGGGCTGGACGCTGGGCAGCCACTTCGAGGCCCGCAACGCCACGCACCAGATGAAGAAGCTGACCGAGGACGACCTGAAGGAGTTCCGGGACCGGCTCTTCCTCGACATCCCGGACGAGAAGCTCGACAAGTACCTGCCGCCGTACTACCACCCCGGCAAGGACTCGGACGAGTACCAGTACCTGATGGAGCGTCGCCGCCAGCTCGGTGGCGCGATCCCGCGGCGCGTCGACCGCAGCAAGCCGCTGGCCCTGCCGGGCAAGGAGATGTACGCCCAGCTCAAGAAGGGCTCCGGCAAGCAGAAGATCGCCACCACGATGGCCTTCGTCCGGTTGCTGAAGGACCTGATGAAGGACAAGAACATCGGCGACCGCTTCGTGCCGATCATTCCCGACGAGGCGCGCACGTTCGGAATGGACTCGCTGTTCCCGACGGCGAAGATCTACTCGCCGCACGGCCAGCAGTACACGTCGGTCGACCGCGAGCTGATGCTGGCCTACAAGGAGTCCCAGCAGGGCCAGATCCTGCACGAGGGCATCAACGAGGCCGGATCGGTGGCGTCGTTCACCGCGGTGGCGACGTCGTACGCCACCCAGGGCGAGCCGATGATCCCGATCTACATCTTCTACTCGATGTTCGGGTTCCAGCGCACCGGCGACGGCTTCTGGGCCGTGGCCGACCAGCTGGGCCGCGGGTTCGTGCTGGGCGCCACCGCCGGGCGCACCACGCTCAACGGTGAGGGCCTGCAGCACGAGGACGGTCACTCGCTGTTGCTGGCCTCGACGAACCCGGCGGTCGTCGCGTACGACCCGGCGTACGCGTACGAGGTGGCGGTGATCACCGAGGACGGCCTGCGGCGGATGTACGGGGAGAACCCGGAGAACATCTTCTACTACTTCACCGTCTACAACGAGCCGATGGTGATGCCGTCGATGCCGGACCACGTGGACGAGGAGGGCATCCTCCGCGGCCTCTACCGGTACGCGCCGGCCACGCTGAACACCGAGGGCGCACCGAAGGCGCAGCTGCTCGCCTCCGGTGTCGCGCTGCCGTGGGCGCTCAAGGCCCAGCAGCTGCTCGCCGAGGACTGGAACGTCGCCGCCGACGTCTGGTCGGTGACGTCCTGGACGGAGCTGCGCCGGGACGCCGTCGAGGCCGAGGAGGAGGCGCTGCTGCACCCCGACGGCGAGGCGCGCACCCCGTGGATCACCGCGCAGCTGGCCGACGCGCCGGGCCCGGTCGTGGCGTCCAGCGACTGGATGCGCGCGGTGCCGGACCAGATCTCGCGCTGGGTACCGAGCGACTACACCTCGCTGGGCACCGACGGCTTCGGTGCGTCCGACACCCGGCACGCGCTTCGTCGCCACTTCAAGGTCGACGCGGAGTCGATAGTGGTGGCGACGCTGCGTGCGCTGGCCAAGCGGGGCGAGATCGAGGCCTCGGTGGCGTCGGACGCGCTGGCGAAGTACCGCATCGACGACGTGACGGCGGCTCCGCCCGGTGAGACCGGCGGCGCCTCCTAGGACGTCAGGACACGCTCCGGTACCGCTTCGGCGGTGCCGGAGCGTTTCCGTGTCCGGACCGCGAAGTGGGTCAGCAGGGCCACCCCGAGCAGCAGGTAGGCGTTGCGTACCGGCAGCAGGGCCCAGACCTCGTTGGGCTCCTCGACGAACTGCGTCGCCCACATCGGCGACAGCGCGAGCACGGTCACCACGGCGACGAACGCCCGGCGGTAGCCGTCGCGCCACAACACCACCAGCGCCGGCAGCGCCCACACCCAGTGGTGGCTCCAGGAGATCGGCGACACCAGCAGGCCGGTGAGCCCGGCCACCGCGAACGCACCCAGCCAGTCCTCCCGCCGGGCGTACCGGGTGGCGACCCACACACCCACTGCCAGCAACACCGCGGGGACGACGTAGAACCAGGTGCCGACGTCGCCGAGCAGCCGCGTCAGCGCGCCGTACGGCGACTGGTTGCTCACGTACGGGACGCCGACGCGGGTGCTGTCGTAGAACGTGTCACGCCAGTACACGAGTGAGGCTTCCGGCGCGACGATCCACGCGCCGAGCGTCGCCGCCGCGAACGTGGCCCCGGCGATCGCCGCCGCACGCACCCGCCCGGCGGCCAGCAGCACCACGAGGAAGATCCCCGGCGTGAGCTTGACCGCCGCCGCGATGCCGATGCCGATCCCCGCCGGTTTGCCCGCCGCGACCCGCCGGAAGTCGATCGCGACCAGCGCGAGCAGCATCAGGTTGATCTGGCCGAGGAACAGCGAGTGCCAGACCGGTTCCAGCATCAGCCCGAGCACCGCCCACCGCCAGGAGACGAACTGGCGGCAGGCCACGACGAACGCCGCGACCGACGCCAGCTCCCAGAGCACCCGGGCGGGTACCAGCGGCACCCACGACAGCGGCTCGAACAGCACCGCCGCGAACGGCGTGTAGGTGAACCAGTGCGCGGCCTGCTGCTCCAGGTAGAGCCGGGCTCCGTCGCCGACGACCTGACCGCCGAGCCGGTAGATGAAGAAGTCCAGCGGGTTCCAGAGAACCGCGAACACCACCACCAGCAGGATCTGGACACCGAATAAAACCCGCGTTTTCATACCGGAACGGTGTCGGGATCACCCCGCCGTCCACATCGGGCCGCGGACGACATCACCCCTGGTCACCAGGCTTAGTCCCCGGGGCTGACCAACCCGAACTCGTAGGCCAGGATCACCAGCTGCACCCGGTCCCTGGCGTCCAGTTTGGTCAGCAGCCGGGCCACGTGGGCCTTCGCGGTGGCGATGCTGATGAACAGCTCGGCCGCGATCTCGGCGTTGGACAGTCCCCGTCCGACGAGCGTCAGGACTTCGCGTTCCCGGTCGGTGACCCCGGCGATCGAGGGGCGGCCCGCCGGCGCGGGTTTCCGCCCCGCCAGCGTGTCGACCAGCCGCCTGGTGACGCTCGGCGCGATGAGCGCGTCCCCGCCGGCCACCACCCGGATCGCGGCCAGGATGTCGTCGAGCCCCATGTCCTTGACCAGGAACCCGCTGGCGCCGGCACGCAGCGCCCCGTAGACGTACTCGTCGTCGTCGAACGTCGTCAGCACCACGACGCGGGTGTCCGGCAGGGTCTCGGCGATCAGCGCGGTCGCGGCGATCCCGTCCATCTCCGGCATCCGCAGGTCCATCACGACGACGTCGGGCCGGTGGGCACGCGCCAGCGCGACGGCCTCGGCGCCGGTGGCGGCCTCCCCCACCAGCTCGAGGTCGGCTTCCTCGGCGAGCAGCACCCGCAGCGCGGACCGGATCAACGGCTGATCGTCGGCCAGCACGACGCTAATCATGAAGGGGGATTGTGGCCGCCACCCGGAAGCCACCCTCGGGCCGGGGTCCGGCCGCGAACGTGCCGCCGAGCAGCGTGACCCGCTCGCGCATGCCGACGATGCCGTACCCGGTGCCGGGGGCGCCGGTTCCGGGGCCGTCGTCCAGCACCTCGATCGCCAGCTCGGCCTCCCGGTAGTCCAGCCGCACCGTGCAGGAGTCGGTGCCGGCGTGGCGGACCACGTTGGTCACCGACTCCTGCACGATCCGGTACGCCGAGAGCTCGAGGTCGGCCGGCAGTTCCCGGACCTCACCGGCGCGGGTCACCTCCACGCGCACGGAGGCGGCCAGCCGGTCGAGGTCGGCCAGGCGTGGCGTCGGCAGGGTGGGCGCGCCGGCGGGGTCCGAACGCCGGAGCGCGGCCAGCGTGCGCCGCAGTTCGGCCAGCGCCTCGCGCGACGTCGTCTCGATCGCGTCCAGCGCGTTGCGTGCCTCGACCGGCCGGGTCCCGATCACCCGCCGCCCCGCGCCGGCCTGGAACGCGATCACGCCCATGCTGTGCGCGACCAGGTCGTGCAGCTCACGCGCGATGCGCAGCCGTTCGGCCGCGACCGCGAGCTCGGTCTCCTCCCGGCGTCGCGCGACCACGCTCTCCCGGGTCTGCCGGATCGTGTTGCCCACCGCCCACCCGCACCCGATCGCCAGCGCGAACACCAGCGCAGTGGTGAGCACGCCGCCGCGGTCCACATAGAACGCCGCGCCGAGCAGCGCGAGCACCACGAACGCCACCCCGGCGCCCGGCAGCGAGGCCCGCCAGGACCGGACGGCGGCCAGCCGACCGACCGCGAGGATGGCCGCCGCGCAGCCGACCGGCCCGACCGTCTCCGGGTCGTAGAGCGGGGTGAGCAGCGCGGTGAACAGGAGCACCAGCCCCAGCCCGACGACCGGCCGGCTCCGCCACACGATCGGCCAGGCCAGCACCACGAACAGGGGCCCCACCACGCCGGGGCCGCCGCGGTTGCCGTAGGCCGCGACGAACAACGCACACAGCACTACGACGACCGTCACCGGAAGGACGTGCAGGCGTCGCATCCGCTCACGGTAGCCAGGTGCGATCACCGGCACAGTGGCCCGCGGGCGTACGCCTCCAGGCTGATCCGTTTCAGCTTCCCGGCTCACCGGGTAACCATCAGCTATCGCTCAGTGACTTCCTGACCCTCTTTCTGACTCCATTCAGTACGCCTGCGGGAGGCGATCCCCCATGCCCTCCGAAGTCCGACTCCCCGACGGAACCGCTGTCGTCATCCACTCCCCACCCGACGGACCCGACCGGACGTACTCCGGCACGTGGCTGGCCGAGCGCGTCTGCGACGGCACCCCGGGGCGGCCCGACCGCGTCGACGTCCACTACGACACCCCGACCGTCGGCGCCCGCGCCCCGGTCTCGGTCACGGTGTCCTGGCACGTGGCCCCGGAACGCCCGCCGTCGGCCGCGGACGCTCCTCCGGGCCCACCGCCCGGCGTCGTCGTCCCCACCCAGCGGCCGGGCGCCGCACCCCCCGCTCTGCCCTGAGCGAGAATGGCGGCGTGAGCGTCGCCGTCATCCTCCGGTACCGCAAGGCCGTGACCTACGGCCACCACGCTCTGCTCGGGGCGCTGGAGGCCGAGCCTCCGGAGACCCCGTTCACCGTCGCGTTCGCGACCTCGCCGCACGAGACCGCGGCGGCGGTCGGCTCCGCTCTGGACGAAGCCGACCGTGTGCTGGTGCTCTGGTCGTTCTACTCACCCGACGCCGACGCGCTCGCCGTCGAACTCGCCACCATCCGGGCCCTGGTGGACGACGAGCGCGTGCTGCACGTGGCCGGCGGGGTGCACGCCACCGCCGAGCCGCAGCAGGTGCTCGACGCGGGCTGGGACGTCGCCGCGATCGGCGAGGGTGAGACGACGATCATCCGGCTGGTCGACGCGGTCGGCACGGGTGCGCCGCTGACCGGCGTCCGCGGGCTGGCCGTCCGTGACGCCGACGGCGTGGCCCTGCGTACCGGCCCGGCGATCACCCGCGAGCTCGACGCGTTCGGCTCGTTCTCGTTGAAGCACCACAAGTACGGCCCGATCGAGCTCACCCGCGGCTGCATCTATGCCTGCAAGTTCTGCCAGACGCCGTTCATGTTCTCCGCGCGCTTCCGGCACCGCAGCGTCGAGAACGTCCGCTGGCACGTGCGTGCGATGGTCGCCGACGGCATGAAGGACGTGCGTTTCACGACGCCGACGTCGCTGTCGTACGGCACCCAGACCGAGGAGCCCGACCTCGACGCGGTGGAGGAGCTGCTCGGCACGGTGCGGGCCGAGCTGCCGCCGCACGGCCGGCTGTTCTTCGGGTCGTTCCCGTCGGAGGTGCGGCCCGAGCACGTCACGCCCGAGGCGATGCGGATGCTGCGCAAGTACGTGTCGAACGACAACATCATCATCGGTGCCCAGTCGGGGTCCGACCGGATGCTCGCGGCGTCGCGGCGCGGCCACGGCGCCGGTCCGGTGCTGGACGCGGTGCGGATCGCCGCCGAGGAGGGCTTCCGGCCCAACGTCGACTTCCTGTTCGGGATGCCGGGTGAGGACGCCGAGGACGCGGCGGCCTCGCTGCGGCTGGCCGAAGCCGTGGCGGCCCTCGGCGGACGCATTCACGCGCACACGTTCATGCCGCTGCCCGGCACACCCTGGCGGGACGCCGAGCCGGCGTTCGTGGCGGCCGACACGATCGCGACGTTCGACCAGCTCGCGGCGAGCGGAGCGCTCTACGGCCACTGGCGGCGCCAGGCCGAGCACGCGTCCCGGCTGGCCGAGACGGCGAAGGCCTACCCGCGCCGCGCGCCCCGGAGGCGCACCACCGGCTGACGGCTTACGGTTGGTCGGTGAAACTTGCGATCCACTACCCGAACTTCTCCTTTCCGGGCGGGAACACCGCGATCGCGCCGCTGCTCGCAGCGACCGCTCGCGCCGCCGACGAGGGCGGCGCGACCACCTTCACGTTGATGGACCACTGGTTCCAGATGGAGAACGTCGCGCCGGCCTCCGAACCGATGCTCGAGGGCTACACCGGGCTGGGCTTCCTGGCCGGCATCACCCGCCGGATCACGCTCGGGCTGCTGGTCACCGGCGTCACCTACCGCCATCCGGGCCTGCTGGCCAAGACCGTCGCGACGCTCGACGTGCTGTCCGAGGGGCGGGCGCTGTTCGGCATCGGCGCCGCCTGGTACGAGAGGGAGCACCACGCGCTCGGCGTCCCGTTCCCGCCGCTGGCCGAGCGGTTCGAGCGGCTGGAGGAGACGCTGCGGATCTCCCGGCAGATGTTCAGCGACGACGACGGTCCCTTCGAGGGCCGCCACTACCGGCTCGCGGAGACGCTCTGCGTGCCGCAGCCGATCCAGCGCCCCGGTCCGCGGGTGATGATCGGCGGTTCCGGCGAGAAGAAGACGCTCCGGCTGGTCGCGCAGTACGGCGATCTGTGCAACCTGTTCGCGCCCGACGTGGAGACCGTGGCCCACAAGATCGAGGTGCTGAACCGGCACTGCGCGGACCTGGGCCGCGACCCGGCGGAGATCGAGAAGACGATCATCACCGGCCTCGACCCGCTCGGCGACACCGACACGTTCCTGCGCACGATGGAGCAGTACGCGACGCTCGGCGTCGAGCAGGTGTGGGTGGGCAACCGGACGGTCGACGACCCGCCGAGCTGGGCCACCGAGGTGTGCGAGCGGGTGCTCCCCCGGCTGCGCGAGATCTGACGACGCGAAAGGCCGGGCAGCGCGTCGCGCTGCCCGGCCCGTGCTCCCCGACCGGTCGTCGACCGGCCCTCAGCCCCAGGGAGCTCCCTGCGCTCCGGACGTCGGCCGCCCGGTGCAGCCCTACCTCGACGACCCGGCGGAGCCCTGGGCCGGAACCGCACCGACCAGCGCGTAGTCGCTCTGCACGGCCAGCGCCGCCGACGTCCGGGTCGTGCTCCCGGTCACCGGGGTGCTGACCATGATGCGCCCGGTGGGAGCCGAGATCGGCCGGCGGCGCCGCAGCCACCGCGCCGAGCGCTCGGGAACGAGCAGCGCGACGGCGGCGGGCGCCAGGAGGAACGGCGCCGCGGCAACCGGGCCGACCACGTCGGCGGCGACGATCGCGAGGCCGGGGCTCACCGCGGCCAGGATCGCCGTGGCGTAGAGCGCCCAAGACCGGCCTTCGCGCAGGCCGAGCGCGACGGAGCAGGCCACCCAGGCCACGGCCAGCTGCCAGATCAGAACGCCCGGCACCGCGGCGACCGCGACCTCGGCCATCACCGCGGCCCCGAGCAACAGGGTCAAGAGAGACGCGACAGTAACCAGAGACGGACAAATCGCACGATGCTTCGCCATGCGCACAGATTAGAACTTCTGTGACGTAATTACACGAATGTGACACACCCGTGATTGCGTCGTGTCATCCCTGGCGCAGCACCGCCAGGAACTTCGTGACCTCGCTGCTGAGCGTCTCGGCCATCTGCGACAGGCCGCCGCCACCGGCGCCGCCGCCCTCGACCGCCTCGGCGATGCCGGCCGCCATCTGGTCCATCTCGGAGACCGACTCGGTGACGCTGCGGATCGCGGTGACCGCGTCGTCGGTACGCGAGCTCGCGTCGGTGACCTGCTCGAGAATGCGCTCGCTGGCGCGCGAGGTCTCGTCGGCGAGCTGCTTGACCTCGGTGGCGACCACGCCGAAGCCCTTGCCGGCCTCCCCCGCCCGAGCGGCCTCGATCGTCGCGTTGAGCGCCAGCAGCCGCGTCTGCGCCGAGATCTTCGTGATGATCTGGACGATCTGCTCGATCTGCGCCGAGGCCTCGCTCATCGTCCGGATCGTGGCCGTGGCCTGGTCGGTGGCCTCGACGGCCTTGCCGGTCGCGGTGGCCAGCGTCTGGGCCGACGCGCCGAGCTCGGTGGAGGCCGCGGCCACGGTCTCGGAGACCGAGAGCACCGCGTTCTCGAAGTCGGCCGCGAGGACGAGCCGGTGTTCGGCCACCTCGTCCACCCGTCGCGCGCTCGCCTGCATGGCCTCGCGGGCCACGTTTATCGACCGGGCCCCGGAGCGGAACGTGCCCTGCATGCCGCGCTCGAGGAACTTCCGGTGGAAACGCCCCTCGGTGGCCGAGGTCAGCGAGGCGGCGGCCTCCCGGATGAAGGCGTCGGTCATGTCGAGCAGGTGGTTCAGGCTGTGCCGGATCGTGGCGACGTCCGGGTAGCGGTCCTCGCCGGGCAGCTGCGGCACCCGCACCTCGAAGTCGCCCTTGCCGGTGGCCTCGCACGCGACGGCCAGCGCACGGAGCGCACCCCGGTAGACCTCGACCTCCGACTGTCCGTCCACGTTCTTCACCGGGCACCCGCCCTCGTCGACTCGAGCGACCAGACGAAGCGCTCGTACCCGCCGTGCTCCTCGGCTTTGCGGGTGAGCATCGCGGTGGAGGCCGCCAGCGCCTCGGACGACTTGGCGTGCCGACGTTCCTCGGCGACCAGCTGGCCGTAGAGCGGGCGGATCACGTCCATGCCGGCCCGGTCCGGCGTCCGCCGGTTGGAGTGGTACCCGATGATCTGGCCACCGGGCCCGAACGACGGCGTCACGTGGGCGAGCACCCAGTAGTGCGCACCGTCGCCGGCCAGGTTCACGACGTAGGCGAAGATCTCCTGGCCGGACTTGATCGTGTCCCAGAGCAGCTTGAAGACGCAGCGCGGCATGTCGGGGTGCCGGATCATGTTGTGCGGCTGACCGAGCACCTCGCTCTCGGGATACGCCGAGACGCGGAGGAACACGTCGTTGACGTAGGTCATGATCCCTTTGGCGTCGGTCTTGCTGACGATCAGCTCGTCCTCGGCCATCGTGCGTTCGACGCCGCTCGGCACGACCGCTTTTCGTGTCCGCTCCGCCATGACCATCCCCCCTTGGCGTTGTTAGCGGGGGATTCTACTGATCAGGCGTGGTATGTCCGGGTATTGACGGCGGCCACTACGTGTGGCCAGTCGGATGAGCCCGGGGTGATGACGCCGAAGTGGTCGGCCCCGGGAATCAGGGTCAGCGCGGCCCGGCCGTCGGCGGCGTAGTTGCGCGACACGGCCGGGGGGACGACGTCGTCGGCCTCGCCGTGCACGATCGTGACCGGAACGGCCGGCGCGGGCAGGCCGGTCGGGTCGGCGATCGCGTACCGCTCGGGCACCGACGCCGGCGAGCCGCCGAGGAACGCCTCGATCGCGCCGTCCCCCAGGCCCAGCTCCGCCCCCACCCGCAGATCGGCGACCGGCGCCAACGCCACCACTCCGGCGATCGGGACCGTCGCGGGCGCCGCGCCGGGGGCGCCCGCCGGCAGCGACGGGCGGGCAGCCGCCCACAGGGCCAGGTGACCGCCGGCCGAGTGGCCGGCGAGGATCAGCGGCCGGTCCGGCACGAGCGCGCCCGGCAGCGTGTCGATCAGCGTGGCGACGTCCTCGAGCGTGCCGGGGTAACCGCCGCCCGGCTGCCCCACCCGGCGGTACTCGGCGAGGAGAACCGCGTAACCGGCGTCGGCCAGCGCGGCCGCCAGCGGACGCGCGTGCGACCGGTCGTACCGCGCGCGCCAGTACCCGCCGTGCAGGAACAGCACCAACGCGGACGGGTCGGGCGCCTCGTAGAACTCGGCCACCTGGTCCGGCCCGGGTCCGTAGGCCAGCAGCCGACCCGGGCGCCCGCCCGGCGGCAACGGTTCGCTCATGCGTCGTTTCTACCCGCCGGCCCGGCCGCGGGTCAGTCGGCGTCAGCGGCGGTCATGACGGCCGCCTCGGCCGGGGTGCCCTCGGCGGGCTCGTGCCGGTCGACGTGGCGCAGGTACCCGCGCCCGAGCCACAGCGCGACGACCGCCAGCCCCACCCCGAACGCCCCGACGTAGAACGGGATCTCGGCGTTGACCTCCTCGGCGAGCTTCGTCGCCAGGTACGGCGCGATCGCCCCACCGATGAACCGCACGAAGCTGTACGCCGCCGACGCCACCCCGCGCTCGACCGGCGCGGCCTCCATCACGCACTCGGTGATCAGCGTGTTGTTGATGCCGAGCAGCAGGCCGGCCGCGACGACACAGACGACGAGCGTCGCCGGCGAGGACACCCCGAACCCCATCACGACCAGCAACAACGCCAGCGCGGCGAGGTTCACGTACATCGTCCGCAGCGTGCCGAACACCCGCTGCAGCCGCGGCGCGACGAACACCGACGTGAACGCGAGGCACAGCCCCCAGCCGAAGAACACCAGGCCGAGACCGTGCGCGTCCATGCCCAGCGGGAACGGGGTGTAGGCCAGCAGCGTGAAGAACCCGAAGTTGTAGAATAGCGCGGTCAGCCCCAGCGTCAGCAGGCCGCGGTGGCGCAGCGCCCGGAACGGGTCGAGCACCGACGTGGTCCGGGTGGCCTTCGGGATCGGCGGCAGCAGCGCCAGGATCGCCACGAACGCGACCGCCATCAGCACCGCGACGCCGAAGAACGGCCCGCGCCAGCTGATGCCACCGAGCACCCCGCCGAGCAGCGGCCCGGTCGCGATGCCGAGCCCGAGCGCGGCCTCGTACAGGATGATCGCGCTGGCCACCCCGCCGCTCGCGGCCCCGACGATCGTGGCGAGCGCGGTCGCGATGAACAACGCGTTGCCCAGGCCCCAGCCGGCCCGGAACCCGACGATCGCGCCGATCGAGTCGGAGGCGCCGGCCAGCGCCGCGAACACGACGATCACCGCGAGCCCGGAGAGCAACGTCCAGCGCGGCCCGATCCGGCTGGACACCACGCCGGTGATCAGCATCGCGACGCCGGTCACGGCCATGTAGCTGGTGAACAGCAGCGACGTCTGGCTCGGGGTGGCGTCCAGGTCACGGGCGATCGCCGGCAGGATCGGGTCGACCAGCCCGATGCCCATGAACGCGATCACCGACGCGAACGCCACCGCCCACACCGCCATGGGCTGGCGCAGGATGCTCGGCCGCGCGGCCGGCGCCGCTTCTCGCTGGGCGAGGTCGGTCATGATGTCTCCCTCGGTTCGTGCCACGTCCGCCGCCTCGCCGCGGTTCGCCGCTCGGCGTCGATGAACGGTCTTAACGGTCAGTCGGTCGCCAACAGGGCGTCGAGCGCGGGTAGTGCGGCCCGGAGGGCCGTGCGGTCCGGCTCGGAGAGCCGGGCCAGCCGCTCGTCCAGCGCCCGGCCGGAGGCGACCCGCACCTCGGCCACCTCGGCGGCGCCCCGCTCGGTGACGGTCACGGTGACCGCGCGACCGTCGGTGGGGTCGGGCCGGCGCGTGACCCAGCCGGCCTTCTCCATGCGGTCGACGAGCGCGGTCATCGACGGCTGCGCGGTGCGCTCCGCCGCCGCGAGCGCGCTGACGCGTTGCGGGCCGTCGGCCAGCAGCCGCCCGAGCGTTCTCGCCTGGGCGACGCTCGGCCCGGCGACGACGTCGGTGGCGATCAACCGGTGCAACCGGGCGATCCGGACGTACAGCTCTTCGCCTAGCACCCCGTCGACACTACTACATAGTTGCGCTATCTAACTAGTTTGGTCGCTCGCCTGGCTGACGTGGGACGCTTCGCCCGTGACCTCCGCTCCACTCGCCGCGACGCTCCGCCGGATCGAACGGGCCTCCGGCGCGCTGGCGACGCGGAGCGTGGCGCGGATGGACGACACGCTCCCCTGGTTCCGCGCGCTCCCGGCCGACCAGCGCTCCTGGGTGACGCTCGTCGTGCAGGCCGGCATCGGGTCACTGGTGCAGTGGATGCGCAGCCCGATCAGCCGCCCGAAGGTCACCGGCGACGTGTTCGGCGCCGCGCCGCGCGAGATGGCCCGCTCGGTGACGCTCCAGCAGGCGTTGGCGATGGTGAAGATCACCGTCGAGGTGGCCGAGGAACAGGCCGGTGAGCTGGCCGCGCCGGGCGAGGAGTCCGAGCTGCGGGAGGCGATCCTGCGGTACTCGCGCGAGGTCGCGTTCGCCACCGCCGAGGTCTACGCCCGGGCGGCGGAGACCCGCGGCGCCTGGGACCTGCGCCTCCAGGCCCTCCTGGTCGACGCCCTGCTGCGTGGCGACCCGGCCGACGCGCTGGCCAGCCGGGCGGCCGCCCTGGGGTGGACCGACCTGTCCCCCGTCTCGGTGGTGATCGGCACCGCACCCGGGTCGGCCACCGTGGCCGACTCCGACCAGATCGTCGACAGCCTCGTGCACATCGGCCGGCGGGCCGGGCTGGACGTGCTGGCCGGCGTCCAGGGGCAGCGGCTGGTCGCCGTGCTCGGTGGGGCCGACGATCCGGTGCGGGCCACCCAGATGCTGCTCGCGGAGTTCGGGCCGGGCCCGGTGGTGGTCGGCCACGCGGTGCCGGCCCTGTCCGGGGCACCGGAATCCGCGCGCGCGGCCGAGGCCGGCTGGCGGGCCGTGGCGGCCTGGCCGGCGGCGCCCCGGCCGGTCGCCGCGGCCGACCTGCTGCCCGAACGGGTGCTCGCCGGTGACACCGAGGCCCGGCGCCGGCTGGTGTCCGACGTCTACAAGCCGCTCGACGCGGCCGGGCCCACGCTCGTCGAGACGCTCTCGGTCTACCTCGACAGCGGCGGCACCCTCGAAGGCACCGCCCGGATGCTGTTCGTGCACCCCAATACCGTGCGTTACCGTCTGCGACGAATCGGGGAAATCACCGGCCTGGCCCCGACGAACCCCCGGGAGGCGTTCAGCCTGCGGCTCGCCCTCGCCATCGGGCGCATGCACGGGCACTGAGTTCTTTTCGACCGACCCCTCGGGCGGCGTTCACCCTGCGGAAATCCATGAGGTTGAAAAGAGCTCAGCAAGTGACGCGCGTCGCGCGCATCCCGCTTCCTTTGGAGGTTTCCTCCAAAAACCTGCGTGGGAGTTAGTGGCTCGCCCTACCGCGAAAGAACCGGTTCAGTTGCGAGGCTTCTTACGTGCTCGCCCTACTCGCCCCCGGACAGGGCTCGCAGAAGCCAGGTTTCCTCACCCCGTGGCTCACCGGTTGGGACGGCGCCGACCGGGCCACCGCCGCGCTCCGCTCGTACTCCGAGGTCACTGATCTCGACCTCGTGCGGCTGGGGACCGAGGCCGATGCCGACGAGATCCGGGACACCGCCAAGACCCAACCCCTGCTGGTCGCCGCCGGGCTCACCGTCGCGGCCTTCCTGCCGGTCGACCGGGCTTCGGTCGTCGCCGGCCACAGCATCGGTGAGCTGACCGCCGCCGGGCTCGCCGGGGTGCTCTCGCCCGACGACGCCGTCGCGCTGGCCGCCGCCCGCGGACGGGAGATGGCCGCCGCGTGCGCGCTCGAACCCACCGGGATGAGCGCGGTGCTCGGCGGTGTCGAGGCCGAGGTGCTGGAGCGTCTCGACGCGCTCGGCCTCCACCCGGCCAACCGCAACGGCGCCGGTCAGATCGTCGCGGCCGGCCCACTGCCCGCCCTGGCGAAGCTGGCCGACGACCCGCCGGCCCGGGCGCGGGTGATCGCGCTGCAGGTCGCGGGCGCGTTCCACACGCCGTACATGGCGCCGGCCCGGGAGGCCCTCGGGTCGGTGGAGGTCACCGTGGGTGAGCCCACCGCCACCCTGCTGTCGAACGCCGACGGCGCCGCGGTCACCTCCGGGGCGGATGCCCTCGCCCGGATCGTCGCCCAGGTCACCTCGCCGGTGCGGTGGGACTCCTGCCAGGCCACCCTGCTGGAGCTGGGGGTCACCGCGGCGATCGAACTCGCCCCGGCGGGTACGCTCGCGGGGCTGGCCAAGCGCGCGATGAAGGGCGTCCAGGTCGTCACCGTCAACACACCAGACGACCTGCCGGCTGCCGCCGAGCTGATCGCCGCGCACAGTTCGGAGGACCCCCGATGAGCCGCTACACCGACGGACCCGGCGCCCGCGTCGTCGGCCTCGGTCACTACCAGCCCGCACGCATCGTCACCAACGACGACCTGACCACCCAGTTCGGCGTCGAGACCAACGACGCCTGGATCCAGGACCGGGTGGGCATCAAGGCCCGCCGGTTCGCCGCCGAGGGCGAGACGTGCCTGGACATGTCGGTGGCCGCGGCCGGTAAGGCGCTGGCCAACGCCGGCATCGAGGCCGCCGACGTCGACCTGGTGATCGTCGCCACGCTCACGCCCCCGACCATGCTGCCGAACGTCGCCAGCCAGGTGGCCGCGCGGCTGGGCATCAACGCGCCGGGTGCGTTCGACGTCAACACCGCCTGCTCGGGCTTCAGCTACGGGCTGGCCACCGCGCAGCACGCGATCGTGTCCGGGGCGGCGAAGACCGCGCTGGTGATCGGCGCCGAGAAGCTCACCGACGTGATCGACTTCGCCGACCGCACCACGTGCATCCTGTTCGCCGACGGCGCCGGGGCCGCGGTGGTCACCGCGGCCGAGCAGAACGGCATCGGCCCGGTGTACTGGGGCAGCGACGGCCCCCGCGGGGACGTGCTCAACATCGACGACGACGGCTTCATCCGGCAGGAGGGCCAGGCCGTCTTCCGCTGGGCGACGACCGCGCTCGCCCCGTTCGCCCGCGCCGCGTGCGAGCGCGCCGGTGTCGACCCCGCCGACCTGGTGGCGTTCATCCCGCACCAGGCCAACGTCCGCATCATCGATCACATCGCCAAGCGCCTCGGGGCGACGAACGCGGTGATCGCCCGGGACATCGTCGAGTCCGGCAACACGTCGTCGGCCTCGATCCCACTGGCCCTCTCGAAGCTGGTCGAACGGGGTGAGCTGCCCTCCGGCGGCCCGGCCCTGCTGTTCGGCTTCGGTGGGGGTCTCACGTACGCCGGCCAGGTCATTACCATCCCCTGAGCCGTCACCACAGAGAGGAATGCGTCAACAGTGAGCAGCAACGACGAGATCCGCGCCGGTCTGGCTGAGATCCTCGAGGAGATCGCCGACGTCCAGAAGGACGACGTCGCCGACGACAAGTCGTTCACCGACGACCTGGACGTGGACTCGCTGTCCATGGTCGAGGTCGTGGTGGCCGCGGAGGAGAAGTTCGGCGTCAAGATCCCGGACGACGACGTGCAGGGTCTGAAGACCGTCGGCGACGCGGTGGCTTACATCTCCCAGGCGCAGGCCTGATCGTATGACCGAGCGCCCCTCCGCTGAGGTCCCCGCCGCTCAGGCGGTTTCCGCCGCCTCGGCGCCCACCGGCGCCGGGGCGAACGTCGAGGTGCTCGTCACCGGGCTGGGTGCCACCACCCCGCTCGGTGGCGACGTCGCCTCCACCTGGCAGGCGATGCTGGACGGCAAGTCCGGCGTCGCGGCACTGACCGACGACTGGGCCACCGATCTGCCGGTGCGGATCGCCGCCAAGCTCGCGGTCGAGCCCACCGAGGTCATCGAACGGGTCAAGGCGCGCCGCATGGACCGCGTGCAGCAGGTCGCCGTCGTGGCCGCACGCGAGGCCTGGCAGGACGCCGGTGCGCCGGACGTCGACCCGATGCGCGTCGCCGTGGTCGTCGGCTCCGGCATCGGTGGCGCGCTGACGCTGCTCGGCCAGTGGGACGTGCTCCGGGAGAAGGGCCCCCGCCGGGTCTCCCCGCTCACCATCCCGATGCTGATGCCGAACGGGCCGGCCGCCGTCGTCGGGCTGGAGCTCGGCGCGAAGGCCGCGGTCCGGGCCCCCGTGTCGGCCTGCGCCACCGGCGCCGAGGCGATCGCGATGGGGCTGGAGCTGATCCGGTCCGGCAAGGCCGACATCGTCCTGGCCGGCGGCGCCGAGGCCTGCATCCACCCGCTGCCGATGGCCGGCTTCGGGGCCATGCGCGCCATGTCGACGCGCAACGACGAGCCCGAGCGCGCGTCGCGTCCGTTCGACAAGGCCCGGGACGGGTTCGTCCTGGGTGAGGGCGGCGGCATGGTCGTGCTCGAGCGGGCCGAACACGCCCGCGCCCGGGGCCGCTCCGGGTACGCGGTGCTGGCCGGGGCCGGCATCACGGCCGACGGCTACGACCTCGTGCAGCCGGACCCCTCGGGTTCCGGGCAGGCGCGGGCCGTGTCCGAGGCGCTGGCCGACGGCGGCCTCACCGGCGCCGACATCCAGCACGTCAACGGCCACTCCACGTCGACGCCGGCCGGCGACATGGGTGAGCTGCTGGCACTGCGCACCGCGATCGGGGACCACCCGGTCGTCACCGCGACGAAGTCGATGACCGGGCACCTGCTCGGCGCGGCCGGCGCGGTGGAGGCGATCGCGACCGTGCTGGCGATCCGGGACGGCGTGGTTCCGCCCACGATCAACCTGGAGAACCCGGACGACGGGGTCTGCCTGGACATCGCGGCGAACACCCCGCGCAAGATGAAGATCAGCGCGGCGATCAACGACTCGTTCGGCTTCGGCGGCCACAACGTGGCTCTGGCGTTCCGAGAGCTCTGAGTCCTACCCCGTCGGGCCCGATCCCTTCGGGGAACGGGCCCGACGGGTTTTCGGGGCTACGGCGGGTTTTCGGGGTTACCGGGGCTGTCGTAGGCCCGGGAATCCGTCGTCGGGCCGGTTACTTGTCGTAGGCCCGGTTGCGAGCCAGCGCGCGGCGGAGTTGATCGCAGAAGATGCGGAACCGCGCGGGCTCCCGTAGCTGCTCCTTGGTGAGGAAGAAAACCTCCCACCCGGCGTCGTGAATCCGGTTGAGGCGCATCCGATCGCGACCGATCCGCTCGGCGTGCACCTCGCCCTCGTACTCGACCGCCACCCTGGCCTCCGGCCAGGCCAGATCGAAGCGGGCGACGAACCTTCCGGCACGGTGCAGTTCGTACTGGGACGTCGGCCTGGGGAAGCCCGCCGACACCAGCAGGACCCGGCTGCGCGACTCCTGGGGCGATTCGGCCAGCGGGTCGGCGAGATCGATCGCCCGTGCCGCCGGGGACTCCGGATCGGCCGCGACCCACGGATCCATCGCGCGCCTGCTCGGCCGCTGGTGACGGAACACGACGTTCAGGGCGGCCACCGCCTCCAGCACGTTCCGCGCGGACGCGATCTCCCAAGCCGTCCGCAGCCGGATGGTGCGGGGCAGCTCACCCGGCACGAGGTGGTCGGCCGGCAGGTAGGGCGTCCGGGTGAGCCGGCACCCGCGCCGCTCCCACCGGGTGCCGGACGGTGCGATGACGTGGACGAGGTCGTCCGGCTCGCCGATCGGGACGCCGTCGAGGCAGGCCGCCGATACACCGGTGAGCGCGCCGCCCCCGGGGAGGATCAGCCTCGCCGCCCGGCACCGCAGCGCGTAGCTCACCGGGACGGCCGCGTCCACGTACACGTCGCGGTAGAGCTTCCGCCAGGCCTGGCCGCGGAGCTGATCGGGCGTCAGGAGACCGGCCCGGACGGCGTCGGAGCCGCGGAAGAACGCGCGGCGGAGACGGGCCGGGCGATACGGAGAGCGTGGCACCGGACCACGATGAGCGCTCGGAGGGTTAGCGCGCCGAGACCGTCCACAGGTTCCCGGGCCTACGACGTCTTCCCGGGCCCTTGGAGTCAACCGGTCGTGGCAACGGTATTAGGCGGCGTGGTTG
>NZ_BAAAGX010000013.1:0-35652 GCF_039524755.1 Cryptosporangium japonicum
CGGCCACTCTTCACCGGTCAACACCTGAAAGAGCTTCGCGATCTCGGGAGAAACCTGCATACCCATTACGGGCAGCGCTCCTTTCCGAGTTCGAACGCCGCCGAAAGGGCACGGCGAATCGCCGCGGGACCGATTGTCGGCCGGCGGTCGTTGACGTATTCAGCGTCGGACGCCGATCTCAGCGCACCAGGCGATGCAACACCGGGCACGGAGCGACGCCGGTAATCCGATCAGGCCTCAGCGGGTCCGGCAGATGGCCAGTGCGTGAACGACGAAGCCGGGGCCCACGGTGTTCGTGGGGCCCCGGCTCGGGGGGACGGTCAGGACCGTTCGGCCAGCACGACCATCCCGGTGACGCGCAGCGCGCGCAGGTACGAGTCCTCGGTGTCCGAGTCGAGCCAGATGATGTCGCCGTCCGGGCGGGGCAGCGCCGTGTAGGGCTCGTAGAGCCCGCTGATCAGCACGAGTGGCACCGGCGCCGTCCACTCCTCGTCCAGCACCGGCGGTGTGTCCCGGGTGCCCAGCAGCAGCGCCTTCTGCTCCTCGGTGCAGTCGTCGGTGCCGAGGTCGGTGATCAGCCGCGCCTGGGCCAGGATCTGCGCGCCGAGCAGCGCGCCGGTGCGTGCGACCCGGCGCGCCGCGTCGTCGGGCAGCGTGTCGTAGCCGGGGATGAGATCGGCGACCAGGTCGGTGCGGTCGTCGGCGTAGACGCGCCAGCGGCCGCCCCCGTCGATCAGCTCGAAGCGGAAGAACTCGCCGTCCGGACGCCGGGGCGGTTGCGACGCCCCGGCGCGAATCCGAACCGCCGGGTAGCTCGTCATCTCAGAGGTCTCCGTCCTCGGAGTCGGGTTCCGACGCGGAATCGGACTCGTCGCTCTCCCCGGATGATGCCAGGGCCGGGTCCCCGGTCTCCAACAGGCCACGGACGGCCTCGGCGGTGAGCGGGTCGGGCAGCGCGTCGGCGGCGGTCAGCACGGCCAGCACGACGTTCCAGCCGGGCGTGCTCCACGGGTCGGTCGTCGTCTCCGGCCAGACGACGACCATCCGGTGGTCGACGGCGCGAACGCCCAGCCGGCCGGTCGCGTCGGACGGCGGCTCGGTGAGGACGACGAGTGGCGGCAACCCGTCCGTGCGGTCGCCGGTGCCGAGCCGCTCGCCGATCCGCAGCGCGACGTCCGCTCCGTCCGGGCCACCCGCGACGACCAGGAACGGCGCCCCCGAGTCCAGCAGCGACCGGTACCGGTCGCGAACCGCCGGGTCGGGCACGTCCACCCAGAGGATCCGGCCGTCCTGCTCCGCTCCGGCGGGCAGCCCGAGCAGGGTGGGCGCCGGGGCGGCGAGCAGCGCCTCGGGGGTGAGCGGTCCGGCGATCTCGACGACCGTGCCGTCCCGGTGGACCACCGTCCACGTCTGCGGACCGGACACCGCCACCGCGAACCCGTGACGCACGGCGAGTGCCCGGACGTCGTGCGCGGTCGGTCCGGTGTGGACGACGAGCGTGTCGCTCCGGCCGGGGAGCACGGACGTCAACCCGCTCAGTACGGCGTCCACGTCCGGGTGGCCCGTGCCCACCAGCAGCGTCACGCCCGAGCGGTCCTCGGCCAGACGCTCGAGGTCCGGCGCGTCGACGTCTCCGGTCAGCAGCGCGGGTCCGTCCGCGCGGACTCCGTCCGGCAGCGGCAGGTCGCCCCAGCGCAGGCCCGCGATGCGCCGGTCGATCTCGGCCCGGGTGACCCGGTCCGGCAGCGCCGGTCCGGCGCCCTGCGGGCGGGCCAGCGCCCAGCCGCCGCCGGGCGGAGCGGAGACCTCGTCGCCCAGGGCGCGCGGGCCGAGCGTGCGGCGCGAGGTGCTGACCGGCACGAGCGTGGTCACCCCGTGGGCGCGGGCGAGGTTCCGCGCGACCGTCGCCGCGTCGGCGCTCGCGGTGGCCACGACGAGCAGGGCGCGCCGCCGGTCCGCGCCCAGGCCGCGCAGCATCGCGTCCAGTCCGTCGACGTCGGTGGCGTTGCGGACGACGAGCGTCACCGTCTCGCCGTCGGCGCCGCGCGCGAACGTCGCCGGCCACGACCCGGCCTGGGGTGCGCCGATCCAGAACACCCGCCCGTCCCGGTGGACGCGGGTCGGGAGCCCGAAGCGGTCCGGGTCGGGGTGCACCTGGCCCGGCGTGACGGCCAGTTCCGCGGCGTCCGGGATCCGGTCGTGGCGGCTGACCCGACCGTCCGGGCGCAGCGCGCCCCAGCCGTTGTCGACGGGGAGCACGACGGTGGCGCCCACGGCCCGGGCCGACGCCCACAGGCCGGCCAGCCGCTGCACGCCGGGTGGCCGCTCGACGACGATCGTGACCGGGGCCGCGAACGCGCCCGGCAGCTGCGCGGTCCCCTCGTCGATCGCGCCGATCACCACCGTGGTCACGCCGTCGTCGACCGGCGGCGTCGACGTCGTTCCCGGCCGGCGGAGCACGCCGTTCTCCTCGATCAGCCCCGGCGGCAGCGTGAACGGGTACCCCGACGGCGGCGCCGTCACGTCCGGCGCCAGCACCGGGCCGAGCCCGGGCCCCAGTCCGTTGCCCCGCACCAGGTACCACTCGTGCCCGGCCGGGGCGGTCAGCCCCGGCGCGGCCGACGGGGGTCCGGGGTAGGGACGCAACGCCACGATCGGGACGCCGGTGCCGGCCGCGAGCTCACCCCAGCCGGCCAGGTGGTCACCGGCCGGTATGCCGGGCAGCACCAGGAGCGGGTCGGTGCCGTTCCGCAGCAGCGTGGTCACGGCCTCGACGAAGCCGGCCGGGTCGGAGACCGGGGCGACGACGGTGAGACCGGGACGCGCGGCCGCGAACCGCTCGTAGCGCTGCACCGCGTCCGGACGCAGTGCGGACGGTCCGACCTGGATGAACTGGGCGTGCCCGACCGCGGCTTTCGGGAGCGCCGGTTGCCACACCGTCTGCGCGAACCACGCGGTGAGCATGGCGTGCGATCCGGGCGGCACCAGCGCGAGGACGTCGGCCAGCGCCTTCTCGTCCCCCTCGGCGCCCCGTCGCCGGTCGTGGTGGCCCAGCGGCCGGGCCTCGCCGAAGTCGTCGCGGTCGCCGGCGTCCGTGACCAGGCCCCCGGTCAGCCGCGCCTGGGTCTGGATCACGCCCAGGTCGAGGCTGCCGCCCCAGAGCCGCACCTCCACGTGCCGCCCCGGGCCCGGGAGGTACGGCTCGGAGAGCCGCACGTCCTCGGCCAGCGGCACCAGGTTCAGCGCGGTCTCCCGGTCGTGGTAGATCGCCTCCTCCAGCCGCTTCGGGGTCTCCTGGTACGGCGTCGACGGCTGCACGTACGGTGCGGTCTGGTCGGTGCCGCGGTGGTAGCGGGAGCCGGGCGAGGCACCGAGGCGGAAGAACGTGTCCTGCACCCGGGCGAAGTTCTTCTCCAGCCGGACGATCGCCCCGATCGGTCCGTGCGCGCTCACCAGGTCGTCGACGCCGACGTGGACGTGGCTGCCGACGCGTACCGAGGCGACCGCGCCGTGACGACGCAGGATCGCGACGGCCAGTGCCACGTCGCGCCAGGCCTGGGGGGTGTCGGTGAGGATCGGTGAGATCAGCTCGCCGGCGACGGTGGGATCGCGCTCCAGGCGCCAGCCGTCGCGCTCGCCGGTGTAGTCGTCGGCGTCCCGGGCCTCGTGGTACCCGCGCAGCTCGCCGCTCCGGGCCAGCCCGAACCGGACCAGGTCGGAGCCGATCGCACTCAGTGCGGTGTCCCGGTCGACGCCGGGCGGGAAGTCGAACTCCAGCTCCAGGCCGACCGTGGGGCCGTCCACCGGTTCGGTGGGCACGGTGTACGGCAGCACCGAGGTCTGCTGGGCCCAGGCGATCAGCTGGTCGGCGGTGGCGCCGGGATCCGCCGGGTCGAAGTCCGGTGGCAGCGCCTCGTCGGCGTCGGGCATCGACTCGTCGTCAACCGGCTCCGGCGCGTCACCCATCGACTCGTCCCCGGAGACCGAACCGCTCCCGGCGTCGGAAGCCCCCGCCGGCGGCGCGGCGACGGGCGGCGCGGCGACGGGCGGCGCGGACGGCGGGAAGTGGTCGAGCGCCACGACCTCGGCGATCGCCTGCGCCGACGGCAGTTCGCCGCCGGGTACCGCGAACCAGCCGAACCGGGTGCGTGCCGCCCAGACACCGGAGGTCAGGCGCTGGACGAGCAGCACGCCGAGGCTGTCGGCGAGCCCGGCCAGCGGCGAACCGGCGACGCTCGCGGGTGTCACCGCCCGCGGCAGCACCACCAGCGGACGCACCGGGCGCGCCACCTCGGTGCGCACGATCCGGGCCACCCGCGCGACCTCGGTCAGCGCCTGCGCGGGCGCCAGCCGCGGATCGGCCACGATCACGTAGGGGACGCCGGTGAGCGTCAGTGCGCGGACCGCGGCCGACGCCGCGGGCGACGGGGACGCGCCGCCGACCCACAGCGCCTGGTCGCCCACCGTGGTGCCGGCCCCCACCCCGAGCAGTGCCTGCGCGGGGTGCAGCGGCCGGCCCTGGTCGTCGGACCGGGCGAGTTCCCCCGTCCGGGTGGTCCACCGGGTGCCGTCGGTGGAGTCGTACCGGTCCAGGCCCTGCGCCGCCACCACCATCATCTCGCGGACGTCCGGCGGGCCCGCCCGGCCGGTCGTGCGCACCACCGAGAGCGGGCCCGGGCCGAGGGCGCGGCGGGCCGCCGTCACGGCCGCGACCGGGTCGGTGACGGATCCACCGAGCACGAGCGTGGCGCCGACCCGGAACGGCGCGACGGCGGCGACGACGGCCCCGGTCGGCGGCGCGGGCGGCGTGCCGATGAGCAGCGTCGCGGGTCCGCTCCGGGTGAGCCAACCGGGCAGCGGCCCGGTGCCGACGGGGGTGTGTCCGATCAGGTCGAGCAGTGGCCGTCGCACGCGGCCGGAGAGCAGCCGCTGCCGGCCGGGGAGCAGCAGCGCCCAGTTCGCGCCGGCCGGTGCGACCAGCACACCGTCCGGCCGCGCGTCCGCGACCGCGCCGGTCGACGGCGCCTCCGGGCTGGTGATCGCGACCAGGATCCGGGCGCCGAGCGTCGTGGACAGCGTCGTCAGCGGACCGACGTCGGCCCTCGGACGCACCCCGGGCACCACGATCAACGCCTCCGCGCGCCGCGGGCCGGTGCCGTCGAGCACCGCGCGCACCTCGGCCGTGCCGCCCGCGTCCGGCAGCACCGGCGACCAGACGATCGTCAGCACGTCGGGGTCGGGGTGCGCGAGCACCGGATAGGGGCCGGGCTCCCCCGGCGGTCCGACGACGAGCACGTCACCGGCGCGGTGGACGCCGCCGGGCAGGCCGAAGTCGTCGGTCGCCGCCACCGCGGCCGTGCCCTCGCCGTGCGGGTCGTCCAACGCCGCGAGGTGCGGAATCGTGCGCACGTCGCCGTTCGGGTCCACCACGGTCCAGGACGCGTCCGGCGCGCCGGTGCGGGAGAACACCACGGGCGCGCCCGTCTCGGCGGCGAGTCCGCGCAGGTGGTGGACGCGGTGCGGGGCGACCGGCCCCTCGAACACGATCCGCGGTCCGCTCGGCCCGGCCAGCGCGGCCAGCGCGGCCACCACGTCCGGCCCCGCCTCGGACCAGCCGCGCACCACCACGGCCGGCGCGTTCGCCGCGGCGAGCGGTCCGGTGATCGCGGGGTTCGCCCGCGACGGGCCGGCCCGGAGCACGCCCGCGTCCTCGATCAACGCACCGGGCAGTGTGAACGGGTACCGCGGCGCGGGCTGCGCGGCCAGGGTCGCCGCGGTGAGCGCGACGCCGAGCGAGGGCCCGGTGCCGTTGCCGCGCACCAGGTACCACTCGGTGTTCTCCGGTGCGATCACCTGGCCGGGTGCCGGGGCGAGGGTCCGGCCGGAGGCACCCGGGGAGCGCCGGAGCGCGACGAGCCGTCCGCCGACGCCGTCCAGCCAGCTCGCCACCGGACCCCACCCGGCCTGCTCGCGCACGGCGACGACGAGCGGCCCGGCGCCACCGGTCGCCCGGTCGAACATCGCGCGCAGATCGGCCAGCGCGTCGCCGGTGTACCGGGTGTGGATCAGGACGGTCGGCCCGGGCCGGGTCGCGGCCAGCTCGCTCAGCGCGTCGAGGGGTGCCGGCTGCTGCGCCAGGTCTTCTCCCAGGGTCAGCAGCGGGCCGCGGGCGGCCGCACCGGGCACCAGCACCGGCTGCCAGTCGGTGGCCGCGTACCAGTGCTCGAGCAGGTTGCGCAGGCGCTCGTCGCCGGCGGGCAGCAGGTCCGCCACCTGTTCCAGCGCCGCCCGGTCGGCCCGCGCCGTCCCGGCCCGGACGTGATACCCGGCCGGCCGGGCCGGACCGGTCGCGCCGGCCAGCCCTCGCGTCAGCTGCGTCTGGAGCTCGACCACGCCGATGTCCAGGCTGTCGTCGAAGAGCCGGACGTCGGCCCGCCCACCCGCGGCGACCAGCGAC
Organism: Cryptosporangium japonicum; assembly: GCF_039524755.1. NCBI lineage: Bacteria > Bacillati > Actinomycetota > Actinomycetes > Cryptosporangiales > Cryptosporangiaceae > Cryptosporangium > Cryptosporangium japonicum. The sequence continues at coordinate 6,458 of NZ_BAAAGX010000013.1, forward strand.
GCCGTGCCGTCGGGGCCGCGGTGGAACCGGTTGCCCGGCGCGGTACCGAGCCGGCGCAGCGTGTCCTCCACCGCGGCGAGCCCCTCGGCCAGCACCGCGGGCGCGACGTCCACCCGCACGCTGCCCGCGGCCCGTCCGGACGGGACCGCCCCGTGCCGTCGCAGCACCGCGAGTACCAGCGCGACGTCCCACCAGGCGTCCGGGGTGTCCGGGAGCAGCGGTGAGTGCACCTCGCCGCTTCCGAACGCGGTGTCGTCCACCCGCCAGGTGTCCCGGGCCGTCGCGGCCGACGCACCCGGCGCGGACCGGCTCAGTCCGAAGTCGCGCAGGTCGGCGGCGATCCGGCGCAACCGCGCGCGGTGGTCGCCGAGGTACGCGGCCGGGCCGAGCGCGAACCCCAGCGTCAGGCCGAACGCCGGGCCGGACGGTGGGCCCTGGCGGCCGGCGTCGGGCGCGACGTACGGCAGCACCGACGTCGACCGCACCCAGTCGACGAGCGCGTCCGGACCGGCGTCGGCGTCGCGTGCGTCCCAGCCGGTGACGTTCCCCGCGCCGCCGTCCGCGGTCCGGTCGTGGGTGCTGTACCCGTCGAGCGGACCCGGCGGCGGCACGGGCTGGGGTGACCGGCCGAAGACGTCGTCGCTGTTGCCGCCGATCGTGGTCGGCCGGCCGTCGTCCGGGACCGCTTCGCCCTCGAGCTGGACGGCCTGGACCAGGACGTCCGGGTACTCCCGCGCGAGCGCCTCGGCCTGGGCCCCGTCGTCGAGGTCGGCCGGGGCCTCGTCCAGCAGGAACGCGGTCCGGCCGTGGCCGCGCAGGCGCGCGGCGATCTCCGCCGCCCGGTCGAGGCGGTGGGGGCCGCGGAGCACGACGGCCCGGTCGTACCCGAACTCCACCAGGTCGTCGGCGGCGGCCCGGAGCGGACCGGTGGGTGCGTTCCCGGTCCAGAACACCGCGCCGTCCCACCGGACCCCGGCGGGCATTCCCAGCAGCACCGGGCCGATCAGCGGACGGTGGCCCAGCCCACCCGGGACCGACGTCACGGTGCCGTCGGAGTGGTACACCCGCCAGAGCGGCGCGCCGGGGTCCTCCACCGCGACCGACACGCCGTGCGGCCGGTCCGGGTCGACCGGCGCCGACGTCGGTTCGGTGAGCACGACCAGGGTGTCGGTGACCGGGCCGAGCTGGGCGAACACCGGCGCGAACGCCGCGAGCGCCGCTCCGGGGCCGAGCAGGACGGTCAAGCCGGAACGGCCGGCGCCGAACGGCACCAGGTTGCGGGCGGCGCGCGGGTCGACGCGGCCGGCGGTCAGGACCGGTCCGACGGCACGCACGCCCGGCGGCAGCCGAAGGTGACCCCAGCGCGGCGCCACCGCGTCGACGTCGGCGCGGGTGGCGGAGAACGGCAGGTCCGGGCCGAGCCCCTCGGGCCGGTGCAGCGTCCACCCGGCCGGGCCGCGCTCCAGGACGCGGACCCCGAACTCGGCGGCGACGGTACCCGCGCCCGGAGCCGGGTCGGCCAGCACCACCAGCGCCGCGCCCCGGTCGGAGCCGAGCAGCGGCAGCACCGACGGCACCGCGACGGCGACCGCCGCGGGGTCGGTGACCAGCACGGACCCCGGCCCGGCGAGCGCGCGCAGATCGTCGCGTCCGGGGCCCAGCCAGAGCGCGCCGTCCCGCCGGCTCGCTCCGTCCGGCAGCCCGAACCGCGCGTCGTCGCGGTCGGCGCCGAACCCGGAGGGCGCCCCCGTGGCCACGATCGTGGCCGGCGTCGGCACGGCGTCGGTCGGGTGCGCCGAGCCGTCCGGGTGCAGCACGAGCCACCCGCTGTCCGGGTCGGGCGTCCGGGGCAGCGTCACCGTCGTGTTCCGGTCCCGGGCGAACGCGCGCACCTGCGTCCAGTGGAGGACGCCGACCGCCGCGGTCAGCACGACGAGTGGCGCCTGCCCGCCGGTAAGCGGCCAGGACGGCAGTGCGGTGAGCAGGATCTCCTGCTCGTCGTCGAGCCGGTCGACGACGAACGTCGGACCGTTCCAGCCGCCGGCCAGCGCGTCGAGCGCCGGGGTCGGCCCGGTGCCGACGCTGTAGAGCGCGTTGCCCTCGTCCCAGAACCCGTCCGGCAGGGTTCCGGGGTACCTCCTCGGTACCTCCCTGGACATCCGCGGCGTCAGGATCGTGCCGAGGCCCGGTCCCTCGCCGTTCTCCCGGGCCAGGTACCACTCGGTCCCGGCCGGGGCCCGGACGCCGTCCGGCGGCAGCGGGGAGTCGCCGGTCAGCGTCGACGGGCGGAGCGCGACGGTCGTCCACGGGAACACACCGGCGTTGTTCTCCCAGCGGAAGCCGCGCCCGTGTTCGGCCTCGTCGGGGTCCTGCGCGGCGAGAACGACCATGTCGTCGGCCGGGTAGGACTCGCGCAGCGCCCGCAGCTCGTTCTCGGCGCTGGTCATCGCGTCGGCGCGGACGACGACCACCAGCCCGCCGTGCTCCGCGGCGAACCCGTCGTAGGTCTGGTCCTCGGCGACCGACGACGCCTCCGGGCCGAGCGCCACGAACCGCCGGTAACCGGTCGCGGCCTCGGGCAGCGGCGGCTGCCACCGGGTCTGCGCCACCCAGGACCGCAGCATCGCCCGGGTCCGCTCGCTGCCGCCGTCGGGCAACAGCTCGGCCGCCGCCTCGAAGGCCTCCTGATCGGACGGCGGCGGGTCGAGCCGGATCGCGTCGCCGAGGGCGCCGGGCGGCCGGGGCGGTTCACCGGTCCGGGTGGTCCGGACCAGGCCGGCGCTGAGCCGCGCCTGCAGTTCGATCACGCCGAGGTCCAGGCTGGCGCCCCAGACCCGCACCTCCAGGTGCTGGTGGAGCTCCGGGTCGGCCAGCGCGTCGGGATCGGCGAACAGCTCGGCCAACGGCAGCAGGTTGAGCGCCTGGTAGCGCCGGAAGGCCGTGGTGTCCGCGAGCCGGCCGCGCTGGACCTCGAGCGCGTCGTCGTCGCTGACGGCGTAGCCCGCCGACGGCTCGGTGAGCAGCTTGGTGTGCTGCGGGCCCCGGTGGAAACGGTGACCGGGGGTGGCACCCAGCCGGTACAGCAGGTCCTGCCGCGCGGCGAACCGGTTCTCCAGCGCCACCACGGCCGCGATCGGGGAGCCACCCACGCGCAGCAGGTCGTCCGCACCGACGTGGACGTGACCACCGGCGCTGCCGTTGACCGCGATGGCACCGTGGCGGCGCAGGATCGCGACGGCCAGCGCGACGTCGAACCAGGTCTGCGGCGAGTCGGTCAGGATCGGCGAGACGAGTTCGCCGTCGACGGTCGAGTCGTACTCCAGCCGCCACCCGTCGCGCGCGCCGGTGTACCCCTCGTCCCGGGCCGAGTGGTAGTAGCCGATGCCCTCGGCCGAGGACAGGCCGAAACGACGCAGGTCGGCCAGCATCCGACGCAGCCGGGTGGTGCGCTCGGCCTCGGACAGCCCGGCGGCGAACTGGAACTCGAGTTCGAGCCCCAGCGTGGGGCCGTCCGGGTCGACGGCCGGGTCGGCGTCCGGTGAGCCGTACGGGAGCACCGACTCGCGCCGGACCCAGTCGACGAGCTGCTCGGCGGTCGCGTCCGGGTCGGACGGGTCGAAGTCGGCCGGCCCGACCGGGTCGGCGCCGGTACCCGTGGCCTCGACCGGGTCGGCCGGGTCGTCGTCGTCGCCGAGGGTCACGCCGCGGCGCGGCGGCTCGGCTCCGGTGGACGCCGGTGCGGTGGCCGGAGCGGGCACGGCGCTGGGCCCGATCGGCGGCGGGGCCGGGACCGCCGGCGGCTCCGAGCGCTGCCCTTCGATCTCGCTGATGTCCCGGCGGCGACGGCGTTTCGGGGCCAGGTGGTGCGCGACGATCGCCGCCGCCGACGACACCGGCAGCACCGCTCCCCCGGGCACCTGGATCGACCCGTTGCGGGTGTACGCCACCCAGCCTCCGTCGGCGAGCCGCTGCGCGATCAGCACGTGCTGCGTCGACGCGGTCAGCGCCAGGTCCGCGCTCTCGGCCTCGTCCGGGTCGGCCGGGCCGAGCAGGACGGCCAGCGGCCAGATCCCGGCGGCGGGGGGTGCCAGCAGGTCGGTCAGGTCGACCAGCCGCTCGCCCGTGGTCTCCCACCCCTGCTGCGGGTCGAACACCAGCACGTACGGCACCCCGGCGTCGAGCAGCGCCCGGTGGCCGGAGTCGTCGGGGCCGGGCCGGTGGTCGACGTGCAGCAGCGGGCCGTCGGCGGTGACCCCGTCCAGGCCGAACCACTCCGGCGCCAGCGTGCCGTCGCGCGGCCCCAGCAACCGGTGGGCACCGTGCGGGGAGATGCTGCTCCACGAGCGTCCGTGGACCTCCTCGTGGCGGTACAGGACCGGCGTGCGGTGCTCCTCGGCCAGCTGCGCCATCGCGCCGTCCGGCAGCGTCGGGCGCGGCGCCACCACGATCACCAGGAGGTCCGCGCCGGGCAGCGCGGCGCGGAGCTCGGCGACGGTGGCCGCGGGGTCCGCGACACCGGTCCCGAGCACCACGGTGGGCCCGGCCCGCAGCGCCGCGACGCCCTGCACCTGGGCGAGCACCTCGGGCTCTGGGGTGTCGCCGACGAGCAGGACCGGCCCGGCGGCGCGCACCGACGCCGGCAGCGGGGCCCGGCCCCAGCGCGGTGCGCCGACCGCGTCGAGGGTGTCCCGGTCGGCCCGCCCGGTCAGACGCCGGACCGAGGCGTCGGGCAGCGCGAGCGCCCAGGTCGTCCCGGCCGGGGCCAGCACCCGGCCGGAGTCGGCGCTCACCGGCGCGTCGGTCACCTCGGTCCCGTCGGGCGCGACCGCCGCCAGCACGCGGACGCCGATCGTCTCGGCGATCCGGCCGAGCCCGGTGAGCATCGACTCGGTGAACACCCCGTCGATCACGACCAGCGCCTCGGCCCGGCGCGCACCCGCGCCGTCGGCGAGCGCACGCAGCGCCTCGGTCCGGGCCGCCGGGGTCAGGCCGTCGTCGAGCCGGACGACGATCGTCAGCACCTCGGGGTCGGCCGAGGCCAGCAGCAGCAGCGCCGAGCCCTCGGCCGGTTCGCCGAACCACAGCAGACCGTCCTGGTTGAACACCCCCGGCGGCATCCCGAACGTGCGGGCGTCGCCGACGGTCCCGTCCGACGTTCCGGCCGGCGTCGTCAGCGTCGGCACCGTGGTGAGGCGGCCGTCCGGGTGCGCGATCGTCCACGGCCCGGACGGATCGGCCGTCCGCGACGAGACCGTGGGGACGCCGCTGTCCATGGCCAGACCCCGGACGCGGGTCGAGTCCCCGGCCGCCGCCGGGGTCGCGAACACCAGCCGCGCGTCGCCGCCGACCAGCTGCCCGGCCTCCCGGAGCGCCACCGGATCGATCTCGTTCGCCCGGCCGCCCACCAGGACGGTGTCGCCGAGCGCGGCGGTCGTCGCGAACGCGCCGTTCTCCACCGGGCCGCCGACGACGAGCCGTCCCTCGTGCTCCACGACGCCGGCCGGCAGCGTGAACGGGAAGCGGAGACCGCCGGCGGGCAGCGACTGCGGGTTCAGCAGCGGGCCGAGCGCCGGGCCGTCGCCGTTGCCCCGGACCAGGTACCACTCCCGGCCGGGGGGCGCGGCCAGCGTGCCGGGCCGCCCCACCTCGGTCGCCGAGGCCGTCCTGGTGTCGGTGCGCACGCCGGCCAGCACGCCGCCGACGGCGTCCAGGGCGGCCGCGGCCACGCCCCAGGCGGCCCGGGCGGAGTCCGGGACCGGCGTGGTGAGCACCACCAGGGTTCCGGTCTCCGGGACCGACCCGCCGAAGAGCGTCGTCAGGTCGTCGGCCAGCCGGGCCGGGTCGTAGTCGCCGTGGACCACGACGACCGGTACCGGGGAGGCCCCGCCCAGCCGGTCCAGACCCGCCAGCAGGCCGACGTCGGGCGTGCCGTCGCCGAACTGGACGAACGAGCCGTAGCTGCGTGCCCCCGCGGGGAGCGCCGGCTGCCACCAGGTCCGCGCGAACCAGGCGTCGAGCAGGCCGTGCGCCCTGGTGTCACCGGCCGGGAGCAGGCCACGCACCGGCGCGGCCGGGTCGTCGTCGCGGCCCGCGCCCGGGATACCGCCGGGTTCAGAGGTCGCCGGGGGCGCTGTCGCGGCGGTGACCAGGCCGCGGGCGATCCGCGCCTGCACCTCGAGGACGCCGACGTCCAGGGTGCCGTCGAAGACGCCGAACTCGACCCGGTCGCCGACCGTCCGGACCTCGGGCCGCTGCGCGTCGGAGCCGCGGTGGAACCGGGTGCCCGGCGCGGTGCCGAGCCGGACGAACGCGTCCCGTACCGGCGCGAACGCGTCGCCGACGTCGACCGGCCCGCCGGCCCGCACGGACACCTCGGTGCCGGTCGCGAAGCCGCCGTGCCGGCGCACGATCGCCAGGACCAGCGCGACGTCGCGCCACGCCGCGGGCGTGTCGGGCAGCGGCGGCGAGACGATCCGGCCCGCCTCCAGGTGCCAGGCGTACGACGCGGAGGTCCCGTCGCTCGCGGCGGGCCGGGTCAGCCCGAAGCGGCGCAGGTCGGCGGCGAGGCGTCCCTCGCGCGCCTCCGTCGCGGCCGCGGAGACGTCCGGCGGGAACGCGAAGTCCAGCGCGAGCCCGATGGCCGGCGCGTCCGGATCGGCGTCCGGCGGTGGGGTGTACGGCAGCACCGAGGTCTGGCGCGCCCACTCGACCAGCAGGTCCGCGCCCGCGTCGGGGTCGCTGCCGTCCCAGTCGGTCAGGTCGGGGGCCGGACGCCGGTGGCCGCTCCAGCCCGTCTCCGGGCCGCTGGTCTCCGTCGCCGGCCGGGCCGCGACCTCGTCGAGCAGCGCGCGGACCCCGTCCGGCGACCGGTCCTCCAGATAGGAGGCCACGCCGTCGGGCCGCTGCACCACCAGGGTCGGCTGGTCCGGGGGGCCGAGGCCCGGCTCCTCCAGATCGACGACGACGAGCGCCCGGTGCCGGGCCGCGAAGTCCCGGATCCGGGCCTCGTCGGCACGGTCGCCGTTCCCGTGCACGACGAACACCGGAACGCCGCCGCCGCTCGGCCGCTGGGCGATCTGCTCCATCGTGTCCAGCCGGTGGTGCCCGCCGAACACCACCGGCCCGCCTCCGGCCCGCACGAACGTGTCCAGCGTCGCCCGCAGCGCCGGGGAGGGCTCCCGGTCGGTCCGGAGCAGGTCCCCGTCGCGGCGGACACCGGGCGGCAGCCCGAGCGACCGGGTCGCGGGCGAGGCCGTGAGCGCGCGGTGCCCGAGGCCGCCCTCGATCGTCGTGACCGATCCGTCCGGCTGGTGGAGGCGCCAGACGGGGGCGTCGCCGTCCTCGATCGCCACCGCCGTGCCGGGCGGGATCGCCGACCGCACGTCCGTGCGCCCCGGCGTGGTGACGACGACGAGCGCGTCGTCCACCTGGGCGAGCACCGGGCCGAGCACCCCGGCGTCGCCGCCCGGCCCGACCAGGACGGTGAGCCCGGCACGTCCGGACGCGAACGGCTCCAGTGCCCGCACCACGTCCGGCGGCACGTCGCCGACCAGCACCGTCGCCCCGTGGGCCCGGACGCCGGGCGGCAGCGTCAGGTGGCCCCAGCGCAGTTCGGCCAGGGTCACCTCGACGTCGGCCCGGTTCACCCCGGCGGGCAGGTCGGGGCCGAGGCCCTGCGGGCGGTACAGGGTCCAGCCGGGCGCCGAGCGCGCCAGCACCGGAACGCCGTGGGCCGCCGCCACTCCGGCCGGATCTCCCCCGGCGTGCTCGAGCACCAGCAGCACGCGGCTCGGGTCGACGCCCAGCAGCGGCAGCAGGACCGGCAGGACCGCGGCGGCGCGGTCGGGGTCGGTGACGACGACCGTCGGGGTGCCGCCGTCGAGGCTCCGCAACGCGGCCAGGTCCCCCGCCGCGCTCGGTGGGCCGACCCAGATCGTCCCGTCGCCGAGCTCGACGCCCTCCGGCAGTCCGAAGCGGTCGTCCCGGGCGTCCACGCTCAGGTCCACCGGCGGAAGCGCGGAGGGAACCGTCGAGCGGACGCCACCGTCCGGGGAGAACATCAGCCAACCGGCGTCCTGGCCCAGGGGCACCGCGATCGTCATGCCCGTGCCGCGCGCCAGCGCTACCGCCCGCCACTGGTGGACACCGACCGGCTCGGTGAGCACGACCAGCGGCGCCGGACTGCCCGGCCGGCTCCGCGCCCACTGCAGCGCGGCCACCATTCCCGGCTGGCTCGGGGTGATCGTGTGGACGACGATCGCCACCCCGTCCCAGTCGGACACGAGCTCGTCCACGGCCTGATCGCGCCGGGCCGCGCCGGTGTGGAGCGCACCGCCGTCCTCCCACACGCCGTCGGGCAACGAGCCGGGGTAGCGGCGGTCGACAGTGGTGGCCGCCGACTCGGCCGTGAGGACCGGGCCCAGGCCCGGGCCCTCGCCGTTCTCCTGGACCAGGTACCACTCGTACCCGGGCGGGGAGACCAACGCACCGGACGCGGGCGTCCCGGACACCGGCGCCGACGCCGACGCCGAGGGGCGCAGCCCGATCGTCCGCCACGGGTGGACGCCGGACAGGCCCCGGCGGCGCTGACCGTCGTCACGGTGGGTGACCCACTGGCTGGGCAGCTCGATCACGAGCAGGTCGCCGCCGACCGCGTCGCTCACCTCACCGAGCCGGGCCAGGTGGGAGTCGAGTCCGTCGCCGCTGAGCACCGCCACCGTGCCCGGCCAGGTGAGGCTGAAGGCCCGCAACTCCGCACGCGCGGAGGGCGGCGGTTCGGCACCGGCGATCTCGAGGAAGTTGTCGCGGCTCGACACGCCCTCCGGCAGCAGCGGCTGCCAGCGGGTCTGGGCGATCCAGGACCCGAGCATCGTCCGCAGCCGCTCGCTGCCGCCGTCCGGGAGCACCGTGGTGGCGGTGTCCAGCACGTCCTGATCGGACGGACGAGTGACCGCGCGGCTGTGCTCGCCCAACGTCTGCATCGGGCCGGTGAGCCGGCCCGGCTGCGTCGTGGACACCAGCCCGGCGCTCATCCGGGCCTGGAGCTCGATGACCCCGATGTCCAGGCTCGCACCCCACTGGCGCACCTCGACGTGCTGACCGGTGGGCGGGTCGCGCAGCGCGTCCGGATCGGCGAACAGCGCGGCCAGCGGAACGACGTTGAACGCCCGGTTCCGGCCGCCGGGTCCGGCCTGGTTCACGATCCGGCGTCGCTGCGCGTCCGTCGCCGCGTCGTCGGCGACCGAGTAGCCCTCGGACGGCGCGGTCATCGTCGCCGCGAACCTCGTGCCGCGGTGGTACCGCTCGCCGGGCTGCACACTCAGCCGGTACAGCAGGTCCTGGACGGCGCCGAAGCGCTGTTCCAGCGTGACGATCGCCTGCACGGGCGGGCCGGAGGCCAGCAGCGCGTCGACGCCGACGTGGACGTGGCCTCCGGCCCGGACGTGCGGTGCCGCGCCGTGCCGACGCAGGATCGCGACCGCGAGCGCGGCGTCGAACCAGCTCTGCGCGGTGTTCGCCAGGATCGGGGACACCAGCTCGCCGTCGACGGTCTCGTCCATCTCCAGGCTCCACCCGTTGCGGGCGGTGGTGTAGCCGGCGGCCTGCGCCGTGTGTGTCTCGCCGACGTCGGGCCCTCGGGTGAGCCCGAACCGGTGCAGGTCGGCGGCGATCAGTTCGAGCCGGTCGGCGCGTTCGATCTCGGTGAGGGAGCCGTCGAGGACGAACTCGATCTCCAGCCCCACGGTCGGGCCGGTGCCGTCCAGTCCCGGGTCGGACGCGGGATCGCCGTAGGGCACCGCGGACTGCTCCCGGACCCAGGCGACGAGCTGTTCGGCGGTGGCGTCCGGGTCGGTCGGGTCGAAACCGTCCGGGGGAACGGAACTCACCCCGTCGATCTCGACGCCGGTCCGGCGGCCCGGCTCGGTCGAGCCGTCCGGCGCCGGTCCGGGCTCACCCTGCTCGGCGGCGCCCTGTTCGGCGGCGGCCAGTTCGCCCGCGGTGAGGTCGTTGAGCGTGTCGAAGCCCTCGCCGTCGAGCGCGCCCGGGGTGAACACCACCCAGGGCGTGCCGTCGGCCGTGGTCACCCCGTCCTCGTCGACGTGGATGTCCGACTGCGGGGCCAGCACGATCAGGCCGGTCTCGTCGGCCAGGTCACGGGCGAACGTCGCGGAGATCCGGCCGGTGGCGCACGCGAGCAGCGTGATGCTCTTCTTGCCCTCCAGCCGGCCGGTGCGCTCCAGGGCTCTGCGCACGTCCGCCGGGGTGATCCGGGCCCGTCCCGGGCTCCCGCCGGGCGTGGTCGTCGGCACCCGGACGCGGTCCCGGGAACCGTGGACGGCCAGCGTCAGCACCGTCGGGTCGTCCGACGGCGCCGGGTCCGGCCCCAGCTCGGCGATCTCCTCGTCGGTGAGCATCGCGACGACGTCGCCGCCCGGCCGGGTTCCCGGTGCGCCGGTCAGCTCACGCAGGCTGAGCGTGCTGCCGTCGCTGAGCGTGCGGGCGTCGTCGAGCAGGTCGAGGCGCGGAGCGGGGCCGGAGAGCGTCACCCCGCGGCCGCTCCGGCCGAGCGCGGGACCGGCGTCGGCCGGGGCCGTCCCGGCGGCCCAGGTGTGCCAGGGGTGGGCGAGCGCGGCCGCCGGGTCCGGGGCCGGGTTCCGGGTGAACGTGGGCGTCGCGCCGGACGCGTCGGCGAGCGCGGCGGTCGTGACCGTGCCCGACAGGTCGGTCGGCAGCGTCGAGCCGACCGGGACCGGTGCGACGTCGGCGGCCGGGGAGAACAGGACCCAGGTGCGGTTCGGTGGCACGACCGGCCGGATCGTCCCGTCCGGGGTGATCGCGAGCGTCGAGGTGAAGCCGTTGAGCGCCGGGTCCGCGTCGTCGCGGGCCTGGAAGACCAGACCGTCGGAGGCCAGCACCGGCACCCCGAGGCCGCGCGCCACGAACGCCGCGGTCGAGTCGGCGCCGCCCACCGCGATCTCGCAGATCACCAGCCGGATCGGGCGGGTGTCCCCGGCCGGGCGGAGCCGGCGCAGCGTCTCCAGGAGGTCGGCGCGCGAGAGCGTCTCGCCGTTCGGGCCGCGGACACCGCCGTGTACGCCGTGCGCGACGAACGTGTAGGCCGACGGGTCGGCCGGCAGCGCGTCGGCCAGCGCGATCAGCGTCGGGTCGGTGGAGAGCACGTGCCCGTCGGGCCGGGCCGGGGCCGGTCCGAGCGCGACGGCCGCGGTGACCACGGCCGGAACGTCGACGATCTCCAGCGGGTGCGAGCGGGTGGCGCTCCGCGTGCTCCCGACCGGACGACCGCCGGCCGACCTCGACGACTCCCCCGCCGGCCGCGCGGCCCTGGCCTCGGCCGCCTCCTCGGCGCGGCGCCGGGTGATCGCGGCCTCCAGCGTGGCCAGCGAGGTCCTGGCGTTGGTGAGCGCGGTCGTCGTGGCGGACTCGGCGGTGGTCACAGCGCTGTCGACCTGGGTCCGCACGCCGGTGGCGGTGGTCCGCGCGCCGGTGAGCGCGGTGGTCAGGGCGGTGTTGGCGGCGAGCGCGGCCTGGGCCCGCCCGACGCGTGCGGTGGCGTCGGCGACGGTCGCCGCCGCGGCGGTCAGCGCGTCCGCGGTCCGCCCGGCGGCCGGGCGGGTGCCCTGCCGGTCGGTCACCGCGCGGCTCAGCGACGCCTGGTTGCTCCGCGCCCGGTCCAGTGCGGTCTCGGCCTGGCCGAGCGCGGCCTCCAGCTGGGCCTGGTACCCCTGCGCCGGCCGGCCCGGTGCTCCCGGGGTGAGCGCCGCCAGCTGGGTGCCCGCGGCCGTGACGACGCCGTCGAGCGCGGTGCGGGCGTCGGTCACCGCCCGGTACGCGTCGCTGCGCCGGGCGGCGTTCGCGGCCGTGTCCGCGGTGGCCACCGCGGCCCGGAGCGGGGCCGCGATCCGCTCCAGCGTCGCCGCGCTCTGGCGTGTCGCCGGGGTGTACGCGGTGTCGGCGGTGGTACGCGCGGTGTCCAGTGCGGTGCTGATCGCGGTCTGGTGATCGGTGTAGGGCCGCCCGGCGTCGGCGTCCGGATCGCCGGTGCGCGCGGTGAGCCAGGCCCGGGTGGGCCGCTCGACGGCGTCGGTGCGGCCGTCCACCACGTCGTCGACGTGCTGCCGGGTCGCGGCCGGGGTCGGCGCGGCCCAGCCGGGGCGCCGGGCGGCGAGCCACTCGGCGACCGTCACCGGGCCGGTGCCGGTGTCNNNGCCCGGGGCCAGGTCGCCGCCCGCCGGGCCGAGCGCGTCGGTCAGGCCGGTGACGACGGCGTTCAGCGTGGCCGGCGCGGTCGTCCCCGGCACCACCGTGATCACGGGCCCGCCCGCGGTGACCGGAGCGAGCGGCGCGATCGCTCCGGTGCCGAGCACGTGGAACCCGCCGTCGGTGGCCACCACGGTGACGCCGGGCAGCCCGTTCACCGTCCAGGTCCCCGGGGTGCCGTCGACGGCGCTGAGCGGGAGGCCGCGGGCCCAGCCGGCCGGGTCGGCGAACGTGGGCGTCGGCGCGGTCGCGCCGGGCCGGTACGTGACGCTCTCGACCGCGGGGTGCGTCCAGCCGGGGTCGGTGCCGGTGGGCGCGACCGGGATCGGGTCGACGGTGACGGGCAGGCCGTGCGCGTCGGCCAGCGCCTGCGGGTCGAGCGCGCCGCCCGGCTCCAGTCGGAAGCCGGTGGGGCGGCCCCACTGCGCGTCGAGCTTCGTCGAGTCGGGGATCTCCGACAGCGTGTCGAGCAGCTCGTCGAGCTGGGCCGCGCCGACACCGGGGGCCACGACCAGCGTGGCGTCGGCCGAGCCGGACGGCAGGTCGGTGATCGTCCCGCCGCGCGCCGCCGCCCCGGCCGGGCGCAGCACCAGCGAGCCGTTGCCGACGTCGAGCAGCGTGCCGTCCGGGGTGGGGATCGCGCTGAGGTCGGCCGGGTTGCCCAGCCGCTCGCGCCACCCGGCCAGGCCGAGCCGCCACACGTCCTGGTTCCAGAGCCGGATCAGCGAACCCTTGGTCACCCGCACCGCGCTGTCCCGGGCGTCGAGCGACCAGTGTGCTTTCAGGACGCGCTTCTGGTGGTTGGTGGGCTTCACCACCAGTTCGACGTCGATGGCGTAGAGGAACGACTGTCCGCGCGGGCCTTCCTTGCGGACCTCCAGCGCGGTCCGGAGCAGGTTGGCGCCGCGCTGCCCGGTGGTGCGCGGGCCCGCCTCCGGCGCCGGGTCGTCCTGCGGGGTGTCCAGCGGGTGGCGTTCCTCGGCCGAGTGCTCGGTGGTGCGGTTGGAGTCCGGCGGCAGCAGCGCGTCCTGGCTGCCGTTGCGTGAACTCTCCGGGGTGTCGGTGCGGTGGCTGTCGGGTGAGTCGCCGGTGCGGAAGACCACCCCCAGGTCGGTGCCGAACGCGGTGCCGTGCGAGGTGTTGTCCCGGCGGAGCCGCCACTCCTCGTGCTGGAAGTCCCACTCGGCCGCCGTGTCGGTCTCGACCAGCAGCGGACGCCCGTGGAACCGGGCCTCGATCCGCACGTCGCCGACCTCGGTGGCGAACACGCCGTCGCGGAACAGGCCGTTGATGTCCTGGCCGCTCTTGAGGATGTTGATCAGCCGGCTGGTGAACGCCGAGCCGTCGCCGAGCCGCTCCAGGATGACCGCGGTGTCGGCGTTGTCGGTCAGCTGCGACGCGGTGCCGTCGCGGCCGGCGAACGCCTCGGTGACCAGGTCCTGCAGCGCCTGCGCGCCGTGCGCGCCCTCCACCCGGTAGGTCAGGTCGTCGGGGAACGTCCAGCTGGTGTCCGCGGCCGGCGTCTGCGCGACGGTCGCGGCCGGGTCGGCGTTCGTGGTCAGGCCGATCGTGCCGAGCGCGCCGTCCAGGCCCGCCGGCAGGTCGGTGTGGGCCTGCCGGACGTTGACGGTGAGCGCCCGGGGCGTCCGCAGCGACGCCGGCGTGGTGCGCCAGCGCTGGACGAGCCAGCTCCGGGTGGCCCAGTTCAACGCCAGGCCGATCCGGTTGGGCGTCTTCCGGCTGGTCACCTCGATCTGGTAGTCGACGTCGACGTGGTACGACTCGGCCGCGCCGGTGTTGTCGATGCCCTGGCTGTCGTAGGAGGCCTCGGTGAGCCGGAGCGCCCGTTCGTTGAGGTTCAGATCGGCCGAGAACGAGGCGACGGGCAGGCCGCCGACGAGCGGGTCCGAGCCGGTCGTCCGGCCACCGCCGCCGTAGCCGATCCCGGTACCGAGCAGGAACGAGTTGCGCCAGGACCGGACGAAGTCGGTCATCCGGTAGGACTCGGTGGCGTTCGACGTGCTGGTGCCCCGGGGCGGTGGCGGCGCGGCGGTGGTCGTCGCGTTGACCGCCTTGACCTTCACCGTGACGTGCTCGTCGTAGAGGAACCCGCGGCGGGTGAAGAACGACGGGATCGCGCCGTCGAACAGCCCGTGCGCGCCGGCCGTCAACCGGCGGCGGTTGACCGTGCGCTGCACCTCGGCGACGACCCCGTCGTGCAGCCGGGCCGGGACGTTCTGCGCGGTCAGGGCGGCCACGATGCCGGGGCGGGCGAGCCGCTCGGCCGACCGGACCGTCGACGGGCCGAGGATCTTGTGCAGGTAGGGCGGGCGGCGGCGGGTGTGCGCCGGCGCGGTGTTCGTAGTCGTGTTCGTCGTGGTGTTCGCGCCGCCCTGGGGGGTGGCGGACGCCGCGGCGGCGCGCTTCGTGCGGGCCTCGGCGAGGATCCGGTCGGCCTCGGTCCGGGAGACCTTGAGCAGCGCGCCGGCCGGGATCGTCACCTTCGTGGTGACCGGGGTGCTCCGGCCGCGGGTGAACAGGTTCGGGGTGGTGACGTCGCCGGTCAGCGTCAGCGTGACGGTGGCCAGCAGGCGCGTGGTGTCGTTCCCGGCCAGCTTCTCCTTGCGCCGGTCGCTGTCCAGGTACTCGGTCTCGTTGCGCCGGTACTGCGACCGGCCCAGGCCCTGCTGGAAGCGCGGCACCGCCCGGTGCAGGTAGTTGGGGTTGCTGACGTCCTCCGGGGAGACGTTGAGGTTGCCCGACTCGGTGACCGCGACCTCGAACGCGGAGTCCCGGCGGTCGGACGTCGAGACGAAGTGCGCCGACTCGTCGAACCGGGTGATCGTGTTCGACGGCCCGCCCGGCGTCACGTCGGACTCGGTCGCGACCACCGGGTCCGACAGCTCCACCTTGATCCGGAGGTCACCGAGCAGGTCGGTCCACGCGCCCTTGCGCAGCGGCAGCATCTCGGTGCCGTCGGACTCGAGGTACTCCTGGATCTCCGCACGCATCGGGTCGACGGCCAGCCGGTCGAGCAGCGACGCCTCGGCCGCGGTGCCCGGCTCGGTCAGCGCCGAGTACTGCACGGTGTACGGGCGGCCGGAGACGCCGTCGAGCCGCGCCTGCTTCCACGGCAGCCAGAGCCGGCCCATCCAGTGCAGCCGCCGCCGGGTGCCGGCCGGGGTCGGTGCGGCCGGTGTCCCGGTGCCCGGCGCGGCGCCCGGCGTCACGCGGCTGGCCAGCGCGGTCCGGACGCCCTCGTGGAACTCGCCGGGCAGCCGCAGGTCCTCGACGTAGAACAGCCCTTCCGGGCGGAACGCGGTGACCGGCGGCGTCGCGGGTACGTCCAGCACCTGGACCGTGGCCTGCGGGTTGACGATCGTCGGGGCGAGGTTGCGGTGGACCTCCGGCATCGTCAGCCGGACCTGGCCCGCCACCTCGACGATCCGCTCGGCTTCGCTGTCGCTGCTCTCCGCCGTTTCCGCCGCGTCGGCGGTGCCGGTGGTGCCGGTCGTGCCGGTGGTGTCGGGGGCGGTGGTGTCGGTGGCGGACCGCGCGGGCAGGTCCTCGGACGGGAACACGACCTGGCTCGTCGTGGTGCGCGCGTCGATGTCCCTCCGGAACGGCGCGACGAACAGGCTCGGCCGCCGCGGCTCCTCGATGTCGACGGTGAGCGTCAGCGGCGACGTGTACTCGTGCATCGGGCCGCTGTAGACGTCACCCGGTGCGTTGACCTGCACGGAGGAGCCGGCCATGCCGCGGCGGCGGCGCCGGGTCCAGCGCGGGCCCAGGCGCGCCTCGATGCTGCGTACCGTCGCGCCCCAGCGTCCCCGGATGCCGCCGGAGAGCACGAACCCGTACCGGCCGCCGGAGAGCGACGACACGCCCTGGCCGCGCCGCTCGTAGGCGCGCAGTGCCTCGTCGATCGCCGTGTCGGCCACCGGCGCGGTGTACCGGAAGTCGGCGTCGGGCAGGTGCGCCTTGAGCGTCACCCGCAGCGTGGAGGACGGTGTCATCAGGCCGCGCCGGAACGACGGCGGGAGCCGCAGCGCGATCGGGATGCCGGTCTGCCGGAGCGTGTGCCAGCCGCTGCGCATGGTGGTCTCGCTGAACTTCAGCGCGAGCGCGTTGAAGTTCGAGACCTGCAGGCGGGTCGGCTTCGCCCGGCCCCGCTCGGGCAGCAGCCCGGGGTAGCGGCGGCCGAGGGTCTCCACGGTCGCGAGGAACGCCTCGACGTTGCCGGAGATCTCGCGCGGGTCGCTGCGCCCGATCGGTTGCCAGCCGTCGATCCGGGGCGGAAACGGGGACGGTGGTACCCGCCGCACCGGGGGGATCACGGTGATCGCGTCGGCGTCGGCCGTGGTGGTGGTGTTCGCGGTGCTGCTGCCGGCCGCGCTGGTGCCGGAGGTGTCGGGGTCGGGGGCAGCCGACAGCTCGGGCGGGAGCGGGTAGCCGAGCGCGCGGGCGTCGGCCGGTGTCACCCAGATCCGGGCGGTGACCTGGCCGAGGTTCTGCGCCGCCGCGCCGGTGCCCAGGTGCGGCTGGTTCGACAGCGTCAGCGGCACCTCGTACAGCAGGTTCACGCCGCCGGTCTTCACCCGCGGCTCGACCCGCGTCCAGTACTGGAGCAGCTCCGACCGGCCGCGCCCGGTCTCGATCGA
The DNA here is from genome assembly GCF_039524755.1 of Cryptosporangium japonicum. Lineage (NCBI taxonomy): Bacteria > Bacillati > Actinomycetota > Actinomycetes > Cryptosporangiales > Cryptosporangiaceae > Cryptosporangium > Cryptosporangium japonicum. Next base: position 23,398 of record NZ_BAAAGX010000013.1, read on the forward strand.
CGCGGTCGGGCCGAACCCGACGAACGCGTACGCCGGCGAGCTCTCCCCCTGGTCGGCGAACCCGAACTGCGGGCCGAGGTTCACCGTCAGGCTGGTGTCGCGGTCCCGCCCGGTGACCGAGATGCTGGTGCTCGTCGTGGTCATCGCGGTGTCGAACCGCCCGGCGGTGTCGGTGGCCGCGATCAGCGTCGGCGTGCCGACCCGGGTCGTGCGCAGCGTCGTGAAACCGCGACCCTTGGCGCGGTTGCGCCCGGTGTGGCGGGACGTGATCTTCGGTGACGTGTAGCCGGTCGTGGTGAGGTACTCGAACCGCCGCGGGATGTCGGTGAGCCACCGCCAGAGCGTGTCGCGGTGTTCGCTGCCGATCTTGCCGAAGCCGTCGGGCAGCGCGCCGAGGATCGTGTCGAAGAGCGTCGACGTGGCGGTGTCCGCGGTGCGTTTCAGGACCACGTTCTCGACGACCGCCGCGGACGGCAGGCGGTAGGTGCGGGTGTCGTCGCCGCGCAGGTTCAGCGAGTCGCCGGTGAGCCCGTCGGGCACCGAGAACGTGGCGTCGACGCGGAACGTGCTCGGTGGCGCGGGGGGTGGCGCGGTCGCCGGGGTGGCCGGTGCGGGCGGGCGGAGCGTGGCCGGCGGGTGGTCGCGGCGGCGTGCGGTGACCGTGACGTCGAGCGGAGTGCGGATCAGCTGGTGGCCGGCGTCGGCCACGTCCGGCCCGTTGAGGTTGCCGGCCACCTCTTGGTCGCGGCGCAGCGCCAGCGTCGACTCCAGCGACCGGACGAGCGTGCTCCCCCACCGGATGACGCCCGACGCCAGCCCGCCGATCCACAGGCCCGGCGTGGGCGTCCCGGCCGGGATCAGGTCGCTGACGCCGAGGCTGAACGGCCGCCCCGACACCGAGGTCTCGGTGGCGGTCGCGCCCTGGCCGATCTGCAGCAGGTCGCGGGGTCCGCTCTGCCCGGCGACCGGACGCGCACCCGCCCGTCCCCCGTCGGTGGCCCGGTTCGGCGGTGGCGCGGTGAAGGTCAGCTCCACCGAGTCCTTCCGGGACCGGCCGCTGCGGTCCGGGTTGATCGTGACCCGGAATCCGGTGCCGTTGACCATGCCGCGGACGCCGTCGCGCAGCTCGTCGTCGGAGAGCTGGTCGCCGACGAGCGTCGTGATCTCGGCGTTCGTCTTGTCCGGCCAGATCGTCGCGAGGTGCGTGACGACGGCCTGCCGGAGCGCGGTCCCGCCGTCGAACCCGACCGTGGTGACGGTGGCCCCGACGAAGCCGGGCCGGGTGAACAACGCGGGCAGCGGGCGCGCGTCCCCGGGGGCCCACGTCGCCCAGGTCCCGGTCAGCGCGACCGCCGGGTCGGCCGGGGCCGGGTGCGTGTCGAACGTGGGCTGCGTGCCGGCGGCGTCGGCGAGGTCCGCCGTCGTGATCGCCGTCCGCGCGTCGGTCGGCAGCGTCGGTCCGACGACGACCGGGTCGACGCCCTCGACCGGTGAGAACAGCAGCCAGGACCGGGTCGGTGGGAGGTCCGGGCGGATCGTGCCGTCCGGCGTGACCGCGAGCGTCGAGGCGAACCCGTTCAGCGCCGGGGTGGCGTTGTCCCGGGCCTGGAACACGACGCCGTCCGACGCCAGCACGCCGACGCCCAGTGCGCGCGCGACGTCGGCGGCGATCGAGGCCGGGCCGCCCGCCGCGACCTCGCAGATCACCAGGCGGATCGGGCGGGGATCGCCGGCCGGTCGCAGGCGGCGCAGCGTCTCGATCAGCTCGGCCCGGGACAGGGCCTGTCCGTCCGCCCCACGCACGCCGTCGCGGTCGCCGTGCGCCACCAGGGTGTAGGCCGACGGGTCAGCCGGCAGGGCGTTCGCGAGCGCGACGAGATCGGGGTCGTCGGAGAGCACGTGACCGGAGCTCGGGGTGGGGCCGAGGGGGGTGGCCGCCGCCACGGTGAGGTCCACGAGCGAGTCGCTGAGCGGGTGGGTGGTGGCCGGCGTCAGCGAACTCGACGCCTCCGCCGGGCCGCGCTCTTGTCGGGCCTGGCGGTCCGGCTGGGCGTGGCGGTCCTGTTCGGCGGCTCGGCGCTGCTGTTCGGCGGCTCGGCGCTGCTGGTCGGCGCGGGCCTGGGCGGCTTCCTGGTGGCGGCGCCGGGTGATCGCGGTCTCGAGCGTCGCCAGCGAGGCGCGTGCGTTCCGGATCGCGGCCGCGGTCGCGGTGTCCGCGGCGGTCGTCACCTGGGTGAGCTGCGCGCGGGTCGTCGCCGCGGTGTCCCGGGCCGTCCGGAGCGCGGTGGCCAGCCGGGTGTTGGCCGCCAGCGCGTTCTGGGTCCTGGTCGCCCGGGCCCGCGCGTCGGTGACGGTCGCGGCGGCCGCGGCGAGCACCGCGGCGGTGCGGCCGACCGCCGGGCGCGTGCCCTGCCGGGTCGTCACCGCGTTCCGGAGCAACTGATCGTTGCGCACCGCGTCGGTGACGGCCGCGGTGGCCTGGTTCGCGGCCGCCTCCAGTCGCGCCTGGTATCCCTGCGCCGCGCCCGGCGTCAACGCTCCGAGCTGTGTGTTCGCCGCCGTGACGACGTCGCCGAGCGTGGCCGCCGCTTCGGTGACCGCCGCCTGGTCGCCGCTGGTGCGCGCACTGTCCGCCGCGGCTTCGGCCGCCGCCACCGCGTCCCGCAGCGGCCCCGCGATCGCCTCCAGCGCCGCCGAGCTCGGCCCGGTGTCCCCAGTGGCCCCGGCCGTACTCGGCCCGGTGGTCACGGGCAGGGAGGCGTAGGCGGTGTCCGCGGTGGTCCGGGCCGATTGCACGGCCTGTTGGATCGCGGCGTGGCGGTCCAGGTACGGCTGGGCGACGCCCGGTCCGGGGTCGGCGCCGCGCCCGGACAGCCAGTCCCGCCCCGGCGTCGCCACCGCCGCGTCCCGGTCGCTCACCACGTCGTCGACGGCCTGCCGCGACGCGTCCGGCGTCGGCGCGGTCCACGTCGGGTCCGCGGCGGCCGTCCACTCCGCGATCGTGACCACGCCGTTCCCGGCGTCGACCAGCACGAGGTCGCGGGTCGCCGCCGGGAGCCCGTCGGCCAACGCCCTGGCGACGGTCTCCAGCGTGGCCGCCGGGGTGGTCCCCGGCACGATCGTGACGACGGGGCCGACCGCGGTCACCCCGCCCGGCGCCGGCGCGGCGTTCTGCCCCAGCACCTGGAACCCGTCGTCGGTGACCCGGACCGTGACACCCGGGGCGCCGTCCACCGTGAACTCGCCCGGGGTCGCGGCGACCGGGGTCAGCGCGGTCGTCGTCCAGTCGCCCGGCGGCCGGAACGTGGGCCGCGGCGGCTGACCGGCCCGGTACTCGACGCGCTCGATCGCCGGGTGCTGCCAGCCCGGCTCCCCCGGTGCCGTCAACCGCGGCGGCGGCGCCGTGACCGGTAACTCGTGGGCGTCGGCCAGCGCCTGCGGGTCGAGCGTGCTGCCCGCCTCGAGCCGGAACCCGGTGGGGCGCCCCCACCCGGCGTCCAGTTTGCCGGCATCCGGGATCTCCGCGAGCGTGCCGAGCAGCTCGGCGACCTGCTCGGGTCCCACGCCCGCCGCCACCTGGAGCGGGGCGTCGCCGGTGGACACCAGGTCGGTGACCTGGCCGCCGCGGGGCGCCCCGCCGGCCGGGCGCAGCACCAGCGCACCGCCGTCGACGTCGAGCGCCGTTCCGTTCGGTGTGGTGATCGTGTCGAGGCCGGCCGGGTTGCCCAGCCGTTCCCGCCAGCCGGCCAGGCCGAAGCGGCGGACGTCGTCGTGCCAGAGCCGGATCAGCGAGCCCTTGACCACCCGGACCGCACTGTCCTGCCCGTCCTGGGACCAGTGCGCCGTCATCACGCGCTTCTGGTGGTCGGTGGGGCGGGCGATCAGCTCGACGTCGATCGCGTACAGGAACGACTGCCCGCGTGGCCCTTCCTTGCGCACCTCGAGCGCCGAACGCTGGAGGTTCCCGCCGCGTTGCCCGAAACTGCGCGGGCCCGCCTCGGGGGCCGGGTCGTTCTGCGGCATGTCCAGCGGATGCCGCTCGACGCCCTGATCGTTGGTGTTCGGGCTGTCCCCGCTGCGGAACAGCAGCCCGACCTCGCTGCTCTGGGCCGAGCCGTGCGCGGTGTTGTCCCGGCGGATCTGCCACTCTTCGTGCTGGAAGTCCCACTCGGCGTCGGTGTCGGTGTCGACGAGCACCGGGCGTCCGTGGAAGCGGGCCTCGATCCGCAGGTCGCCGACCTCGGTGGTGAACGATCCGTCGTGGAAGAGCCCCGCCATGTCCTGACCGGACTTGAGCAGGTTGATCAGCCGGCTGGTGAACGCCGAGCCGTCGCCGAGACGCTCCAGGATGATCGCGGTGTCCGCGTCATCGGTCATCCGGGTTCCGCCGAACGCGTCGGTGACGACGCTCTGCAGCGCCTGCGCGCCGTGCCCGCCCTCGACCCGGTAGCCGACGTCGTCGGGGAACTTCCAGCTCGCCCCGTCCACCGGCCGGTCGCTGACCGGGTCGGCCGGGTTCGCCGGGTGGGTGGTGCCGACGTTCGCGAGCAGCGCGTCCAGGCCGGGCGGCAGGTCGGTGTGGGCCTGGCGCACGTTGACCGTGACGGCCTCGGTGAGCGGGAGGTCGGCGGGGGCCGTGGTCCAGCGCCGGACCCGCCACGTGTCACTCAGGTTGGCCAGCAGCGCGAGCCGGCCGGGCACCCGGCGCCTGGTCACCTCGATCTGGTAGTCGATGTCCAGGTGGTAGGACTCGGACGGGCCGGTCTTCTCGATCCCTTGGCTGTCGTAGGACGCCTCGGTGAGCCGGAGCACGCGGTCCCGGACGCTCGGGTCGACCGTCCAGTTCCCGGTCGGGAGGCCCCCGATGAGGTGGTCGGCGCCGGTCGGCCGGCCACCTCCGCCGTAGCCGATGCCGCCGCCGAGCCCGAACGAGTCCTGCCACGAGCGCACGTGGTCGGTCATCCGGTAGGACTCGGTCGCGTTCTGCGACGTGGTGCCGGGCGGCGGGGCCGGCGCCGGGCGCACGGTGGCCTGGACGGCCTTCACCCGGACCGTGACGTGCTGGTCGACGAGCCAGCCCTTCTTCACGAAGAAGTCCGGGATCCCGCCGTCGGTCAGGCCGTGCACGCCGGCCATCAGACGTCGCCGGTTCACCGTCCGCTGGACGGAGCGGACGATGCGGTTGTGCAGGTCGGCCGGGACGCCGCGCGCGGTCAGCGCGGTGACGATGTCGGCGCGGCTGAGCCGCTTCGCCTGCCGGACCGTGGACGGGCCGAAGATCTTCGGCAGGTACGGCGGTTTGCGCCGCGTCGTCGGCGCAGCCTGGTTGCCCTGGTTGTTCGGGGTGGCCTGGTTGTTCGGGGTGGCCTGGTTGTTCGGGGTGGCCTGGTTGTTCGGGGCGGTCTGGTTGGTCTGCGCGGTGGCGGCGGCGGCCGCGGCGGCGCGGTTGGCCTGGGACTCGGCGAGGATGCGGGTGGCCTCGGCCCGCGAGACCTTCAGCAGCGCACCGGCCGGGATCCGCACCACCGTCCGCACCGGCTGGGTCTTGCCGTTGGCCCACATGTTCGTCGTGCTGACGTCGCCGGTGAGCGTGATCGTGACGGTCGCGAGCAGCCGGGTGGTGTCGTTGCCCTCCAGCTTCTCCTTGCGCCGGTCGCTGTCGAGGTACTCGGTCTCCCGGCGCTCGTACGTCGACCGGGACCAGCCCTGCTGCGTGCGTGGCGCCACCCGGTGCAGGTGGTTGGGGTTGTTCGCCGACCCGTCGGCCACCGAGAGGTTGTGGCTCTCGGTGACCGCCAGCTCGAACTCCCGGTCCTGACGGTCGGAGGTCGAGAGGAAGTGCGCGGACTCGTCGAACCGGGTGATCGTGTTCGACGGCCCGCCCGGCGTCACGTCGGACTCGGTGACCGGGATCGGGTCGGACAGCTCGATCTTGACCTGCAGTTCGCCGAGCAGGTCGGTCCAGGTGCCCTTGCGGAACGGCGTCATCTCGGTGGCGTCGGCGTCCAGGTACTCCTGGATCACCGCACGCATCGGGTCGACGCTCGTCCGGTCGAGCAACCCGATCTCGGCCGCGGTGCCGGGCTCGGTCAGCCCCGAGTACTGCACGTCGTAGACCTGGCCGCTGGTGCCGGTGACCTGGGACGCCTTCCAGGGCACCCAGAGGCGGCCCTGCCACGGCAACCGCCGCAGGTTGCGCGCCGGGTTGGCCGCCGCGGGAGCCGGCGCCGCGGTGGCCGGGGTGGCCGTCGGGGTGATGCGGCTGGCCAGCGCGGTCTTGATCCCGGTGTGGAACTCCTCGGGCAGCCGCAGGTCCTCGACGTAGAAGAGGCCCTGGGGCGTGAAGCGGCCGGCCTCGGGAGCCGGGGTCGTGTCGGCCACCCGCACGGTGGCCGGGGTGGTCGGCACGACCGGGTTCAGGTTCCTGGTGACCTCGGGCATCGTGAGCCGCACGCGGCCCGGGACTTCGACGACGCGCCGCGCCGGGGCGCCCTGGTCGTCGCGCGCCGGAGTGTCCTGGTCGTCGCGCGCCGGGGTGCTCTGGTCGTCGCGGGCCGGGGTGCTCTGGTCGCCGCGGGCCGGGGTGCCGGTGTCCGGGCCGCGGTTCTGGTTCGCCGCCCCGCGTCGTGCCCCGGCCGCCGACGACTCGGCCACGTCCTGACCGTCCACCGAATCCTGGGTGTTCGCCGCGTCCTGGGTGTTCGGCGCGGTGTTCCCGGTCGGACGCGCGCCGCGGCGGCCGAGGTCCGACGACGGGAAGTCCACCTGCGTCACGCTCGAGCGGCCGGCGATCGCCCGGCGGAACGGCGCGATCAGCGTGCTCGGCACCTTCGGTGTCTCGATGTCGACGCTGAACGTCAACGGCGACGTGTACTCGTGCATCGGGCCGCCGTAGACGTCGCCCGGCGCGTTGACCGTGGTCGACGATCCGCCCATGCCCCGGCGTCGGCGCCGGGTCCAGCGCGGGCCGAGGCGCACCTCGAAGCTGCGGACGGTCGCACCCCAGCTCCCCCGGATGCCGCCGAGGAGGTTGAAGCCGTACCGGCCGCCGGACATCGACGTGACACCCTGGCCGCGCCGCTCGTAGGCACGCAGCGCCTCGTCGATCGCGGTGTCGCCGACCGGCCGGTTGTACTGGAAGTCGGCGTCGGGCAGGGTGACCTTGATCGTGGCCCGCACGGTCGACGACGGGGTCAGCAGGCCGCGGCGCACCGAGGGCGGGCGCCGCAGCGCGACCGGAATACCGGTCTGACGCAACGTGTGCCAGCCGCTGCGCAGCGTCGTCTCGCTGAATTTGAGCGCGAGCGCGTTGAAGTTCGAGACCTGCAGCCGGGTCGGTTTGGTGCCCCGCTCCGGCAGCATGCCCGGGTAGAGCGTGCCGAGTCGCTCCACGGTCGCGAGGAACGCCTCGACGTTGCCGGAGATCTCGCGGGGGTCGCTGCGCCCGATCGGCTGCCATCCGGCGATGCGCGGCGGGAACGGCGAGGCCGCCGGTGGGGTCGGGGCGGCGGGCGGGGTGGGGGTGACGGGCGTGATCGCGTCAGCCGACGAGCCGGCCGCGGTCGGCCCGGTCGTCGCGGCCGGGGCCAGCTCCGGGGGCAGCGGGTAGCCGAGCGCCACCGCGTCGGCGGGCGTCACCCAGATCCGCGCGGTGACCGCACCGAGGTCCTTCGGCCCGGCGCCGGTGCCGAGGTAGGTCTGGTTCCGGACGGTGAGCGGCACCTCGTAGAGCAGGTTGTGCCCACCGGTCTTCACCCGGGGCTCGACGCGCGTCCAGTACTGCAGCAGCTCCGAACGTCCCCGCCCGCTCTCCAGCCGCACTGACGGGCCGATGCCCAGCACCGCGTACGCGGGCGACGGGTCGCCCTGATCGGCGAACCCGAGCTGCGGACCGGCGTTGACCGTGACGCTGGTGTCCCGGTTGCGCGCCGTGGACGAGATCGACGTCGTCGTCGTGGTCATCGCGGTGTCGAACCGCCCGGCCGACGCGGTGTACGCGAGCAGCGTCGGCGTCCCGACCGTGGTGGTGAGCTTGGCGTAACCCCGCGCTTTCGTCCGCCGCCGGCCGTTGTGGTGCGACGTGAGCTTGGGCGACGTCCAGCCGACGCTCGTGAAGTACTCGAACCGGCGCGGGATCTCGGTGATCCACCGCCACATCGTGTCGCGGTGCTCGCTGCCGACCTTGCCGAACCCGTCGGGCAGCGACTCCAGCACCGCGTCGAACAGGTTCGTCGCGGTGCTGTTCGCGTCGGGCGTCCGGGCCAGCGACACGTTCTCGACGACCGCGGCGCTCGGCAGCCGGTACGTCGTCGCGTCGTCGCCGCGCAGGTTGAGCAGCCGGGCGTCGGCGAGGCCGTCGGGCACCGAGAACGTGGCGTCCACCGTGAACGTCTGCGGGCGGGGACCGTTGCCCGCCGGTGCCGGCCCGGCGACGACGACCGCCGGCCGGCCGCGGCGCAGCGCGGTGACCGTGACCGTGAGCGGCGAACGCACCAGCTGGTGGGCGCCGTCGGCGACGGCGGCCTCGTTCAGGTTGCCGGCCACCTCCTGGTCGCGGCGCAGCGCCAGCGTCGACTCCAGCGACCGGACCAGCGACGTGCCCCAGCGGCCGATGACCGACACCAGGCCACCGGCCCACAGCCCCGCGACGCTCGTCGGCGCGCCCGGGATCATCTCGCTGACGCCGAGGCTGAACGGCCGGTTGGACGTGGACACCTCGGTGGTCGGCGCGCCCTGGCCGAGCTGGAGCAGGTCACGTGGGCCGCTCTGCCCGGCGACCGGCGCCGCGCCCGGCCGGCCCCCCTCGTACGCGGTGGTCGGGTTCGGCGCGGTGAGCACGAACTCGACCGCCTGCCGCCGCGACCGGCCGGTGGTGTCCGGGTTGATCGTGACGCGGAACCCGGTGCCGTTGAGCATCGCCCGGACGCCGGCCTGCAGCTCGCCGTCCGAGATCTGCTCGTCGACGAGGCCCTCGAGCGTCGCCCGGTCCGGGCCGAGCGCCAGCGACTCGAGGTGGTCGACGATCGACGTCCGTATCGTGTCGCCGCTGCTCACGCCGACCGTGGTGACGGTCGCGCCGACGAAGCCCGGGCGTTGGAACAGCGCGGGCAGCGGCCGGGCGTCGCCCGGTGCCCAGGTGGCCCAGCTGTGGCGCAGCGGGTCGAACGGGTTCGCGGTGACCGCGTGCGTCTCGGTCCGCACCGGTGCGTCGGTGGCGTGGGCGACGCTCACGTCGGCGACCGTGGTGACCAGGTTGATTGGCAGCCCCGCGCCGATCGCGGTGGGCGGCGTCCCGTCCGGGGAGAACACCACCCAGTTGCCGTTCGCCGGTGAGGCCGGTCGGACCGTCCCGTCCGCGTTGACCCGCAGCCCGCTGACGAACCCGTTGAGCGCCGGGTTCGTGGTGCCCCGGGCCTGGAACACGATCCCGTCCGCGGCCAGCACCGGCACCCCCATCTGCCGGCTGACCTCCGCGGCGATCGCCGTTCCGCCGCCCGTGCCGACCTCACAGACCACCAGCCGGATCGGACGCCGATCGCGCGGGCCGCGCAGCTCACGCAACACGGCGACGAGCTCGGGGGTGGACAGTCGGCGCCCGTCCGGCCCGCGCACCCCGTCCCGATCCCCGTGGGCGACGAAGGTGTAGGCGGAGGTGTCGGCCGGGAGGGTCCGTGCGAGCGCGATCAGCTCGGGGTCCTGGGAGAGCACGTGGCCGGTGGGGCGCCCGCGACGGGAGCCGATCGCTGTGGCCGCGGCCACGAGGGGGCCGGTCCCGGTGCGCCGCGAGGGGGTGCGCTGGTTCGGGGTCGAGCCCGGGAGGGTGGTGCTGGCGGCAGTGGCGATAGCGGCCACCCCGGCCGCTGGAGCCGCGGCGACAGCGCTCGAGGCCGGGGTAGTCGAGGCCGGCGCATTCGAGGCTGGCGTGGTCGAGGCTGGCGTGGTCGAGGCTGGCGTGGTCGAGGCTGGCGTGGTCGAGGCTGGCGTGGTCGAGGCTGGCGTGGTCGAGGCTGGCGTGGTCCTGGTCGACGGAGTCGCAGGCGGTGTTGACGTGCTCGAAGCAGGTGCGGTTGAGACAGGTGTGGTCGGCGTGGCTGTGTTCGATGCCGGTGCTGTCGGAGCAGGCACGGTCGATGCGGATGTGGTCGACACGGGTGGGGTCGAGGTGGCCGCGTTAGGCGATGTAGGCGTCGTTGAGGCACGCGCGGAAGGCCTGGGCGCCGTCGACCCGGGCGTCTTCGAGGCGGGCGTCTTCGAGGCGGGCGTGAAGGAGGCGGGCGCGGTGGGCCCCGGTGTCGTCGAGGTAGGCGCGCTCGAGGCAGACGCGGTCGCCGGGGACGCGGCCGGGGTGGACGCGGCCGTCGTGTTCGGCACGGTGCCGTTGGGGGTGATGCCGTTCGGGGTGGAGCCGTTCGGGACGGAGCCGTTCGGGACGGAGCCGTTCGGGACGGAGCCGTTCGGGACGGAGCCGTTCGGGGTGGGGGCGTTCGGGGTGGGTGTGGTGGACACCGCGGGCGGGGTGGTGACGGGGCCTAGTGCTCGTGGTGGGCCGGAGCGTGGGAAGACCGTCCAGACCGCGTCGCCGTCCTGCGCGCGACGGGGCCGGACGAGCGCGACGACCTCGGCATCGTTCGCGCGGCTCAGCGAGGCGGCGTAGGCGCGGGGTACGGCGATCGGGTTGCCGTCGGAGTCGGTCTCCGGTGCCAGGACGATGCGCTGCGACGCATCACTGCCCAGCTGCGAGGTGACCGCGGCGTGGAAGGCGTCCAACGACGTGTTGCTGGTCGGGGCCGTGACGACCTGGTCGTTCGGCTGCGCGAAGTCCGGTCGCTGGAAGGTCCCGTCCGGTGTCACGATCGCCTGATCCGCCGGCGCCGTGCTCGCCCCCACGGTGTCCCGCCCGCCCCGGGTGTCCGCCGTGGACGTGCCCGTAGATGCGACCGTCGACGGTGCCGTCGTCGAGGCCGCGGCCGTAGACGATACGGCCGCCGAGGCCGCGGGCGCGGACGATACGCCCGTCGAGGCTGCGGGCGCGGACGATACGGCCGCCGAGGCCGCGGGCGCGGACGATACGGCCGCGGGCGAAGCAGGCGCGGGCGACGCGGTCGTCGGCGATGTGGCCGAAGAAGTTCCAGCCGTCGACGATGCCACCGAAGGAGTTGTGGCTGTCGGAGATGAGGTCGATGAGGTTACGGCGGCTGACGATGCCGCCGAAGACGTTGCCGCCGTCGGAGACGAGGTCGAAGAAGTTGCGGCCGCGGAGGATGCGGTCGAAGAAGATGCGGCCGTGGAGGATGCGGCAGTCGACGGTGCCGTCGTTGACGATGTGGTCGCCGGGGTGGCGCTCGTCGGTGTCGTCGTGGCGGAGGTGGTCGCCGATCGGACCGTGCCGTCCGCGTTCACCGCCCCGGAGCCGGGCCGTCCCGCAGCCGACCCCGACTGCGAAGACCCCTGCTGCGAAGACCCCTGCTGCGCAGCGCCCGTCTGGGCAGAACCCGTCTGGGCAGAACCCGTCTGGGCAGAACCCGTCTGGGAAGAACCTGACTGAGCCGCACCCGACTGAGCCGCACCCGACTGAGCCGCACCCGACTGAGCCGCACCCGACTGGGTCGACGAAGAGGTCGTAGAGGACGGAGTGGTCGTCGCCGACGAAGTGGTAGCCGTCGAGGCGGGGGTGTCTCGTGAGGCCGTCGGCGCGGTTCCGTTCGCGGTCGAGGTGCTCGTGGACTGAGTGGTCCCCGAGGCCGTCGTGGTCGGAGATGCGCTCGATGAGACAGTGCCCGGCGCTGCCACCTGGCTCGCACTCGGAGTCGCACCCGCTGGTGCGGGGACCGTCGTGCTCGAAGCCGTGGTGCTGTTCGCCGCGCCCACCGACCCGATGTTCGGGGTCCCCGCACCGGCGACCACGGGCGGCGCGATCTCGCTGTACGGCGGCGGCGCGTCGTCGCCGTAGGCGGGAAGCACCGGCTGGCCCTCACCCGGCTGGGGCTCACCCGGCTGGGGCTCACCCGGCTGGGGCTCACCCGGCTGGAGCTCCTCCACAGGAGCTCCACCCGGCTGAGTCCCACCCGTCGTCCCACCCGTCGACCCGCCCGTCGTCGTGCCGGCCGCCGACACCACCGGCGACTTCTCGGGGACCTTCTCCGGAACCGCCTCGGGAGTCTGCTCACCTCCCCCGGTCGGCCCGCCGGGCGCCGGCCCCGGGCGCGGGCCGAGAACGTGCCCCAACCCCAACCCGATCTGCGACGCGATACCCGC
>NZ_BAAAGX010000014.1:0-1059 GCF_039524755.1 Cryptosporangium japonicum
TCTCAGGCCGACCGCCCATCACCAGGTTGACCAACCTCCCTGGACAGCACATCTAGCTACGGAACGGGCCGCGCAGGGCCGCCCACTGCAACAGCATGATCGTCTTCGCGTCGGCGATGTCACCCTGCTCGATCAGCGTCAGCGCCTTGTCGAAGTCGAGTTCGACGACCTCGATGTCCTCACCCTCGCCGGCCACCCCGCCGCCCTCCGACGTCCGGCTGTCGGCGCTGTAGGGAGCCGCGTAGAAGCTGAGCCGCTCGGTGATCGACCCCGGGCTCATGTACGCGTCGAACACGTGCTCGACGTCACCCACCGTGTGGCCGGTCTCCTCCGCGGCCTCGCGGCGGATCGCGGTCTCCGGGTCGTCGCCGTCCAGCAGCCCCGCCGCGGCCTCCAGCAGCATCCCGTCCGGGTGGTCGTTGACGTACGCCGGGAAGCGGAACTGCCGGGTGAGCAGCACGGTGCGCCGGGCGGCGTCGTAGAGCAGGATCGTGGCGCCGTTGCCGCGGTCGTACGTCTCGCGCGACTCGGTCGTCACCCGGCCGTCGCGGTGGCGGTAGGTGAACGTGTTCTTGCGCAGCACGTACCAGCTGGACGCGAGCAGTTCGACGTCGAGCACCTCGACCCGCGGGTTGCCGCGCAGGTCACGACCGGTGAGGTGCAACCCGGTCCGGCCACGTCCGTCCGGAACGTCCACCCCTGGGGTACCGCTGGCGTTCGACGTCATGTCCACATCATTACGCACCGTTGTGACGAGTCTCGGCAGGGGTGTCCGGTTCCGCCACTGTGGACGCCGCATGAGCGCCCCGCTCCGTGGTTACGTGGAGGGGGAGGGATCGACCACGCCGAACGGAGGGCGAGATGACGGACGTCGACTGGGCCGCGCTGCGCACGGAGTACGACACCGGGGTCGCGGAGCTGCGTGCCGCGTCGTCGGTGTTCCGGCGCTCCGCCGACCTCGACGAGGACCTCCGGGCCGGCCTGGCCGACCTGTTCGACGGCCTCGCCGACGACGCCGAGACGACCGGGCCCGATCCGCGTGCGCTGGCGGTGGCGCGT
>NZ_BAAAGX010000014.1:1073-20584 GCF_039524755.1 Cryptosporangium japonicum
GAGCCCGCCGCCGCGCGGCGCCGGATCGAGCCGCCGCGCCCGGCGCCCGCGGCCGTACCCGTGGTGGCCTCGGCGGTGGCGCACGGCCGCCCGGCGACGCGTGCCGACGTGCTGATCGCCCGGGTCGCGGTCGCCGCCGCGTCGGTCTGGCACCGGTTCCGGCGCGGCGCGTGAGACCCGTTCAGCGGGGTAGTGAGGATAGCGTTGGGTGAGCGCTCGCTGACGGTGCGCTCACGGGACCGACGCGAGGAGTGCGGTGTTCATGAGCCGGCGGATGGCGGCGGTGGTCGCGGCAGTGGTGCTGGTCGGAGGGTGCAGCGCGATCGGGACGGAGGCCGAGCCGGCCGCCGACGCCTCGCGGAGCCCGTCGGCCGCGGCGGGCACGTCGATCCCGGACGTCGTCGAGATCGTCGAACCGAGCGTCGTCACGGTCACCGCCGGCCGGTCGCAGGGCAGCGGCGTCGTCTACCGCAAGGACACCGTCGTCACCAACCAGCACGTCGTCGGCGCGGCGCGGACGGTCACACTGACGCTCGCCGACGGCGCGAGCGTGAACGGCACGGTCGTGGGCACCGACGAGATCGCCGACCTGGCCGTCATCCGGGCCGCACGCACGAACCTCCCCGCGATCGCGATCCGGTCGGATCTGCCCCGCTCCGGTGAGGTCGCGCTCGCGGTCGGCAGCCCGCTCGGCTTCGAGAACACGGTCACCCAGGGCATCATCTCCGGCGTCGGCCGCCAGATCCCGGCCGAGCAGACCGGCGGGCGCCCGCTCGTCGACCTGATCCAGACCGACGCCGCGATCTCGCCGGGCAACTCCGGCGGCGGGCTGTTCGACAGCCAGGGCCGGCTGGTCGGCATCAACGAGGCGTACATCCCGCCGTCGGCCGGTGCGGTGTCGCTGGGGTTCGCGATCCCGAGCGCGACCGTGGTGGACGTCGCCGACCAGTTGCTGCGTACCGGCAAGGCCGTCCACCCCTACCTCGGGGTGTCGCTGGCCCAGCTCACCGACGCGGTGCGCAACGCGCTCGGCGTCGACGCGGAGAAGGGCGCGGTCGTCGTCCGGGTGGTGGCCGGCGAACCGGCGGCCGAGGCCGGCATCCGCACCGGTGACGTCATCACGAAGATCGGTGCGCAGGACGTGGCCGACGTCGAGGACGTCTACGCGGCGGTCCGCGCGGTGAACCCGGGCGACCGCGTCGACGTCGTGGTGCAGCGGGGCGGCGACGCGGTGACCGTGCCCGTGACGGTCGGGCGCATCACCGGCTGACGCCGCTGCAACAGATGCGCGGCCCCGTGCGTCCTGGGACACGAACGGGGAGGTTTGCCCATGTCGGAGCCCGACGGCTTCGAAGACTTCGTGTCCCGCCGCGCGGACGCGCTGACCCGCTACGGGTTCGTCCTGGCCGGTAATCCGCACGACGCGGCCGACCTGGTGCAGGAGTCGCTGATCCGGCTCCGCGGCGCCTGGCACCGGGTCGAACGCCGCGACGACCCGGAAGCGTACGTCCGCACGACGATGGCGCGGCTCCACATCAGCTGGTGGCGCAAGCGCCGCCGGGAACGGCTGACCGATGCCGTGCCGGAGCGCTGGCACACCGATCCCGGTATCACCCGGGCCGAGAACGACGTCGGGGTGTGGAAAGCGCTCGCGCACGTGCCGCCGCGCCAGCGGGCCGTCCTCGTGCTGCGTTACTACGAGGGCCTCGGCGACGACACGATCGCCGAGCGGCTGCGCATCAGCCGGGGCACGGTACGCAGCCAGGCGCTGCGCGGGCTGGCCGCACTGCGCGAGCACCTGCACCCGGAGATCCGCACGCCGGAAGAGAGCCGTCATGTCTGAGCCGGGGCGCGACGTGAGCGACGTCCTCATCGACACGTTGAACCGCGCCGCCGCCGGGGCGCCACCGCCACCGGCCGACCTGTACCGCAGCGTGACCGCGGGGTACACGCGTCGCCGCCGGGCCGGCGTCGTCGCGGCCGCCACCGTGCTCGCGCTCCTCGTCGGGCTGGCCGGTCTCGTGACCGTCACCCGGGAGGAGCCGGCGCCGGTGGCGCGGGTCGTCGAGGAACTCTCGGCCGACGCGGTCCGGACGCTGCCCCGCACCATCGAGGGCCGCCGCTACCTGGTGGACGCCGTGCTGAGCGACGGGCGGGTCGTCGTGCAGACGCCGGTCCACACGATCGGCCGGGCCGAGATCCGGCTCTTCGACGCCGACGGCCGGGGCACGCCCCGCCTGGTGGTGGGCTACGAGAGCACGTTCGCCGAGCCGGTCTACCTCCAGGTCGTGCGGGCGAACGACGAATGGCTGACCTGGTACGTGAACCGGCCGCGGGGCACCGTGGAGATCTGGACGCTGCGCTGGGACGAGAACCGCCCCCGGCGGGTCGCGGAAGTCCGGGACGCCCTGGGGGAGTTCTCGCTGACGCTCGTCGACGACCGGGTCGTCTACGGACCCACGAAGGAGGGCGTCCTCTCCGTGCCGGCCCGGGGCGGAACCTCGACGGTGCTCCCCGGCACCGCCGGCCACTACACCGTGCTCTGGCCCTGGCTGGTCACCAACCCCGGCTCCGACCCACCGAACTACACGCGGGACCGTCCGACGCTCCGGAACGTCGAGACCGGCGAGACGCTCACCGCCGTGTTCACGCCGACCGGCTGGCGCGACGCCTGCGGCCCGGTCTGGTGCGTCGGGCAGGGCTGGGACGGAGCGCACCTGACCGCGGTCCGGGTCGACGGGTCCGATCCGACCGTCCTCACCGGTCTGCGCACGGACGTCGTCGCGCTCACCCCCGTCCGGAACCGCTACCTGCCCCTGATCCGCACCGAACCGGCGCCGGACGGCTCGCAGCAACTCGCCGTCGCCGATCTCGGGAGCGGCCGGGTGGTGGACGTCGGTCGCGTGGCGAACGACCCCGGCGAACTCGTACTGACCACGGTGAACGACGGGGTGTTCTCCTGGTCGGGCGCGGACGGGATGAAGGTCCTCGACCTGCGTCGATTCGATTGACGTGCGATCGTGGGGACATGTCGTCCGAGAGAGGCCGGGTCCGGGTCGAGCCGAGCCGCAAACGGGTCCGCGCGCTGGTCGCGGGCCGGGTGGTCGCCGACACCCGCCACCCGACGCTGGTCTGGGAAGTTCCGTACTACCCCGCCTACTACGTGCCGCGCGACGACGTCCTGGCCGAGCTGGTCGCGACCGGTGAGGTCAGCCGGTCGCCCAGCCGGGGCGACGGTGCCGTGCACGACGTCGTGCTGCCGGACCGGACGCTGCCGAGCGCGGCGGTGACGTTCCCGTCGTCGCCGCTCCCGGAGCTCCAGGCGCTGGTCCGCCTCGACTGGGCGTCGATGGACGAATGGCTCGAGGAGGACGAGCCGGTCTACGTCCACCCCCGTGACCCGTACAAACGCGTCGACATCCTCGCCAGCAGCCGCCACGTCCAGGTCAGCGTCGACGGTGTCGTGGTCGCCGACTCCCGGCAGCCGCGGATCCTGTTCGAGACGTCCCTGCCGCCGCGGTACTACCTGCCGCTGACCGACGTGCGGCTCGACCTGCTCCGGCCCTCGGAGCTGGTGACGCACTGCCCGTACAAGGGCGCCGCGACCTACTGGGACGTCGTGCTGGAGTCGGGCGCCGAGCACCGGAACATCGTCTGGGCGTACCGCTCGCCGCTGCCGGAGAGCCAGAAGGTGACCGGGTTGGCCGCGTTCTACGACGAGCACGTCGACGTGACGATCGACGGTGAGCCGCAGGAACGGCCCACTACTCACTTCAGCTGAGTTCGGTGGGCACCGCCACCACGTCGACCATCGCGCCGCTGCGGAACACGGTGAGCGGCAACGGCCGGCCGATGGCGTCGGTGAACAGCAGTCTCTGCAGGCCCTGGGCGTCGCGGACGGGGGCGCGGGCGGCGTCGAGCAGGAGGTCGCCGGCGCGCAGCCCGGCCTGGGCGGCCGGGCTGCCCGGCACGACCTCGACGACGCGCAGGCCGCGTCGGCGGCCCAGCTTCTCCGGTAACGGGAACGGGGCGGTCACCAGCCCCAGGTAGGCCCGGCGCACCCGGCCGTCGGCCTCCAGCGCGGCCAGGATCCGGCGCGTGGTGGTGTTGATCGGCACCGCGAGCCCCACACCGACGCCGGCGACCGCGGTGTTGATGCCGACGACCCGGCCCTCCGAGTCGGCCAGCGCGCCGCCGGAGTTGCCGGGGTTGAGCGCGGCGTCGGTCTGGATGACGTCCTCGATCAGGCGGGTGGTGCCCGCGCTGCGGGCCGGGAGCGAGCGGCCGAGCGCGCTCACCACCCCGGCCGTGACGGTGCCGGACAGCCCGAGCGGGTTGCCCACCGCCACGACCAGCTGCCCCACCTGCAGCGCGTCGGCGTCACCCAGCTCGGCGGCGTCGCCGGGGGTCTCGTCGGCACGGACGACCGCGAGGTCGGAGAGCGGGTCGGCGCCGATCACCCGGAACCGGGTCTCCGCGCCGTCGGCGAACGCGACCCGGCCACCGTCCGCACCGGCCACGACGTGCGCGTTGGTCAGCAGCAGACCGTCCTGGCCGACGACCACCGCGGACCCGGCGCCCTCACCGCGCCGGCTGCGGACGGTCAGCGCCGCGACCTGGGGCCCGACGGTGCGGGCGACCCGGGTGACGATCTGGGAGTAGACGTCGAGCATCGGGCCTCCTTGATTACAGTGCAACAACTGTTGCTCGGTTCGCGAAGGGCCGCCAGGTCTGTTTTACGATTCCGCCGTGAGCGCAGAGGCAGCTGGTTCCGACATCGCCCGCGAAGTACTGACCTGGGAGCTGTTCGGGACCGCGTCCCGTGACCTGGCGACGCAGATCGCCGCGGACGGCTACCGCCCGGAGATCGTGCTCGCGATCGCCCGCGGCGGCCTGCTCCCGGCCGGCGCGCTCGCGTACGCGCTCGACGTCAAGAACGTCGCGACGCTGAACGTGGAGTTCTACACCGGGGTGGACGAGCGGCTGGCCGTGCCGGTGATGCTCCCGCCGGTGCCCGAGATCGTCGACCTGGCCGGTGCCCGCGTCCTCGTCGTCGACGACGTCGCCGACACCGGCCGCACGCTCGAGGTGGTCTCCGAGTTCTGCGGCGCGCACGTGGCCGAGGCACGCACCGCGGTGCTCTACGAGAAGCCGCAGTCGCTGGTGAAGTGCGAGTACGTCTGGCGGCGCACCGATCGCTGGATCAACTTCCCCTGGTCGACCCTGCCCCCGGTGGTGTAGGCCTTAGAGGGTGCGGATCGGGGTGATCGGGGCCGGCATCGTCGGTCTGTCGACCGCGTACGCGCTGCGCCGCTACCCCGTCACCGTGCGGGTCTTCGACCGCGCCGCCCCGATGACCGGCCGGTCGCGCGGCGGCACCCGCATCTTCCGGTACGCCCACGACACGCCCGCGCTGGTTCGTTACGCCGCCCGGGCGCGGGAGGGCTGGAACCGCTGGGAGCGCACGTCCGGGCAGGTGCTGATCGGCGCCGAGACCACAGTGGTCAGCGGGGACGGCGCGGCCGAGCGGTACGCGGCGATGCGCGCCGCCGGGGTCCGGTGTGGACTCTATCCGTCGCTCGCGTCCGTCCCGGGCCTGCCCGCGCGCCCGGAGACGCCGGGGCCGTTCCTGGTCGATCCCGCCGGTGGGGTGATCCAGGCCGCCCGCACCGGCGCGTTCCTGGCCGCCGCGGTGCGTCGCGGTCTCGTGGTCGACGAGGTCGAGCGCGTCACCGCGCACGGGCACGCCGCGACGATCCACTCGTCGCGGGGGAGCTGGCAGTGCGATTCGGTGCTGGTCGCGGCCGGGGCCGGGCCGCTGGTCCCCGAGGTGGTGGCCGACCCCGAGCATCACTTCCGGTTCACGTTTCCGCTGGCGCCCGGCGCCGATCCGCGGTGCTGGATCGAGCGGAGCGGGTCCTGGCGGGACGGGTTCACGACCTACGGACACCGGGCCGGTGCGGGGCTCTGGGCGCTGGGGGCCCACTTACCGGCCGAGGACACCGCCTGGTCGTTGCCGGTCGCCGAGGCGCGCCGCCGGGCGCTGTCCGCCGTCACCGCGTACGTGCGTGAGTTCCTGTCCGACGTCGTCTCGCCGGAGCCGGTCGACGAGGTCTACTGCGCCCCGACCCGCGGGCTCGGCGACGGGATCCACGTCGCGCGGTCCGGCCCGGTTCTGTCGGTGTGGGGTGAGAACCTGTTCAAGTTCGCGCCGGCGCTGGGGGCGGATCTCGCGGCCGCGGTGGCGTCCCGGGGTTTACCGGAGGATCTTCCGTAGTACGAGCAGAGGAGCCCGGCATGAAAAAACTCATCAACGCTCCGGCCGACGTCGTGGTGGAGGCCCTCGCCGGCCTCGCGGCCGCGCACCCCAAGCTCGGCGTCGACCTCGAACACCGGGTGGTCTACCGCGCGGACGGCCCGGTGCCGGGCAAGGTCGGTCTCGTCTCCGGCGGCGGCTCCGGCCACGAGCCGCTGCACGGCGGTTTCGTCGGCTTCGGCATGCTCGACGCGGCCGCGGCCGGCGAGGTGTTCACGTCCCCGGTGCCCGACCAGATCCTCGCCGCCACCCAGCGCGCCGACGGGGGCGCCGGCGTGCTGCACATCGTGAAGAACTACACCGGCGACGTGATGAACTTTGAGATGGCCGCCGAGCTCGCCGAGGGCACCGAGATCGCCACCGTGGTCACCAACGACGACGTCGCGGTGGAGGACAGCCTCTACACCGCCGGGCGGCGCGGGGTCGGCGTCACCGTGCTGCTGGAGAAGATCGCCGGCGCCGCCGCCGAGGAGCGCCGCGGCCTCGCCGAGGTGGCCGCGATCGCGCAGCGCGTCAACGACCGCGGGCGCAGCATGGGCCTGGCGCTGACCTCGGGCACCGTGCCCGCCGCCGGCAAACCCACGTTCGACCTCCCCGAGGACCGGATCGAGCTCGGGGTCGGCATCCACGGTGAGCCCGGGCGCCGGCGCATCCCGCTCCCGTCGGCGAAGGAAGCCGCCACGCTGCTCGTCGAGCCGGTGCTGGCCGAGCTCCAGCCGTCGGAGGGGGTGCTCGCGTTCGTCAACGGGCTCGGGGCCACGCCGCTGCTCGAGCTGTACCTGCTGTACGGCGAGGTGGCGGCGTTGCTCGACAAGCACGGCGTGCCGGTCGTCCGGTCGCTGGTCGGGCCGTACATCACCAGCCTCGACATGGCCGGGGCGTCGGTCACCCTGCTCGCGCTCGACGAGGAGCTGCTCCGCCTCTGGGACGCTCCGGTCGACACCCCCGGGCTGCGGTGGGGCGCATGATCGAGGCGTGGATCCGTGAGTTCGCGCGGCTCGTCGTCGCGGAGGCCCCGCGGCTGACCGAACTGGACTCCGCGATCGGCGACGCCGACCACGGCTCCAACCTCTCCCGCGGGCTCACCGCGGTGGTCGCGGCGCTCGACGAGGGCTCGTTCGACGACGACGCCGCGCTGCTGAAGAAGGTCGGCATGGTGCTGGTGAGCACCGTCGGCGGGGCCAGCGGGCCGCTCTACGGCACGTTCTTCCTGCGCGCCGCCGGTGCCCTGCCGGGCGGCGTGCCGTCGGCGTTCCGCGCCGGTGTCGACGGTGTGGCCGCGCGGGGCAAGTCCACCACCGGCGAGAAGACGATGCTCGACGCGCTGGTGCCGGCCGTCGAGGCGCTGGAGGCCGGCAAGGACTGGGGTGAGGTGCTGGCCGCCGCCGAGGCCGGGCGCGACGCGACGGTCCCGCTGGTGGCGCGCAAGGGCCGGGCCAGCTACCTGGGCGAGCGCAGCGCCGGCCACGTCGATCCGGGGGCCGCCTCCGCCGCTCTGCTGGTGGCGGCGGCCGCGTCCACCCTGGGCTGATCCGATGAGCGAGACCGTCGGCATCGTGGTCGTCTCCCACAGCCGTGCGTTGGCCGAGGCGGCCGTGCGGCTGGCGGGGGAGATGGCCCAGGGCGCGCCGGTGCGCATCGGCGTGGCGGCCGGCCTCGGCGACGACACGTTCGGCACCGACGCGGTGGCGATCGCCGACACGATCACCGAGGTCAGCGGCCCCGCCGGCGTGGTCGTGCTGATGGACCTGGGGTCGGCGCTGCTGTCGGCCGAGATGGCGCTCGAGATGCTCGACGACGACGGGCGCGATCGGGTGATTCTGAGCCCGGCGCCGCTGGTGGAGGGCCTGGTCGGGGCCGTGGTGGCCGCCGCGGGCGGCGCGGACCGGGCCGGGGTGGCGGCGGAGGCCGCCGCGGGGCTGCTCCCCAAGTCCGAGCACCTGGCCCCGGCGCCGTCCGCCCCGTCCGCCTCCTTCGTGGATGCGCCGCTGACCGGGGCGTTCGTGGTGACGGACCCGCAAGGCCTGCACGCCCGGCCGGCTGCGGCACTGGTCGGGGTGGTCCGCCAGGTGGGCGTGCCGGCCGAGCTGCGCAACCGCACCACCGGGGCGGGGCCGGTGCCGGCCGGGAGCCTCTCCCGCGTGGCCACGCTGGGTGCACTCGCCGGGCACGAGATCGAAGTGTTGGTACCGCCGGGTGAGGAGGCTGCCCTGGCCCGGATCCTCGCCGGCGCCGCCGAGATCTTCGCTGCCTTTCCTTCCTCGGCGTCGGGGACGGTCGACGACTCCTCGGGACCGTCCGGGGCCGCTCCGTCCGGGGCGTTGGCGGCTTCGCCGGGGGTGGTGGTGGGGGTCGTGCGGCGGTTCGGGGGCCGTGCTGAGCCGGCCGGGCCGCGCGGTGGGCCGGTGGATGCCGCCGCCGAGCGCCGGCGGCTGGAGAACGCCCTCACGGCGGTGAGCGCCGAGGTGACCGCCGTCCGCGACCGCGCCACCACCGAGGTCGGGGCCGCGGAAGCGGCGATCTTCGACGCGCACCTGCTCCTGCTCGACGACCCGGAGCTCCGGTCCGCCGCCGCCACCCGCATCGCCGCCGGCGCCGACGCCGAGACCGCCTGGGCCGAGGCGATCGGCGCCGCGGAGTCGGAGTGGCGCGCCCTCGCCGACCCCTACCTCCGCGCCCGCGCCGAGGACCTGGCCGCCCTGCGCACCCAGGTCCGCACCGCCCTGGCCCCCTCATCCGGCCCGGAACCGGCCGGGGACGCGTCGGCGGTGCTCGTGGCCGACGGGCTCACCCCGGTGGACGCGGTACGGATCGAGGCGGCCGGCGTCGTGCTCGCGCACGGCAGCCCCACCGCGCACAGCGTGCTGCTCCTCCGGGCCCGCGGCATCCCCGCCGTCGTCGCGGCCGGCGACGCCGTGCTCGACGTGGCCGACGGCACACCGATCGCGTTCGACGGGAGCACCGGCGAGCTGGTGGTCGACCCGGCTCCGGACGTCGTCGAACGGTTCGGGGCGGCCCGGGGTGAAGCGGCCGGGCGCCGGCGCGCCGCGGCGGCCGGAGCGCACCGTCCCGCACGCACCATCGACGGCGTCGAGGTCCGGGTCGGGGCGAACCTCGCCGGCCTCGCCGACGCCACCGCGGCCGCGGCGGCCGGTGCCGACCTGGCGGGCCTGGTCCGCACCGAGTTCCTGTTCCTCGACCGCGGCACGGCCCCGGACGTCGACGAGCAGACCGAGGCGTACCGGGCGCTCGCGGACGCGCTCGACGGCCGTCGCCTCACCCTGCGGACCCTCGACGTCGGGGGCGACAAACCGCTGGCCTACGCCCCCGTGCCGGCCTCCGACAACCCGTTCCTCGGAGTGCGTGGGCTCCGCTTCTCGCTGCTGCGCCCCGATCTGTTCGCGGCGCAGCTCACCGCGATCGTGCGGGTCGCGCACGAGACACCGGTCACCGTGCTGTTCCCGATGGTCACCACCGTCGACGAACTCGCCGCGGCGCGCGCGGCGCTGGACGAGGCCGTGCGTGCCGAGAAGCGCGGCACCCCGCCGGGGCTGGAGGTGGCGGCGATGGTGGAGGTCCCGTCGGCGGCCCTCAAAGCGGCTGCCCTGGCTCCACTGGTCGACGAGTTCAGCGTCGGCACCAACGACCTCACGCAGTACACCCTGGCCGCCGCGCGCGGAGATGAAGGGGTGGCAGCGCTCGGCACCCCGTGGGATCCCGGCGTGCTGCGCCTGGTCGGCGCGGTGTGCCGAGCGGCCGGCCCGTCCACACGGGTCAGCGTGTGCGGCGAGTTCGCCTCCGAGCCGGGAGCGGCAGCGGCCCTGATCGGTCTCGGGGTCCGTGAACTCAGCGTGGCCCCGGCGCTGGTACCCGCCGTGAAACTCGCCGTCCGCGAAACCACCACTTCCGAGGCCGCTCGCACCGCCGCCGAGGCCCTGAACGCCCCCACCGCCGCCAAGGCCCAGGCGTTCTTCTCACCCTCGACCCAACCGTGAGACCGCGGACGTCAGGGCAGCCTCTCCAACGCCACCACCGGGATCACCCGCGGCGTCTTCGCCTGGTGCTCATGGAAGAACGGGTACTGGGCCGCGATCCGGCTGAACGCCGCCGCCCTCTCCTCGCCCGGCAAGACCCGCGCCGCCGCCGCGTACGACTCCGCGCCCACCTCCACCCGCACCCGCGGGTTCGCCACCAGGTTCACGTACCAGTCCGGATCCCGCGGCGCGCCGGCGTTCGACGCCACCACGAGCAGGCGGTCGGCGTCGGGTACGTACATCATCGGCGCGGTGTGGGCGGCGCCCGAGCGCGCTCCCACCGTCGTGAGCAGCAGCAGGGGGCGGTTCCCCATCGCCGCGCCGCCGCTCTCCCGGAACTGCGCGATGAGCTGTCGGTTGTAGGCACCGACATCACTGGGCATCGTCATTCACTCACTCTCGCAAACGCATCCGCCGCGGGTGCCTCCCCGCCGAGAATGAACGCATGTCGCTGAAGAGCAGAGCACGCTGGGTCAGCCTGCACGGCATCGCGAGGGTCGTCATCAGCCGCGCCTACCGCCGGGGTGACCTGCACGCCCGCATCCTGGCCGACCCGGCGGCCCGCGCGGACCCGTACCCCACCTACGAGGAGATCCGCGCCCGCGGGCCGCTGGTGCGGGGGCGCCTGATGACCCAGGCGGTCAGCCACGAGGCGGTCACCACGATCCTGCGCAGCGACGCGTTCGCGGTCGGCTTCGACCCCGAGACCATGCCGTGGATCTCCCGCAAGCTGCTCCAGCGGGTCGCGGCCGACGAGCGGATCGTCGGCCCGATCGACCCGCCGTCGCTGCTGGTCACCAACCCGCCCGACCACACCCGCTACCGCCGTCTGGTCAGCCGCGTGTTCACGGCCAAGGCGGTGGAGGCCCTCCGCGGGCGCATCGAGGAACGGACCACCGAACTCCTCGACGCGCTGGCGGCGCGCTCCGCCGACGAGCCGGTCGATCTGGTGGCGGAGTACGCCAGCCTGCTCCCGGTCACCGTGATCGCGGAGATCCTCGGCGTTCCGCTGGACATGCGACAGACGTTCCTGCGCTGGGGCACGCTCGCCGCGCCCGTGCTCGACGTCGGACTGACCTATCAGCAGTACCTGGAGTCCGAGGCCGCGCTGGAGCAGATGTCGGACTGGATGTACGCGCACTTCGACACGCTCCGGAAGAACCCCGGCGACGACATCGTCAGCAAGCTGGTCCACCTCGACGACGAGAGCGGCAAGCTCGACGACCGCGAGCTGCTCGCGATCGCCGGCCTGCTGCTCGCGGCCGGGTTCGAGACCACCGTCAACCTGCTGGGCACCGGCGCGGTGCTGCTGATGCGCCACCCCGACCAGCGGGAGGCGCTCGCCGCCGACCCCGGCCTCTGGTCGAACGCGGTCGACGAGATGCTGCGCTACGAGGCCCCGGTGCAGGCCACCAGCCGGCGCGCGACCCGCCACACCGAGGTGTGCGGCGTGACCGTCCGCGAAGGCTCGTTCGTCACCGCGATGATCGGCGGCGCGAACCGCGACCCGGCCGTGTTCGAGCACCCGGACCGCTTCGACGTGCGGCGCCCCAACGCCCGCGAGCACCTCGCGTTCTCCAGCGGAGCGCACTACTGCCTCGGCGCGTCGCTGGCCCGTCTGGAGGGCGAGATCGGGCTGCGGCGCCTGTTCGAGCGCTTCCCCGACCTCACCCTCGCCGGCGAGCTCCACCAGCGACCCACCCGTACCCTCCGCGGCTACGACCGGATTCCGGTGGAACTCACCGCACGGCAGCCAACACCGACGCGAGCTGCCGGACCCGGTCGGACGCCATGAACTCCTCCAGCGACACCGGCCGGTGCCCGCCGGCGGCGTCCGGCACGGCCAGCGGCAGCCGCCAGTTCGGGTACTCGTCCGTGGTGCCGGGCAGGTTGGGCTGACGGACGTCACCGATCGCGTCACCGGGCGCGGCGAGCACCAGACGGCAGGGCGTGCGGGCCAGCACCGCGTGCAGGCCGAGCGCGATCTCCTGGTCCGACGCGTCGGCCCCGATGATCCCCTCCGCGCGGAGCAACCCGATCAGCGCGGCCCGCTCGGTGTCCGCGGTGGCCTGCTCCTCCTCGACCGACCGGCCCAGCACCCCGAGCTCGGCGCGCACCCGGACGTGCTCCCCGGTGAGGAACCCGGCCGCGGTCGGCAGGTCGTGCGTGGTCACCGACGCCGCGGCCCCGGCGCGCCACGCGGCGGGCGGACGCGGACGGTCGGGCAGCTCGCCGGGCGCGTCGCGTTCCGGGTCGGGGTCGTCGCGCTCGAACCAGAGCACGTTGCTGCCGAGCACGTCCCGGGCCGCGAGCGCGGTGGCCACGTGCGGCTCGACCGTCCCCAGGTCCTCCCCGACGACGACCGCGCCGGCGCGGTGCGCCTCGAGCGCGAGCACGCCGAGGAACGCGTCCGGGTCGTAACGCACGTAGGTGCCCTCGGCCGCCGACCGCCCGGCCGGCACCCACCACAGCCGGAACAGCCCGAGCACGTGGTCGATGCGGACCCCGCCGGCCGAGCGCAGCGCGGCACGCAGCATGTCGCGGTACGGCGCGTACCCGGCCTCGGCCAGCCGCCGCGGGTTCCACGGCGGCAGGCCCCAGTTCTGTCCCTGCTGGTTGAACGAGTCCGGCGGTGCGCCGACCGACGCGCCGATGGCCAGCATGTCCTGCAGACCCCAGGCGTCGGCTCCACCGGGGTCGACGCCCACCGCGAGGTCGTGCACGACCCCGATCGGCATCCCGGCCCCCCGCGCGGCGGCACCCACGGCGGCGAGCTGTTCGTCGCAGAGGAACTGCAGCCAGGCGTGGAAGTCGACGCGCGGCGCGAGCCGGGCGCGCTCGGCGGCCACCGCGTCCGACGCGGGGTGGTGGAGCGCCTCCGGCCAGGACTGCCAGGGCACGCCGTGCTCCTCGGCGAGCGCGGAGAACGTCGCGAAGTCCTCGAGTCCCTGGCCCTGCTCGGCCCGGTAGGCGGCGAGCGCGTCGTGGCGGCGGGCGGGGAACAGCAGCTCGAGCGCGGCGAGCTTGGCCCGCCAGACCGGGTCGCGGACGATGCGGTCGGCCGGGGTGTCGGGGCGCAGCGCGTCGACGGCCGCCCGGACGTCCGGTGCCGCCGACCGGTACTCGGGCGTGTCGGCGATGCGCAGGTAGAGCGGGCTGCGGAACCGGCGGCTCGACGGGTAGTAGGGCGAGTTCTCCAGCGGCAGCACCGGCGACGGCGCGTGCAGCGGGTTGCACACCACCGCGCCGGCGCCGAGCTCGGTGCCGCTCCAGCGGACCAGTTCGCGCAGGTCGCCGTAGTCGCCGAGGCCCCAGGAGTCGTCGCCGCGCAGCGCGTAGAGCTGGAGCATCCACCCCCAGACCCGCCCGCTGCCGGCCGGGGAGGGCACCCGGGCCGGCGCCGAGATCAGCACCGCCTCCGCGCTCTCGTCGCCCGCGGTCACCTGGAGGCGGTGCCAGCCCGGCGGGAGGGCGGGCAGGGCCACGGTGCGCTCCTCGCGCGCTACGCCGTCCACGGTGCGCGCGCGCCCGGCGTCGCCG
The DNA here is from genome assembly GCF_039524755.1 of Cryptosporangium japonicum. Lineage (NCBI taxonomy): Bacteria > Bacillati > Actinomycetota > Actinomycetes > Cryptosporangiales > Cryptosporangiaceae > Cryptosporangium > Cryptosporangium japonicum. The sequence continues at coordinate 14,964 of NZ_BAAAGX010000014.1, forward strand.
GACGTGGTGGCCGGAACGGTGGCGCCGTCCTCCAGGAGGACGCGGACGGCGATCGGACGGCCGGCCGGTGGGCGCACCACGACGGTGGCGGGCTCGTCCGCGGGCACCACCGCGGTCGGCGGCAGCAGCCGCCGCCACGGGGCCAGCTCGGCCTCGGCGAGCGACGCGGCGACCGCCTCCGGCGTGTCGGCGGCGACCCCGAGTACCCCCAGGACGGCCACCACGGTGGACGCGGTGACGGTCTCCGGGCGGCCGGTGGACCCGACGTACTCGGTGGCGACGCCGTGCGCGGCGGCCAGGGCGGCGAGGTCCGCGTCGACTGTGTTCTGTGCGCTCACGAGCAAGGAACCTACCCAGTTGCGACCGGCTGATTCGCTAGGGCCGTGAGTGAAACCGCCGACGTGTCGTCGGCCCGCCGGAGCGTACGTCGACGGGTGCTCGGTCTGTCCGTCGGACTGGTGACGATCGCCGCGCTGGGGGTCGGGGCGTGCCTCGGGTGGGAGTGGAGCGCGTCCGCGGGGAACCGGGCCACCACCGTGGCCGGAGCGCGGAGCGCGCCGGTGGCGATCGTGTTCGGCACCGAGCTCGACGGGCGCGGCACGCCGAAGCCGATGCTGGCCAACCGGCTCGACACCGCGGTCGAGCTCTACCGCGCCGGGAAGGTGCGTGCGCTGCTGGTGTCGGGGGACGGCGGGGGCAACTCCGGCGACGAGGTCACGGCGATGACCCGGTACCTCACCGGGCGCGGGGTGCCGGCCGCGAAGGTGGTGGCCGACCCGTCGGGGCTCGATTCCTACGACACCTGCGTCCGCGCGCGCGACGTCTTCGGCGTGCGGCGCGCGCTGCTGGTCACCCAGGACTTCCACCTGCCCAGGGCGGTGGCGCTGTGCCGGCACGTCGGGATCGAGGCCGACGGCGTCGGCGCCGGCTGCGACCGCTGCAGCCTGCAGCGGCTCTGGCGCAGCCGGACGCGTGAGGTGCCGGCCGCCGTCAAGGCCGCGGCCGACGCCGTGCGGAACCGGCAGCCGGCGGTCGTCTCGCCGCGTGATTCCGCGCTCGACGAGGCTGTACGCAGCTGAATCGTGCGCACTCTAGCGCGCGGACGCCCCGGACCGGACGTACCGGCGCGGATTGCACCCGGGGCTCATCCGAACGGCGTATCCGCAAGTGTTCGGGAGGAGACAGATCAACTGTCCAACGGCCGATCGTCGGGACCGCTCCCGAAGCGCACCCTGAGTGCACCAGAGATCAACACCGGGTCGCTCCACTCCACGAAGGGGAAGGTCATGAGCACGATCATCGACGCCGAGGCACTCTTCGCGAGCGCCCTCCAGCCCTCCGACCGTCCGACGCCCGAGCAGGTCCGCGCGGCCATCGCCGGTGCGCTGCTCACCTGCGGTGGGGCCGACGGCTGCGCCGCCCGGCTGGCCGCCGAGTTCGGCGAGCATCCCGAGATCGCGGTACTGCGGATGCAGTGGGCCATCCAGACCCTGGCGGCCTAACCCGGCCCGCTCCGCCCGCCTCCCGACCTTCCCGGCCCGTACGCCTGCGCGTGCGGGCCGTCGCCGTGTTCGAACCGGCGGTACCGTCCGGTCCGTTCAGGACTGTGTGTAACCACCCCCGGGTGACACGGGCACAACCCGGACGTTGGAGACTTGGCGTCGGACGAGGAGCCGGATGGATTCAGAAACCGTCCGTACGTACCGTGTTCGAGAGCGGAAACGGGTAGGAACCTGGCGATGAACGAACGGTGGCCGGCGTTCGAACCGCGGTCGGCCCGCGATTGGTAAGCGGGCCCGCGGAGGTGCTACACACTGGTCACGGCGGCGAGACGACACCGTCATGGGCGGTGCGCAACGTGGGGGGACACGAACCCCGCCGGAAAGAGCGTATGGCCGCTGGTCGGCCGGACAAAGAGGAGGTGCGGCGCCGATGACGTCTTCTGCGCCTAGCGGATCGCCGCGGCGGTCCGTGACCCGGGTACACAGCGTGGTCGTCCGATGATCAGCGGCGGCGGTTTCGACCGCATCCGCGTCCCGGTCTCGGCCGACACGCTGGCGTCCCGTTCGCCGTTCCCGCCGATCGCGGACTACGGCTTCCTCTCCGACTGCGAAGTGCTGGCGCTGGTGGCGCCGAGCGGCAACGTGGAGTGGCTCTGTCTGCCCCGGCTGGACTCACCGAGCGTGTTCGGCGCCGCCCTCGACCGGGACGCCGGCGGCTTCCGTCTCGGGCCGGCCGACAACATGGTGCCGGTCGACCGCCGGTACCTGCCCGGCACGATGGTGCTGGAGACCTCCTGGGAGTCCTCCGGCGGCTGGCTGATCGTCCGCGACACGCTGTTGATCGGCCCGTGGCACCACAACGAGGCGTTCTCGCCCACCCAGCGGCGCGCCCCCACCGACTACGACGCCCAGCACATGCTGCTGCGCACCGTGCGGTGCGTGAAGGGCGAGGTCCAGGTCGTCATGGACTGCGAGCCGATGTTCGACTACGGGCAGCACCAGGCCCGCTGGTCCTACACCGACCGCGGGTACCACCAGGGGCTGGCCACCAGCGCCAACGGTGAGGACAGCGGGCCGAAGCTCAAGCTCACCACCGACATGCGGATCGGGTTCGAGGGCGGCCGGGCCACGTCCCGGACGCTGCTCAAGGAGGGCGACCAGCGGTTCGCGGTGCTCTCCTGGGCGTCGGTCGAGCCGCCGTACACGGTGGAGGACGCGAACGCGCGCCAGACCTGGACCGCGCACCACTGGCAGCACTGGCTGGCCCGCGGCTCGTTCCCCGACCACCCGTGGCGCGGGCACCTGCAGCGCAGCGCGCTGACGCTCAAGGGCCTCACCTACGCGTCCAGCGGCGCCCTGGTGGCCGCGGCGACGACGTCGCTGCCGGAGACGCCGCAGGGCGAGCGCAACTGGGACTACCGCTACAGCTGGATCCGCGACTCGACGTTCGCGCTCTGGGGCCTCTACACGCTGGGCTTCGACTGGGAGGCCGACGACTTCTTCAACTTCGTCGCCGACGTCGCGTCCCAGGGTGACCTGCAGGTCATGTACGGCGTGGACGGTGAGCGGGTGCTCACCGAGAAGGTGCTCGACCACCTGTCCGGGTACGACGGTGCCCGGCCGGTGCGGATCGGCAACGGCGCCTTCGACCAGGAGCAGCACGACGTCTGGGGCGCCGTCCTCGACTCGATGTACCTGCACACCCGCTCGCGTGACCGGCTGGACGACCGCACCTGGAAGATCATGCGGCGCCAGGTGGAGAAGGCGATCGAGCACTGGAACGAGCCCGACCGCGGCATCTGGGAGGTGCGCGGCGAGCCCAAGCACTTCACCTCCTCGGTGGTGATGTGCTGGGTGGCGGTCGACCGGGGCGCCCGGCTCGCCCGGCTGCGTCAGGACTACGAGCTGGCCGACCAGTGGCAGCGCATCGCCGACGTCATCCACGCCGACGTCTGCGAGAAGGGCACCGACTCGCGCGGGGTGTTCACCCAGCACTACGACACCGAGGCGCTCGACGCGTCGGCGCTGCTGCTCCCGCTGGTGCGCTTCCTGCCGCCGGACGACCCGCGGATCAAGGCGACCGTGCTGGCGATCGCCGACGAGCTCACCGTCGAGGGGCTCGTCCTGCGCTACAAGGTCGACGAGACCGACGACGGGCTGCGCGGCGAGGAGGGCACGTTCGCGATCTGCTCGTTCTGGCTGGTCTCGGCGCTGGCCGAGATCGGGGAGCTGGACCGGGCCCGGCAGCTGTGCGGCAAGTTGCTGTCGTTCGCCAGCCCGCTGGGGCTCTACGCCGAGGAGCTCGACCCGTACTCGGGCCGGCACCTGGGCAACTTCCCGCAGGCGTTCACCCACCTCGCGCTCATCAACGCGGTCATGCACGTGATCCGCGCGGAACACGGAACCGTCTGACGGTGCGGGCGGCACCTGGGTGCCGCCCGCACCGCCTCACTTCACCCGCAGCGAGCCGCTGACCGACGCGACCGTCGACGAGCTCGCCCCGACCCGCACCCGGTAGGTGCCGGCCTTGAGCTTGGTGAACGACGCCGAGCCGGCCGCCGTCACCGTCTTGCCGGTCACCAGCGCCCAGGTCTTCCCGGTCCAGCGGTCGAGCTTGACCAGCTGGCCGCGGGCCGGGTCGAGGGTGGCGGTCACCGACTTCGTGCCGGCGCGCAGCGTGACCCGCGCGGCGACCGGGTAGGCCGCCGTCGCCGTGCGCGACGCCGCGGTCCCGCCGTCACCCGGGTAGGTCAGGTACACCCAGGTGTTGGCGGTGGCGATGCCGCTGACCCGCACCGTGCCGTCGGCCCCGGTGGTCGCGGCCGTGCACCGGAAACCGGTCGCGGGCGCGATCCGGACGCAGAACTCGGCGTAGGCACCGGCCAGCGGGGCGCCGGTCGCGGAGTTGGTGAGCTTGCCGGCGATCGAGATCGTCGTCCCGGCCGTGACCGTCCGGCCGCCGCCGGTGGTCAGGCGGAACGCCGTGGTGACCGGGTCCACCGGCGTGGTCGGCTCGGTCGTCGGGGTCGGCGCCGGGGTCGACCCGTCGCAGGACACCAGCGAACACACCGCCGCGTACGGGTTGACCAGGCCGTACCCGGTCGCGTCGTCGCGGCCGGCCTTGCCGATGTCGGTGGCGGTGCTCTGCAGCAGGGTCGTCATCGTGGCCGGCGTGAGCCCGGGGGAGACCGACTTCGCCAGCGCCGCGGCGGCCGACACGTAGGGCGTCGCCATCGAGGTGCCGGACAGCTGCTTGTAGGTGCTGCCCTTGAACGTCGACCAGATGCCGACGCCGGGCGCGGCCAGGTCGACGTAGCTGCCGGTGTTGGAGAACGGCGCGTCGGTGTTCGTCGAGTCGGTGGCGGCCACGCCGATCACGCCGGCGTCGGCGGCCGGGTAGCTGATCGCGTTGCCGTCCTGCCGCTCGTTGCCGGCCGCGGCGACCACGACGACGTTCTTGCTCAGCGCGTACTTCACCGCCGACGCGGTGGCACCGGCCTCGGTGCCGCCGACCGACAGGTTGACCACGGCCACCCCGCGGTCGACGGCCTTCACGATGCCCTGGGCGATGTCCGAGTCGTAGCCGGCCCCGTCGCCGTCGAGCACCCGCACCGGCAGGATCTTGACGCCCGGCGCGAGACCGGCGACGCCCTTCTGGTTGTTCGCGATCGCCCCGACGATGCCGGCGACGTGGGTGCCGTGGCCGTTCTCGTCGTTGCTGCCGTCGGTGCTGGTGGGCACGTCACCGACCAGGTCGACACCGGCGAGGACGGTACCGGCGAGGTCGGGGTGGTTGCGCTGGACGCCGGTGTCGACCACCGCGACCGTGACGCCGGTGCCGGTGCTGGCCGGCCAGGTCTTCTCGGCGCCGAGCGTGGTCAGCGCCCACTGGGAGGCCCGGTACGGGTCGTTGCTCGTCGTGTCGGTGAGGCGCAGCACGCGGTCGACGCCGACCGAGACGGTGGCGTCGTCGGCCTGGGCGGCGGTGACCACGGCGGTGGCCTTGGCCCGGCCGGTGACCGTGCTGGTGGTCACGGTGGGCCGCCCGCCGACGGTCCGGACCGTGACGATCCGCACGGGCTGATCGGCCCGGACGCTGCCCACCAGGGCGGCGGGCGG
>NZ_BAAAGX010000014.1:20595-75337 GCF_039524755.1 Cryptosporangium japonicum
CGAGACGCTCGCGTCCGGGGTGTCCCAGGACGCCGTGACGCGTCCGCCGGAGGCACCGGCCGGCAGCGCGATACCGGCGTGGCGGGCGGGGTCGGCGCCGGGTGCGGCGGTCGCGGGCACGGCACCGGCCAGGGCGCCGGCGACCAGGGACAGCCCGGCGGCGCCGGCGGTCAATCGCGCGGCGCGCTGCGGGTGGCGGGTCGGTCGGGTCACCGGCACTCTCCTAGATCGCTCTCGGGCCACATCCGTGTGGTCACTTCGTCACTCGACCCGCAACGCCCTGAGCTGAGGAAACGGCGAGGTGATCAGCGTCGCGGCGGAGTGTCGGGCGCCACGGGGAGCCCGGCGGTCGCCCCGCTGTCGGTCCGAGGTGGCAGCATGGGCGGGTACGTCGGAACACGGAGGGGAGGCGGGATCGTGCCCGAGGCGTCCGAGGTGGCACCGGCTCCGGTGGAAGCCGACCCGCCGGTCACCGCGCGGGTGCTCACCGTGCCCAACGCGTTGAGCGCGCTGCGGCTGCTCGGTGTCCCGGTGTTCGTCTACCTCGTGCTGGTCGCCCAGGCCGACCTGCTCGCGTTCCTGGTGCTCGTCGTCAGCGGGTTCTCCGACTGGCTCGACGGGGCGCTGGCCCGGGCCTGGGGCCAGGTCAGCCGCATCGGCCAGCTGCTCGACCCGCTCGCCGACCGGCTCTACGTCTTCACCACGGTGGTGACGTTCGCGATCCGCGACATCATCCCGTGGTGGCTGGCCCTGGCGCTGGTCGTCCGCGACGCCGTGCTCTGGGTGGGCCTGCTGGTGCTGCGCCGGTACGGCTACCAGTCGCTGCCCGTGCACTACGTCGGCAAAGCCGCGACGGCGAACCTGCTCTACGCGTTCCCGCTGCTGCTGCTCGGCGGTCAGGACGGCATCGTCGGCGCGGTCGCGATGCCGGTCGGCTGGGCGTTCGCGATCTGGGGCGTCGGGCTCTACTGGTGGGCCGCGGCGCTCTACGTCGTGCAGACCGGGTCGCTGGTCCGGTCGGCACGCAGAGAGCAGCCGGCAGGGTGACCGAACCGAAGTTCCGTCTCTTCGGCAAGGACGCGCCCCCCTCGCCCGGCCTGACGATGCTGGCCGACCTGATGAACAACCACCTCGACCCCGGCTACGCGGCCGCGGCCCGGCGCCGGGAGGCCGCCGAGCCGCCGTCCCGGCTCGCGCGCCGGGGGCGTGGCCTGCTCACCGCGGCGTGCGCCGCGCTGATCGGCGTCGTGCTGGCGATCGCGTACCAGGAGGCCGTCGACACCGCGCCCGCCGCCGCGAAGACCCGCGACGCGCTCGCCGCCGAGATCCGCCGGGCCCAGAGCACCACCGACGAGCTGCAGAAACAGGCCGACGACCGCCGGGAGGAGGTGGCCGGGGCCCAGGATCGGGCACTGGCGAACGACGACAGCGGCCGCGCGCTGTCCCGCCGGGTGCGTGACACCGAGGCCGCCACCGGGCTGCTCGCGGTCACCGGAGAGGGCATCGTGCTGGAGGTGTCCGACGGCGAACCCACCCGCGACCCGGTCACCGGCGTGCCGGTCGGCGACGCCGAGGCGTTCCTGGTGCAGGACCGTGACCTGCAGAGCCTCGCCAACGCGATCTGGGCGGCCGGCGCCGAGGCGGTCGCCGTCGACGGCCAGCGGCTGACCGCGCTCTCGGCCATCCGGTCGGCCGGTTCGGCCGTCCTGGTCGATTTCCGGCCGGTCGACAACCCGTACACGATCACCGCGATCGGCGACTCCGACCAGCTCTACCGCCGGCTGCTGCGCGACCCCGCGGTCCGCCGGTTCCAGTCGTACGTCAAGGACTACAAGATGGGCTTCGACCTGCGCCGCGACGACGAGCTGAAGCTGCCCGCCGGCTCGGAGCCGGAGCTGCGTTCGGCGCGGTCGCCCGCCCCCTCGGCGCCGGCCGCGCCCGGCGGCTCGACCGGCCCGGCCGCGTCCACGCCACCCCCGACCAGAGAGCCCGGAGGTCCGAATTGATTCCCGCGCTGGCGCTGATCGTCGGCGTCGTCGTCGGTCTGGTGTTCGAGCCGTCGGTGCCGACCGGTCTCGAGCCGTACCTCCCGATCGCGGTCGTCGCCGCGCTCGACGCGGTGTTCGGCGGCGTCCGTGCGCGGCTGGACGGCATCTTCGACGACAAGGTGTTCGTCGTCTCGTTCGTGTCCAACGTGCTGGTCGCGGCGCTGATCGTGTACCTCGGCGACAAGCTCGGCGTCGGCGGGCAGCTCTCCACGGGCGTCGTCGTGGTCCTCGGCGTACGCATCTTCGGCAACGTGGCGGCGATCCGGCGCCACATCTTCCGGGCGTGACGATGACCGATCCCACCCCCGACGACGACGCGGTCACCGAGGCGATCACGGTGCCGCTGCCGACCCCCGCACCGGCCACCCGAGCGCCGGCGCCGCGCTCCCCGGCGTCGCCGGAGGCCGACGACCCCCCGGCGGTGGGCGAGCCGGACGCCACCGGCCGGGAACTGGTGCCGGCCCGGGCCGTGCGCCCGGAGGCCGGCGGGCCCTCCCCGGCGCACCGGCGGCCCCGGGAGGCCTCCCGCCGCCTGTGGATGAAGGTCACCGTGGTGGCGCTCTGCGCGCTGCTCGGCGTCAGCCTCGCCGCGCAGCTGCGCCGCAACGAGAAGGACGGCGCGCTGGCCGGCGCACGCCAGGAGGACCTGGTCCGCATCCTCGACGAGCTGGACAGCCGCGAGCAGCGGCTCCGGGCGGAGATCGCGGAACTGCAGGAGCGCCGCCGGACGCTGAGCTCGGCCGCGGAGGGCTCGCAGACCGTCCAGGAGGACCTGGAGCGCCGGTCGGAGGAGCTGGGCATCCTGGCCGGCACGATCCCGGCCGAGGGGGAGGGGCTGCGCCTGGTGTTCCGCCCCGGCTCCTCCGCGCTGGGCGCCGAGCTCATCCTCGACGCGGTGGAGGAGCTGCGCGGGGCCGGCGCCGAGGCGATGCAGATGGGCGGGCGCACCGGGAGTCCGGTGCGGATCGTCGCGGCGACGGCGTTCCTGGACACCGAGAACGATCACCTGCTGGTCGGCAACCACGACCTGAGCGGGCCGTACACGTTGCTCGCGATCGGAGACCCGGAGACGATGCGCGCGGCTCTGGCGATCCCCGGTGGTGTCGTCGACTCCGTGGAGGACGCCGGCGGTAAGTTGCAGATCGACGCGCCGGACCCGGTCACCGTCACCGCGACGCTGTCCCCGGCGACGCCTCGGTACGCCGAGCCGGTCGACTGAATCCCCTGACCCGAGGAAGGAACAGACCGTGATCCCCGACGATCTGCGGTACACCAACGAGCACGAGTGGATCCGCGTGACCACCGGGAGCATCGTCCGCATCGGTATCACCGACTACGCCCAGGACTCGCTGGGCGACATCGTGTTCGTGCAACTGCCCGATGTGGGGGACACGATCACCGCGGGCGAGGCGGTCGGCGAGGTCGAGTCGACGAAGAGCGTCTCCGACGTCTACGCCCCGGTCACCGGCACCGTCACCGCGAAGAACGAGGCTCTCGACGACCAGCCGGAGCTGATCAACGGCGAGCCCTACAGCGGTGGCTGGATGCTCGAGGTGGAGGTCGACGACGCGGGTGTGCTCGACTCCCTGCTCTCGGCCGAGGAGTACCGCGAGCTGACCGAGAAGGAGTAGTAGCCGCCGCCGCGCGGCTGCTTACCTGGTTGCACTAGGCTTCGTGGGTCGGACACCTCCTCATGAGGCAGGTGGTCGTCCCCTCGCTGCGACCGGGTCTGCCAGACTGGTCGCAGGAACCCCACGCAGGTACTCAGCCGCGCGAGCGGCCGACAGACGAAGACCGGGAGGCGATCGAACTTGAAGGGTGCCCCTCCAGCACTCGCTCCGCCGTGCCTGCGGGCCCGCAACGCCGGAGGTGTGCGATGAGCCGCCATTCCGAGGACGATCAGCAGCAGGTGGACGTCACCTCGACGATGATCCTCGGCGCCATCGACGACGCGGTCGTCGAAGCGTCGGAGGCCGGCGGCGGTAACGACCCCGAAGGTACCCGCATCGCGGAGAGCCTCCCGGCCGGCTCGGCGCTGCTCGTCGTCCGGCGTGGGCCCAACGCGGGTAGCCGCTTCCTGCTGGACTCCGACGTCACCACCGCCGGGCGCCACCCGGAGAGCGACATCTTCCTCGACGACGTGACCGTGTCGCGCCGGCACGCCGAGTTCCGTCGCGAGGCCGGTGTGTTCGTGGTCCGCGACGTCGGCAGCCTCAACGGCACCTACGTCAACCGCGAGCGGGTCGAGTCCGCCACGCTGGCGAACGGCGACGAAGTGCAGGTCGGCAAGTTCCGGCTCGTCTTCCTCAGTGGCCCGAAGCGGGCCGCGGAGGGGGTCGCGCAGTGACGCCGTCCGGGTCCTCCGCCCGGTCCTTTCTGAGCATCGGCGAGGTTCTCGCCCAGCTCCGGCCGGAGTTCCCGGACACGACGATCTCCAAGCTCCGGTTCCTCGAGTCCGAAGGGCTCGTGGAGCCGGAGCGCACTCCGGCGGGATACCGCAAATACTCGTCGGAGGACGTCGATCGGCTGCGTTACGTCCTGGCCGCGCAGCGGGACCAGTACCTCCCGCTGCGCGTGATCCGGGAACACCTCCAGGGGGCCGGGCGCGGTGCGCCGGTCCCGCCCCGGGAGCTGGTGGACTCCGAGTCCCTTCCAGCGGCGGGCGATTTCTCCCGACCTGAGATCGATGTCCGACTTTCTCGGTCGGAGTTGCTGGAACGGACCGGCATCTCCGACGCGCAGCTGAAACAGATCGAGAATTTCGGTCTGATCACCGCCCGCGGAGCCGGCTGGTACGACGCGGATGGTGTCGTGGTCGCCGAGACCGTGGCCCGGATGGCCGAGTTCGGCCTCGAGCCGCGGCACCTGCGCGGGTACCGCACCGCGGCCGACCGTGAGGTGGGGCTGTTCGAGCAGGTCGTGGCCCCGGTCGCGCGCCAGCGCGGCCCGGAGGCGAAGGCGCGCGCGGAAGAGATCGTGCGTGAGCTCGCGGCGCTCTCCCTGCGGCTGCACACGGCGCTCGTCCAGGCGCGCCTGCGCGGCTCTCTCGGAGGCTGAGCGCGACGCGCCGCGCGGGTGCGCGCCGTGTACGTTCGACAGAGGCAAGCTAGAACGCGCGGTGGGGCCTCGCCGGGCCCCGCGCGCGTGAGTGCGGAGGCTGGGTGAGGCACGGGTGAAGGAGCTCAACGTCGTCGGTGTGCGGGTCGAGCTACCGAACAACCAGCCGATCGTCCTGCTGAAGGAGGTCGCGGGCGACCGCTACCTGCCGATCTGGATCGGCCCGGTGGAGGCCACCGCGATCGCGTTCGAGCAGCAGGGGGTGCGGCCCACCCGGCCGCTGACCCACGACCTGCTCAAGGACGTTCTCGGGGCGCTGGACGCGCCGCTGCGCAAGGTCGAGATCGTCGAGCTGCGCGACAACGTGTTCTACGCGGAACTGGTCATCGGTGACGGCGTGCGGGTCAGCTCGCGGCCGTCCGACGCGATAGCGCTCGCGCTGCGCGTGGGGGTCACGATCACGTGCGCCGAGGCGGTGCTCGAGGAGGCCGGGATCATCATCCCGGACGAGCAGGAGGACGAGGTCGCGAAGTTCCGCGAATTCCTCGACACGATTTCGCCGGAGGATTTCGCCGGAAGCTGAGGACGGAGCGCCCGTCTGAGGAATACCGTCGGTACACCGGGCGGAACAGCTATCCGGGCATTATGCCCGTTTTGCAGTAATGTATGCTTTTCTGGTGCGCGGAGATGTCGCGACACGCCGCCGCCGGACGTTGACCGGTGTTCACCGTGCTCCTACCGTCGAGGTCTCGGGGGCACAGTGGATCGGCACACGCGCGGAGGTCAGCGGTGGTCAAGCGCGACGGTACGGCCGGGCTCCCGGTTCCCGGGGTGCCTCCCGTGCCCGACGGGTTTCCTCTCGACAGTTACGCCGGCGGCGGTTACGACGGCCAAGGCGTCCTGTTCGAGCCGGAAACCGGGTCGGGCCCGGACGAGAACGTGGGTTACCGGGGTCCGACCGCCTGTCATGTCGCGGGCATCACGTACCGGCAGCTTGACTACTGGGCCCGCACCGGGCTGGTCGAGCCGAGCATCCGGGGCGCGCAGGGCTCCGGCAGTCAGCGGCTGTACTCGTTCCGCGACATCCTCGTCCTGAAGATCGTCAAGCGGCTGCTGGACGCGGGCGTCTCGCTGCAGAACATCCGGCTCGCCGTCGACCAGCTGCGTGCGCGCGGCGTCGAGGACCTGGCCCGGATCACGCTCCTCTCCGACGGTACGACGGTCTACGAGTGCACCTCGCCCGAGGAGGTCGTCGACCTGCTCCAGGGCGGCCAGGGCGTGTTCGGCATCGCGGTCGGGGGAGCCTTCCGCGAGATCGAGGGTTCGCTGGCCAAGCTCCCGGGGGAGCGCGCCAACGGTTCGCCGGCCCCGGCGTCGCGCCCCGAGTCCGACGAGCTCTCCCGCCGCCGCGCCACTCGTCGCACCGGCTGATAGGTTTGTAGCGCGTCATCACCCCGTGCGGGAGAGTCCTTGGGCAAGCCGGCTCAGGGCGCCGAAGGAGCAACCTCCCCGGAACCTCTCAGGCCCACGGACCGTGCGGTGCGGACGACTCTGGAAAGCAGGCGCAGTGACGCGCCTCACCGACGGTGCAAGCCCACTGGTGTTTACCGGGTGAAGCTCTCAGGTACCGATGACAGAGGGGGAGACCGGTCCGCCGTGTCCTGACACCCCCGGAGTCTTCGATGACCGATCGTCCGTCGCTCGCGTCCCTCGCTGCCGTCAGCCCGTTCTCCCGTCGTCACATCGGCCCGTCCGCCGACGACGTCTCCACGATGCTGGACACCGTCGGGCAGCCGTCGGTCGAGGCGCTGCTGAGCGCGGCGATCCCGGCGTCGATCCGGCTGGGCGACTCGCTCGACCTGCCGCCCGCGCTCTCCGAGCCCGAGGCCACCGCCGCGCTGCGCTCCCTGGCGGCACGCAACCGCCCGATGACCCAGATGATCGGCCTCGGCTACCACGACACGATCACCCCGCCGGTGATCCGCCGTAATGTCCTGGAGAGCCCGGCCTGGTACACCGCGTACACGCCCTACCAGCCGGAGATCTCGCAGGGCCGGCTCGAGGCGTTGCTGAACTTCCAGACCGTCGTCAGCGACCTGACCGGTCTGCCGGTGTCCGGGGCGTCGCTGCTCGACGAGGCCACCGCGGCCGCCGAGGCGATGACGTTGGCCCGCCGCTCGGCGAAGAAGGTCAAGTCCGACACGTTCGTCGTGCACCCCGACGTGCACCCGCAGACCCTTGCCGTCCTGCGCACCCGGGCCGAGCCGCTCGGCATCGACCTGGTGGTCTCCGAGGAGCTCCCGGACGAGCCCTACTTCGGCGCACTGATCCAGTACCCGGGCAGCTCCGGGGTGCTGCGTGACCCGCGCCCGTGGATCGAGGCCGCCCACGAGCGCGGCGCGCTGGTGACGGTCGCCGCCGACCTGCTCGGGCTGTGCCTGCTGCGCTCCCCGGGTTCCCTCGGCGCCGACATCGCGGTGGGCTCGGCGCAGCGTTTCGGCGTCCCGCTCGGCTTCGGCGGTCCGCACGCCGGGTACATGGCCGTGTCGCAGGGCCTGGCGCGGTCGCTGCCCGGCCGGCTGGTCGGGGTCTCCCGGGACGCTGCCGGCGCGCCCGCCTACCGGCTCGCGCTGCAGACGCGTGAGCAGCACATCCGCCGGGAGAAGGCCACCAGCAACATCTGCACCGCGCAGGTGCTGCTCGCGGTGATGGCCGGCGCCTACGCGGTCTGGCACGGCCCGGAGGGCCTCAAGCAGATCGCGCTGCGGACGCACCGGATGGCCGCCGTGCTGGCGGCCGGGCTGCGTGTCTCCGGCTCGTTCTTCGACACGATCCGGGTGCCGGTGCCCGGCCGCGCCGACGACGTGATCGCCACCGCGGCCGCCGCCGGCGTGAACGTGCTGCGCGTCGACGACGACACGATCGGCGTCTCCTGCGACGAGACCACCACGGTCGAGCACCTGCGTGCCGTCTGGACCGCGGTCGGCATCGACGCCGCCGCGCTGGACGTGACCGCGCTCGACGTCGAGACCGGCGACGCGATCCCGGACGTGCTCGTGCGTGACGACAGCTACCTGGAGCACCCGGTCTTCGCCGAGCACCGCTCGGAGACCGCGATGCTGCGTTACCTGCGCCGCCTCTCCGACCGCGACTACGCGCTCGACCGGGGCATGATCCCGCTCGGCTCCTGCACGATGAAACTGAACGCCACGACCGAGATGGAGCCGGTCAGCTGGCCGGAGTTCGCCACCATCCACCCGTTCGCGCCGTCGTCGCAGACCGCCGGGTACACCGCGATGATCGCCGACCTGGAGCACTGGCTGGCCGAGGTGACCGGGTACGACGCGGTCTCGCTGCAGCCCAACGCCGGTTCGCAGGGCGAGTTCGCGGGCCTGCTGGCCATCCGGTCCTACCACCGTGACCGCGGCGAGGCCCACCGCGACGTCTGCCTGATCCCGTCGTCGGCCCACGGCACGAACGCCGCCTCGGCGGTGATGGCGGGGCTGCGCGTCGCGGTCGTCGCCTGTGACGACGCCGGGAACGTCGACCTGGACGACCTGCGCGCCAAGATCGCCTCCCACGCCGACGACCTGGCCGCGCTGATGGTCACCTACCCCTCCACGCACGGCGTCTACGAGGAGACGATCACCGAGGTCTGCGCGCTCGTCCACGACGCCGGCGGCCAGGTGTACGTCGACGGCGCGAACCTCAACGCGCTGCTCGGTTTCGCCAAGCCCGGCAAGTTCGGCGCCGACGTCAGCCACCTGAACCTGCACAAGACGTTCTGCATCCCGCACGGCGGCGGTGGCCCCGGCATCGGCCCGGTCGCGGTGCGCTCGCACCTCGCGCCGTACCTGCCCAACCACCCGCTGCGCGAGGACGCCGGGCCGGCCACCGGCCCCGGCCCGGTCTCGGCGGCGCCGTGGGGTTCGGCGGGCATCCTGCCGGTGCCGTGGATCTACCTGCGCCTCATGGGTGCGGAGGGCCTGGTGGAGGCCACCGGGGCGGCGGTGCTCGCGGCCAACTACGTCGCCGCGCGCCTGCGTACCTCGTTCCCGGTGCTCTACGCGGGCTCCGGCGGCCTGGTCGCCCACGAGTGCATCCTCGACCTGCGTCCGCTCACCAAGGCGACCGGCGTCACCGTGGACGACGTCGCCAAGCGCCTGATCGACTACGGCTTCCACGCGCCGACCATGTCGTTCCCGGTGGCCGGCACGCTGATGGTGGAGCCGACCGAGTCCGAGGACCTGGCCGAGCTCGACCGCTTCTGCGACGCGATGATCGCGATCCGGGCCGAGATCGACGCGGTGGCGTCCGGTGCGTGGCCCGCCGACGACAACCCGCTGGTCAACGCGCCGCACACCGCGGCGATGGTGACCGGGGAGTGGGAGCACCCGTACGACCGGGCGCTCGGGGCGTACCCGGCCGGGCGCACCGCCGACAAGTACTGGCCGCCGGTGCGCCGTATCGACGGCGCGTTCGGGGACCGCAACCTGGTCTGCAGCTGCCCGTCGCCGGAGGCGTTCGCGCTGTAAAGCCCGATCCTTACGCCTGCCTGGCGCGCGCCGGTCACCTCCGCGACCGGCGCGCGGCCGGTGCGGGCCGAGTCGTCCCGCCCCGCCGTACGTGGTGGCCCACCCACCCTCACCGGCTGGGGGTGTGCAGGGTGCCCGTTCCGGGGTGGGCCGCGGTGGCTCTCCGCCGACCGCACGCCCACGGGGGGTGCGAGCCGGTGTTCGCCCGACTTCCGCTCTCCCACCGCGACGCGCAGGTGGGGCAGACCATGCGGACATCAGGTTCCCGGCCCAATGACATGGTCCCGGCCCAACGCCACGAGTTTTAGGCCCGGGATGTTGCCGTAGGCCCGAGATCTGGTCGCGAACCTGGACGCGAGCCGGTTCAGGACCGCGCCGGGCGGCTCAGCGCCGTGGCCGCCCTGCTGCGAATCGGTGCGTACCGTTCGGCGCGCTGCCCAGCCTGGCCGTTCGGCCCGCTGCCCAGCCTGGCCGGTCGGCGCCCTGGCCAGCCTGGCCGGTCGGCCCGCTGCTCAGGGAGGCCTTGTGCCGCGTTGAGCGAGGCGACCACTACCCGGGGTGGCAGGCTTCGCGCGGCACGGGAGTGGCGTGTGGGCACCCGCCATCAGGGTTCTGCGTTTGCGGGTCTCGGCGCCAAGCCCTGCGCTGGCCGGCGGCGAGTGGCCCCTGTGCCCCGTGGGATCGGAGTGCCATTCAAGTGCACGAGAGCGAGGTGCACCCGCGCGAGGCGGCGAGCGCGCCCACCGGGTACACCCGCGTTCCTTTCGACCCCGGTTCCCAGCCGCGTGGCCTGGGCGGGAGCGCGCCTTTTCGGGCCTACGACAGGTTTTCGGGCCAACGTCGCCAGTTGTAGGCCCGGGAACTTGTCGTAGGGCCGAGAACTTGTCGCCCGACCCCTTGCCGTGGATCGGTACGCCCGTTCGGCGGGGCTGCTCAGGCAGGCCGTTGGGGAAGGCGGCGTGGGAGTGAAGTGGGTCCAGGCGCAGGGGATCGAGTTGCGTCGCGCTGCGGGCGGCGAGCGCGCAGACCACGCGTTCGCTCCGATCCCGGTCTCCGCATCGCGGGCCGGGTCGCTTTTTCGGGCCTACGACATGTTCTCGGGCCAACGCCGCCAGTTATGGGCCCGGAAACTCGTCGTAGGACCGGGAACTTGTCGCCCGAGCCTGGTGGTGAGCCGCGGATCCACGCGCTGCCCCTGTGAGGCGCCCGGTGGGCGGCGCGAGAGAGGGGCGGGGCCTCCGAGGGGTGCGCGGTGTGGGGGTGCGCGGTGTGGGGGTGCGCGGTGTGGGGGTGCGCGGTGTGGGGGTGCGCGGTGTGGGGGTGCGCGGTGTGGGGGTGCGCGGTGGGCGCGCTGTGTGGGGGTGCGGACGGTAGCCGGGGCGTCGGCGATGGGCCGGACCGGTTACGGGGTTAGGGGGCGGCGGGCGCCGGACCCGACTGGTTGGTCGGGCGACGCGCGGATCGGGTGATCACGCGCGCCGGAGGATGCGGCGGGCGCCGTAACCGCCGTAACGGGCCGGCGGCGGGAGACCCCGTGGTGCGGGGAGACGACCTGCCACCGGGAAACGGGCGGCTTCGGCGCCGCCCGGGTGAGCTAGGCGGCGGCGTGCGCGGGTTCCGGTCGACACGGGTCGACGCAGCGGCCGTCGGGCAGCAGCTCACCGGTGTCTTCGAAAACGATCACGCCGTTGCAGAGCAGGCTCCAGCCCTGCTCGGGGTGCGTCGCGAGCGTGCTCGCGGCGTCCCGGTCAGGGGCTTCGAAAGAAGGGCACTGCGGCTCATGCGGGCACATCGAAGGGTCTCCGGTCAGGATGTACTGATTGTTCGGGTCGGACTGAGAATGCGGTGCCATGCTGGGGTCTTTCCGTGGTGCCGGGTGGTGCGGTGCGGCTCGCCGTCGAGCCTGTGGTTTCCCTCACATCATGGTCCCTCACCGCAACTCCAAACATCGCCCGGATGGGCCGAGTTGTGGGCAACGAATTGAAAACACTTCGCGAACTGCCCGTCGGTTGTGGATAACGCAAGGTGAAACGCACCGAAATGGGGGATTTCTACGAGAGAGATCCCGCAGAGTTGACCGAAGCGTGCGGACCGTGACCGAGCCGCGCACTCCCGCTCTCTGTGACCTGCGCCATTTCCGATGGCCCTAACGATGCCACGCCGGATGAGGTAACGAAGGAGCGGGACACCCCATTCCAGTGTCCCGATTTCTGCGCCTGTCCGGCCCCCCGCGGCCTAGCCGAACGGCTACTTGGGCGGCGATTCCCCGAGGATCGTCGCGAGCCAGAGGCGCTCCAGATCGTCGGCATCCTTGGCTTTGTAGGACTTGCCGCCGGTGGCGTTCGAGATCTCGCGCAGCTCGGACTCGTCGACGCTGTCGCCGAGGCCCAGCGTGATGACCTGCACCGGCCGGTCGGGCTGCCGGCTGGAGCGCAGCTGGTTGAGCAGGGCGGCGCGGCTGATGCCGCTGGCGTCCTGGTTGCGTCCGTCGGTGAGCACGACGACGAGGTTGAGCTGGCGGGGCTGCCAGTTCGTCTGCATGTACTTGTAGGCGGCCAGGACGGTGTCGTAGAGGCCGGTGTTGCCACCGGGGCGCAGGCCGAGGACCTTCTGGATGCCGACCTCCCGGAACGGCTTCCCGGTGGCCTTGTCGGTGGACCCGGCCCGGGTGAGCGGCATGACCTGGCGCCAGTCCTGGTTGCCGATCAGGTTCGTGGAGAACTGCCAGAGGCCGACGTGCGAGTCGTCGTCGAAGAGCGAGATCGCCTTGATCGCGGCTTCCTGGACGACCTGCATGCGTGTCTTGTCGCCGAGCGGCTCGACCATCGATCCGGACGTGTCGACGACCGCGAGGAACGTCGTGGTGCGCTCGAGCGCGGTCCAGTAGACGATCGTGCGGTCGACGGTGTCGGCCGACCCGACCGTGCGGGCGACCGCGCCCACCTGGTCGGAGAAGCCCAGCTCGCCGAGCTTGGCCTCGGCGTAGCGGGTGGACTTGTCGGGGGCGCGGTACCCGGCGTCGCCGTAGATGCGTTGCGCGGTGCTCGTCTGCAGGAAGTCCTGGAACTCCAGCGCCACCTGACGCCGGAACGAGTCGACCCAGGACGCGTTGAGGATCGTGTACGGGTAGTCGGCGAAGACCGTGCCCTCAACGGGGTAGAGCGGGACCAGCTTCACGGGCGGGCGGCCGGCGTTGTAGGTGGCGAGGTCGTGCTCCAGCGACGGGAACGCGCTGATCGTCTTCATCGCGGCGGTCGCGTCCCCGGCCCCGCGGAGAGCCTGGTAGAACGGGCCGCTGTCGGCCTGGCGGTCGGTGACCGAGCGGCTGAACACCAGGAGCGACTTCGCCTCGTCGAGCGAGATCGTGTCGTCGCCGTCGCGGTCGGAGATCGGCACCAGGCTGAGCAGGCCGGCGGTGGAGGTGGTCGGCTCGGTCATGCCGAGCCGGATCGCGCCCCACTCGGGGTGGCCGTAGTCCTTCCAGGTCTTCTTGAGGAAGTGCATGCCGACGAAGTCCGACCAGGAGACCTGCTCGGCCGGCCAGCCGAGCGCCTCGGCCATCGGGCGCGGCACGGCCATCACCACCGGCGAGGTGGCGACGCTGGTGCGCTGCCCGCTCACCATCGCCGCGACGTCCTGGCGGCGGGCCGCGGAGAGCACCCAGCTGTCGGACTCCGGGATCCAGACGTCCGGGCGGGCGATCTCGTCCTGGCCGCCGGGCTCCTGGTCGGGGCTGAGCGCGGCCGCGACCTCGCGCGACGCCCCGCCGGTGACCTCGATCCGCGCGCACCGTCCGTCGACCGACGGCTTCCCGTCCTGCCAGGTGGACGCGAGCTCGCGCACGACGCCCACCTGGTCGGGGGAGACGACGACGGAGAGCGTGGTCGGGGTGCCGTCACAGCCGCCCCGGGCCGCCACGACGTACCCGGCGGTGACGGCGCCGAACACCAGGACGGCGACGACGCCGGCGACCATCCACGGGGCCACCCGGCCGGAGCGCGGCGGGGTTTGCGAGGCGGCTTCCGCCTCGAGCTCCTGGCGACGCGATGCTTGGAGTCGGCGGAACCGCCCGGTTGCCATTTGTGCTGTCCTCCACTCCGAGGCCTCGTGGCCGGAGTCTACGCATCAGTAGCTTTACTGGCAGTAGAGAGCGACAGAACGCTGAGTCAACTTCGGAGAGCAATTCCGCGATTACCCATTGTGGGAATTTCTCCCGATTGAAAACAGCGTGTGTCACGCGGAGGTCACGGTTTTCGGGAGTTCCCGGGGTAATAACCCGATAGCGGGCGCTGTTCGTGCGAACTCGCGCCACTCGTGGTTATCGGCGGGTTAATCTTCCCGGCGTGATCGGCGAACGGGGTGGTGCGATGCGTGCTGCCCGGATAGCGCGAGTCGTGGCGGCCGCGAGCCTCGTCGTGGCCGCGTTGACGGCGTGTTCCTCCGATTCCGGTTCCGACCCGGTGATCGAACCGTCCGCGGTCCCCTCCAGCGCGAAGCCGACGCCACCGGCGCCGTCGCCCGAGGCCGGTCAGCACGACCAGGTCGGCGCGTCCGCGTTCACCGAGTACTGGTTCTCGGTGCTGAGCTACGGCGTGCAGTCCGGTGACGTCGAGCTGCTCCGGACGGTCAGCGACCCCAAGTGCACCGAGTGCACCGCCGCGATGGGCGTCATCCAGGACAACTACAACGACGGCGGGTCGTTGCAGGGTGGCGTCTACACCGTGCGTGAGGCGAACACGATCGAGAACTTCGCCGGCCAGGTGATGACCGTCGCGGTGTCCTACGACCGCAGCCCGCGCTCGGGCACCAGCCCGCTCGGCCAGCCCCGGGGCCGGCTGGACGGCAAGAGTTTCGCCGACTGCGACGTCCGGGTGCTCTGGAACGGCAAGAACTGGGTGGTCCGCGGCGTCGACGCCGCCGAACAGCTCATCTAGCTGCTCGGCTCGGCGGCGT
The DNA here is from genome assembly GCF_039524755.1 of Cryptosporangium japonicum. Lineage (NCBI taxonomy): Bacteria > Bacillati > Actinomycetota > Actinomycetes > Cryptosporangiales > Cryptosporangiaceae > Cryptosporangium > Cryptosporangium japonicum. The sequence continues at coordinate 35,189 of NZ_BAAAGX010000014.1, forward strand.
AGCCGAACGTGATCTCGACCCGGCGGTTGCGGTTGCGGCCCTCCTCGGTGGTGTTGTCGGCCACCGGGTTGTCCTCGCCGACGCTCCGCACGACCGCGCGCACCTGGCCACTGATCGTGTTCGCGGTGAGGTACTCGCAGACCCGGCGGGCGCGGTCCTCGGCGACCTGCCGGTTGGTCTCCGCGTCGCCCTGGTCGTCGGTGCCGCCGGTGCAGGTCACGGTCGTGACGTCGGTCAGCCGCGAGCGCAACGCGTTGAGGTAGGGCAGGTCGGCCTCGGGGACGTCCAGGCCGCCGGCCGGGTAGCGGATCGTGCGGGGCGCGGTGACGGTGAGCGTGGTCAGGACGGTCTCCCCGGTCGCCTCGAACACGTCGGGCCGGTCCGGTACCCACATCCGCACGGTGATCCCGGCCGCGATGCCGCCGGGGCGGCCGGCCAGGCGGCGGCCCTGCTCGGTCAGCGCCACGTCCGCGACCCGGGTGCCGACGACCGGCGTCGTGGTCTCGCCGGTGCCGGTGGCCAGCACGACGTCCTCGCTGCCGACGACGGCGGTGAGCGTGGCCTCGCACCGGACGACCGCGATCGGACCGGCGGTGCAGCCGACCTGGGCGGTGCCGCCGCCCGCGTCGGTGAGCGTGCGCTTCGCCGCGCGGACGGACGGCAGCGGGCGGGCGTCGACCGTGGGCGTCCAGGTGCCCTGGACGAGTTGGCCGGCGGCGTCGGAGATCCGGAAGTGCACCGGGCGCACCGCACCCCAGAACATGCTCTTCGGCACGAACGTGGCCCGGCCGGTGGCCGGGTCGATCGAGTACAGGCCCTGGTCGCGGCTGCTGACCTGGGTGACCGGGTCCTCGTTGGCGTCGAGCAGCGTCACCCAGCCGCCGGCCGGTATCGGCAGCGCGATCGCCTGGGTGTCGGTGCCGTTGCTGGTGAGCGCGGTCGGCGGGGTGAGTACGTGGAGGGTGCGGGTCAGGGCGGCGCCGGCGAGGACCACCGTGTGGTCGCCGACGTCGAGGCCGGTCGGGAGCGTCACCGGGAGGCTGACCTCGCCGGTGTCCGACGCGGTGGCGGTGCCGAGGGGAGTGGCGGACGCGGTGGCCGGGTCCGCGGTGGCCTGCGTGATCTCGCCGGGGCGGAATCCGGTGCCGACTAGCGTCAGCTGCTGCCCGGGGAGCGCGAGCCCGATCCGGCCGAGCGAGGTGGTGAGCTCGTCCGGCGCCGGCGGTGGCGCCGGCTCGACCCAGGGCTCGATCAGCGGTTCCCCGGCCGGTTGGCCGGCCACCGGTTCCCCGGCCACCGGTTGCGCCGCCGGGTCGCCGGCCACCGGTTGCGCCGCCCGGTCGCCGGCCATCGGTTGCGCCGCCGGGTCGCCGGCCACCGGCCCGCCGGCCTGACCGGGCGCGGGCGGTGGCTCCGCGGCCGCGACGGCGGGGAGGGCCAGCGCCGCTCCCAGTGCGAGCGGCAGGGCCAGCGCACGGGCGAGGGTGCGGATCGGGTGTTCGTGAGCAGGTGTGAACACACATAGAAAGTAACTTATGTGGGCAAAATGGTGCGGTATCGCGGTCGTGAGGGGCGTGCCGCCCGCGCGGAGATGTTCCCGACCCGAAACTCGTCGGATGCCCCCAGGAAACGCCCCGTCGGAAAGCTGATCCCTGGCAGCGCACGGCCGGCTGTCGCCGGTGCGGCGGCGGCAGCCGGTGCGCGCCACCACGGGAGGGCTCCGCGGCCACGGGGCGCCGGCGGCGGAGTCCTCCCGAACAGCTCACGCCTCGGGTTCGTCCGGGCGCAGGCGACCCGGAACCCGGGGGAGCGGCTCGTACCCGGGCTCACCGGCCAGGTTGACGTTGCAGTCCTGCACCGCGCGCTCGTGCGAGCGCCGGATCCCGTTCGGTCGCAACGGCATCCCCGGAGGCCGACGCACCCCCGACCCGTCGTGGTTGCCGCGGATCGACACCCACAGGGCCTTCGACCGCGGCGCCATCGTCACCAGCGCCGGCCGCACCTCCAACCAGTCACGCAGCGCCGCGAGCGTGCCGCGGGTCAGCGTCGCGGTGCGCGGCTCCGGCGACGGTCCCGTCCGCGGCGCGGCCGGACGCCAGGTCAGCGTGCCCGCGGCCAGGTCGACGTCGGTGAGCGTCAGCGCCGCCATCTCCCCGGTGCGCAGCCCCAACTCGCGGGTGACCGCCGCCATCGCGGCCGCGCGCACCGCCCCCGCCGACCGCGTCCGGTCCGCCCGGGTGGCGAGATGACCCAGCGCCATCCCGGCCGGGACCGCGTCCACCCGGGTGAGGGGAGCGGGGCGCGGCACCTCGTCCGGCACCGGATCGTCCAACCCGGCCTGGCGGGCCAGGATCCGCAGGCAACTGCGCCGGACGCTGCGTGTCGCGTCACCGGACGGACGCCCGGCCGAACCGCGCCGGCGCAGCGTGCCCGCGTCGGCCGCGGCGAGGAACGGGCCGATCAACGCCGGATCGAACCACTCACGCAGCGCTCTCGGCCGCCGGAACGACCCGTCGGCCTCGACCTGCTGGGCGACGAACACCGCGAGCTCACCGGCGACCCACCGCAGCTGACGCAGCCGCGCCGGGCTCCGGCCGACCCCCGCGGCGGCCACCAACGCGTCCACAGTGGCGAACGACGACTCCGACATGGACTAAAAATAACAAGCCCAGACGCCTTCGCGCACCCCGACACGCCAACCACCCCGCAGCTACGCCCGCTCCACCGCACCCCGCCGGCCGACACGCTCCCGCCCGGCAAGGCGGCCCCGCAGGGCAACACCGCCTCGCCGGGCAGCCCCGTTCCGTCCGGCAGCCCCGTTCCGTCCGGCAGCCCCGTTCCGTCCGGCGACTCCGTCCGGCCCGGTCACCCCGTTCCGTCCGGCCCGGTCACCCCGTCCGGCCCGGTCACGCCGTCCGGCCCGGACCCGCCACGGAGCCGGGCCAGTGCCACCGCACCGATCGCCACCCACACCACGTTCAGGATCGTCGACGGCCACGCGCCGTGCACCGCGCCGTTCACGATCAGGCCGGCCGCGCCGACCAGGTTGAACACCTGGTACCCGCGGCCGCTCGGGATCCGCCCGAGCGACAGCAGCGTGTATCCGGCCAGCAGCGCCAGCGCCCCGCCCCATCCGGCGACCTCGGCCACGTCACACCACGACGTACGCGCGCACCGGGAACGTGCCGAAGTCGCGTACCGGCGGCGGCGCGGCGTGCAGGCGTGCGCCGGTGTCGGGCACGGCGGCGAGGTTCGTGAGGTGCTCCAGCACCGGGATCTCGGCCGCGAGCAGCAGCGAGTGCGCGGGCCGGAACCCTTCCGTCGTCACCTGGTCGATGTTCACGCTGTCGATGCCGACGAGCGTCGCGCCCGCCTCCACCAGGAACCGGGCGCCGTCCTCGGACAGGTAGGGCGCGTCCTCGGCGTACGCCGGCGTCCCCCAGCCGCGGTCGCCCCCGGTGTGCAGCAGCACGGCGTGGCCCCGCACCGGCGCGTCGAGCGCGGCGGAGAGCACCGCCGCGTCCACCGCGCGCCCGGAACACCGCACGACCACGGTCGGCAGGTCGGCCACCGACGTCAGCGGCACCCCGGCCAGGTCGGTGCCGCCCTCGTAGCGGTGGAAGGGTGCGTCCAGGTACGTGCCGGTGTTGCCGACCATCGTGATGCGGTCGATCGCGAACTCCACCCCGGGTGCGTAGACGTCCCGGGACGCCTCCCGGGTGAGGTGCGGGGTGATCTCCGGTGCCGGCAGGCCCGGGTACGTGGTCATGCCGGCGCGGATCTCGTGCGAGAGGTCGATCAAGGTCATGGCGTCATCCTGCCGCCGCGAAGGCATTCAGTAGTAGCGACGATTTCTGTACCGACCCTGTAGCGTCACTGAATGCCTCTCGATCCCCGCCGGCTCGCCGTGCTGCGCGCGGTCGCCGACGCCGGTGGTGTCCTCGCCGCGGCGAAGGTGCTGCACCTGACGCCGTCCGCGGTGTCACAGCACCTCGCGCGCCTGGAGTCCGAGACCGGTGTGACGCTGCTCGACCGGTCCGCGGCCGGGCGCTCGGTGGGGCTCACCCCGGCCGGGCGGTTGCTGGCCGACCACGCGGCCCGCCTCGCGGTCGTGCTGGCCGAGGCCGAACGGGACCTGGCCGCGCTGACCGGTCACGTCACCGGCCGGGTGGTGATCGGCGCGTTCCCCACGCTGATCCAGCACCTGGTGGGCCCGGCCGCGGCGGCGGTGCACGCGGCCACCCCGCACGTCCGGGTGTCGGTGCGCGAGCTGGACCCGGAACCGGCGCTGGCCGCGCTCCGGGCCGGTGGTGTCGACCTGGTGACGACCGAGAGCTACCGGGAGACCGACCGCTCCGGTCTCGGCGGCACGTGGCTGCTCGACGACCCGTTCCGCGTCCTGACGCCGCCGGACTGGGGCGCCGACCTCACCGCCGCGTTCACCCGGCCGTGGGTGGGCAGCCCGCCCGGCACGGCCGTGCACGCGGCGCTCGGCCGGCTGTCCGCCCAACACGGCGTCGACCTGGAGCGGGAGCACGAGGTGCTCGAGTACCCGGCCGCGATCGCGCTGGTCGCGGCCGGCCTGGCGGCGGCCGTCGTGCCCGGGCTCGCGCTGCCCGACGAACTGCCGCCCGGGGTCCGGATCCTCGACGCGGCGGCGCTCGGGGTGCGCCGGATCGGCGTGCTCTACCGGGCGGGGCGCCACGAACCGACTCCGGCGGCGCGGCTCGTGCTGCGTGCGATCACCGCAAAAGCCACGAGTTCGTCCGCGTGAACCATTGGGTAACGCAGAAAACAGCAGAACCCCCGATGCTGAAGGAGAACCCCTCATGGCCAAGGCCGCCACCGCCACGAAGAGCGCGAAGACCACGAAGGCCACCAAGAGCGCGAAGTCCACCAGCGCGAAGAGCACCAGCAGCGCGAAGAAGGGCCGCAGCGCGGTCACCGGCGAGTACGTCGACAAGAAGACCGTCGAGAAGAAGCCGAAGACGACGGTCGCCGAGAAGTCGTCGAGCAAGAAGAGCAGTGGTCAGAAGCGGAGCGCGATCACCGGTCGCTTCGTCAAGGACGCCACCGCGAAGCGTCACCCGGACACCACGGTGACCGAGAAGGGCAAGAGTGCCAAGAAGGCGCCCAAGAAGAAGTAGTAAGCCGTTTGCCCTAAAGGTCCCGGTGGGACCGTGGGGTACCGATCGGACGCGTACGCTCGCATCGAATCTGACCGATTTGCGTGCGGAAGGCCTCCGATGGCAACGGACCGGATCCGTCGCGAAGGCGGCGTGGCGTGCCCCGACGGATTCGCGTCCGCGCTCTACGACAGCCTCCAGGTCGGTGTCGCGGTGTTCGACGACGCCGGTCGCCTGGTGCGGGCCAACCGCGCCCTGCGAACGCTCTACCAGCTCAGCGACGCCGACCACACGGTCGAGCGGTTGATCCGGGAGGGCCTCGCCGACCCCGAGGGAACCGTGCTCGGCCCGGTCCACCACCCGGTGGACCGGGCGCTGCGCGGCGAGACCGTGGACTGCCTCAGCGTGCGCATCGTCGTCCCGGACGGGCAGGCCCGGCACGCCGACGTGAACGCCCGGCCGGTCCTCGCGCCCGACGGCGGGACGATCGGTGCGGTCGCCGCGTTCCGGGACACGACGATGCGTGAACGCGCGGCCCGGTTCCGCCGGTGCGAGGCGCTGGTGGCCCGCGCGCTGGCCGAGGCCACCACGGTCTCCGACGTCGGCCCGGCCCTGGTCCGCGCGGTCGCGGGCACGCTCGGGTGGCCGCACGCCCAGCTCTGGCTCGTCGACGAGGTCGCCGACGTCCTGCGCCTGGCCGCCCAGTGGGACGCGCCGGGCCGCACGCTCGAGGCGCTGATCCCGCCGACGATCGAGCGGGGCTGGGGGATCGGCGGCACGGTCTGGGACACCGGCGAACCACTCTGGATCCCCGATCTGCTCCACACCGACCAGGTGACGACGAGCAACTTTCCCGAGCGGGCGCGCCGCGCGCACACGGTCGGGGTGCGTGCGGCGGTCGCGGTGCCGGTGCGTGACGGGCGGCGGGTGCTCGGCGTCCTCACCTGCGTGGCCGACCATCGCGAGTACAACGGTGAGCGGCTGGTCGCCCAGCTCGGCGGCATCGCCAACCAGGTCGGGCACTTCCTGTCCCGGCGCCGCGCCGACGAGCTCGCGTCCGAGCTGCACCGCAGCCGCGACGACTTCCGGGCCCTGCTGCGGGCGTTCGAGCGTGACGGGGCCGCGGCCAGGGCCGTCCGCCACGACCTGCTCGACCTCGCCGCGCTCGAGGAGGGCGTGGCCGCGCTACGCAGCGCCGAGCTCGACCTGGCCGCCGTGGTGGCCGCGTCCGTCGCCGCGCTCGGCCCGTCGGCCCGCGCGTCGGTGCGGGTCAGCCGGCCCGAACGGCTCCGGCTCCGCGGCGACGCCGCCCGCCTGCGCGCCGCGGTCGACGCCCTGCTGGGAGCGGCGGCCGGCGGGGACCTGTACGTGCGGTTGACGGGCGAGCCGGGCGTCGCGGAGCTGACGTTGATCGGCGTCGGTGCGCTCTCCGACGATGCCGCCGGGCCGGATCCGTCGACGCCGGTCGACGCCGCGCTGGGGCTGCGGCTCGCGCTCGCGGTGGTGCGTGCCCACGGCGGCACCGTGCGGGTGTCGACCCGCTACCACCCGGACGTGACGTTCACCGTGCGGCTTCCGGTCGACGGCCCGCCGGACCGGCCACTCCGGGATTGACCGGCTGGGCGGTCACCTTCGCGATGCGCGGTGGCAGCTCGGCCGGTGGCGCCGGCGGCCCGAAGTAGAACCCTTGGCCGTAGCGGCAGCCCAGGTCACGCAGCTGGCTGGCCTGCTCCTCGGTCTCCACGCCCTCGGCCACGGTCTCCAGGCCCAGCCGGTAGGCGAGGTCGAGCACGCCGTCGACGAGGATCACCGCGTCCGGGCCGGTGCCGAGCTCGCTGGTGAACGAGCGGTCGAGCTTGACCACGTCCACCGGCAGCTGACGCAGGTAGTTCAGCGACGAGTAACCCACGCCGAAGTCGTCCAGCGCCACCCGCACGCCGAGTTCGCGCAGCTCACGCAGGAGCCCGGCGGCCGCCTCCAGGTTGACGATCAGCGAGCCCTCGGTCACCTCGACGATCAGCGCGCTGCCGGGCAGGTCGTGCTTCTCCATCGCCCGGCGCACGTCCCGCGGGAGCGTCCCCGAGGCCAGGTAGGCGGCCGACGCGTTGACGCTGACCACGAACTCCGGCTCGGTCTGCCGCCACGCCGCGACCTGCGCGATCGCGGTCCCGAGCACCCACCGGTCCAGCGCGGGCAGCAGCCCGACGTGCTGCGCGGCGGTGAGGAACTCGTCCGGGGCCAGGCGCCCGCGGGTCGGGTGGTCCCAGCGCAGCAGCGCCTCGCAGCGCGGCGCCTCCTCGGCCATCAGGTCCACCAGCGGCTGGTACACCAGCGACAGCTGGCCGCCGCCGAGCGCGCCGCCGAGGTCGGCCTCCAGGCTCTGGCGGGCCGCGACGGCGGCCGAGAGCCGCTCGTCGAAGAGCCGGTAGTGGCCTTTGCCGCGGGCCTTGGCCTCGTAGAGCGCGACGTCGGCGTCGTGGAGCATCCGATCGGACCGGCCGTGCGCGGCGATGCCGATGCTCGCGCCGACCGTCGCCGGGTGCCCGTCCAGCGACATCGGCGTGCCGATGCCCAGCACCAGGTCCTGGGCCAGCTCGACCGCGACCGGGGCGCCGCCGGAGTGCAGGAGCACGGCGAACTCGTCGCCGCCGAGCCGCACCGGCAGCGCGACGTCGCCGAGCGGCTCGATCGCGCTGCGGATCCGCTCGGCGATCACCACCAGCAACTGGTCGCCGGCGGCGTGCCCGAGCGTGTCGTTGACGCTCTTGAAGCCGTCGAGGTCGATCATCAGCAGCGTCGGCGGCCCGTCCGGCGGCGGCCGGTCACCGGCCCGGGTGGCGCCGGGGAGCGCGGCCAGCGCGCGCTGGAGCATCGCCCGGTTCGGCAGGGCGGTGAGCGCGTCGTGGGTCGCCTCGAACACCAGCTTGGCGCGCTGCGCGGCCAGGTCCGCGGTGAGCCGGGCGTTGGACTGCAGCGCGAGGAACTGCCGGACCAGCACACCCGCGGTCATGACCATCATCGCCCACATCACCGGCGGCTCGAGCGCGCGGCCGGTCAGCATGTACCCGCTCGCGGTCAGGTACAGCACACCCACGGGGACGTAGGGCAGCAGACCGCCGCCTGCGGCCTGCCAGCCGCGCTCGGTGTCCTCGGGCAGCGGTGCCAGCGCGGAGAGCGCGAGCAGCGTGGCGGCGACCACGTAGGCGTCCAGCGCCCAGGGGAGGATCCAGCCGTCGCCGGTGATCTCGCCGCCGATCTCCACCAGCAGGCCGACCGTCAGCAGCGTGACGCCGGTCGTGATCAGCGTCATCGCCGACCACTGCCGGATCGGCTGGCCGGCCAGCAGGACGACGCCGACCGCGAGGACGCCGGTGGCGCCCACCGGGTAGGCCAGGTCGATGAAGGCCGGCGAGGAGCCCTTGACCCGGATCAGCGGCTCCAGGATGAGCATCCAGACGACGCCGGCCAGCGCGGTCGCGGCCACGACGCCGTCGAGCAGCATCTTCAGGCGGGCGAACCGGTCGCGGGGCGCGCCGGGGATCGACAGCATCGCGACGACGGTGAACACCATCGCGCTGAGGTTCAGGACGTTCGCGAGCAGGGTCCGGTCGGGCGCGGTGCCGGTGGCGACCGCCGGGATCCCGACCGACACCTCGGCGTAGGCCCAGCACGCGAGGCCGAGCGTGGTGGTCACCCACACCCGTCGGCCGCGGCCGCGCGCGGTGCGGGCGCGCCAGCCGTGCACCACGGCTCCGCCGCAGGTCAGCAGCATGATGGCAGCGCTGTAGAGCGCGTCGGTCGGGATGGCCGGGACGTGCAGGCAGATCAGCACACCGAGCAACACCAGCACTGCGACCGCACGGCCGACCGGGCGTCCGGCACGCGCCATGGGCCGCCCCTCTCCGCGATCGCCGTACACACGTCACCCGGTGCATCGGCAGCAATCGCTGGCGACTTCGGTAAACCGGGCCCCGGGTCGAGGTTCCGAGGTGCCGGATGCCGTCGATTGCGTCAGAATGAGAGGCGGATCGGCAGGTAGCGTCCGGTTCCCGAGGTCAAGCAGTCGGCCCGTGCGACGAACACCGTTCGACGACGACCGAGTGCAGGAGTTCCGTGGACGACGTTTTTCCTTCGGCTCCGTTGGCCACCCCCGCTGAACCCGATGCCGTGCAGTGGGTCCGGTACGACCGGCTGATGCTGGTCTGGTTGCGCGGCGCCATCGACCCCCAGCACGCGCCCGTCCTGGAGCGGGTCCGCACCGTGGCCGGGCGGGACGACCGCGTCGTGCTCGACCTGACCGCCGTGACGTTCTTCGGAGCCACCGCGCTGAACTTCCTCTCCGCGTTGGTCGACCACGTGTACAAGCCGGTCATCATCAGTGGCCTGCCCGATTTCATCCGCGAGGTGCTGACCCGGACGGGCCTGAACGGGATGGTCTCGCTACCGGTGCGCTAAACCCTGCCGTTCGCTGTCAGGGTTTACGGTGACGCTGGTGTCCATGGATCTCACCGGAAAAATCGCTCTGGTCGCCGGCGGCACCCGCGGGGCCAGCCGCGCGATCGCCGTCGAGCTCGGCCGGGCCGGCGCGTTCGTCTATGTCACCGGCCGGTCGACGGCGGCCGGCCGCTCGGAGGTCGACCGGCCGGAAACCATCGAGGAGACCGTCGCGCTGGTGGAGGCCGCGGGCGGGACGGGCACCGCGGTCCGCGTCGACCATCTCGTCCCCGACGAGGTGCGGACGCTGGCGGCCACGATCGGGGCCGGTCACGGACGGCTCGACATCCTGGTGGACGGCGTCTGGGGCGGCGACCACCACCTGCAGTGGGGCAAGCCGGTCTGGGAACACGACCTGGACGCGAGCCTGCGCATGCTCCACCTCGGCATCGACGCCCACGTGATCACCGCGCACGCGCTGTTCCCGCTCGTCGTCGCGGCGGGGGACGGCCTGGTGGTCGAGCTGACCGACGGGATCCCGGAGTACGACGCGGTGTTCCGCCAGGGCACGTCCACGGCGTTCTACGTGGCCAAGACCGCCGCGCACCAGCTGGTCAAAGCCGAGGCGTTCGAGCTGGCCCCGTCCGGCGGCACCGCGGTCGCGTTCTCGCCCGGGTGGCTGCGCTCGGAGGCGATGCTCGAGATCTTCGGGGTCCGCGAGGACAACTGGCGCGACGCGATCGCCGAGACCCCGCACTTCGCGATCTCCGAGACACCGACGTTCGTCGGGCGCACGGTGGCCGCGCTCGCCGCCGACCCGGGCCGGCACGAGCTCACCGGGCAGTCGCTGGACAGCGGCCTGCTCGCGAAGCGGTACGGCGTCGACGACGTGGACGGCAGCCGTCCGGACGGCTGGCGCTACATGATCGAGGTCGAGCGGGCCGGCCTCCCCGCCGACCCGGAGACCGTCGCGAAGTACCGCTAGGCGTCGTTCTGCGGTGCGGCGGGCGGGCTGGCAGGCTGAGCGGATGGAGTCAGTCTGGGACTATCCCCGCCCGCCGCGGCTGGAGCGCACCGCGCGCCGGGTCACGATCGTGCACGCCGGCCGGACCGTGGTGGACAGCGACCGCTGCTGGCGCGTCCTGGAGACCTCGCACCCGCCGGTGTACTACGTGCCCCGCGACGACATCGCCGACGGCGCGCTGGAGCCCGGGGACGGCCGGTCGTTCTGCGAGTTCAAAGGCATCGCCGAGTACTGGGACCTGGTCGTGGGGGACGTCCGGGTGCGCCGGGCCGGCTGGTCGTACCCGGACCCGGTGCCCGCCTACGCCGAGCTCACCGGAGCGGTGGCCTTCTACCCGAGCCGGGTCGACGAGTGCCGGGTCGACGGCGAGCTGGTCCAGGCGCAGGACGGCGACTTCTATGGTGGCTGGATCACCGCCGACCTCACCGGCCCGTTCAAGGGTGCGCCGGGCACGCTGGGCTGGTGAGCGGCTCACCCGCCGTGGCGGCGGGCGATCTCGGCGGCGGTGCGCGCGAACGACGCCCGCACCGCGGCCGGTGCGAGCACCTCGACCTCCTGGGCCAGCGGGAGGAGCTGGCCCACCGCGACGTCCGGTGACTCGAGCCCGAGGGTCACCTCGCGCCAGCCGTCGGCCTCCGGTGGGCCCGCGCTCGCGAGCGCCTGCTCGGCGACGTCGGCCGGGAGCGTTCTCGGGAGCCAGCGGACGCCGCGGGGGCTCAGCCGGACCCGCACGTCGGTGCGTTGCAGTGACCGTTCGAACGCCGCCGACGAGTTCTCCCACCAGTCGGCCAGTACGAACGTCGCCGGACGCCGCGCGGGCTCGTCCAGTTCGTCGGCGGAGGTGACCCGGCCGACCCGGTAGGTGCGGACGGCACCGTCGACGGCCGCGACCAGGTACCAGACGCCGGCCTTGAGCACGAGGCCCAGCGGGTCGACGGTGCGCTCCACGGTGCCGGCCTCGCGCTGATAGGAGATCCGCAGCCGGCGTGAGTTCCAGACCGCGCCGGCGACGGTGGTCAGGTGCTCGGTGCCGTCGGCGGTGCGGAACCAGTCCGGCGCGTCGAGGTGGAAGCGCTGCGCCAGGTGTTCGGCCTGTTCGCGCAGCTCCGGCGGCAGCGTCGCGGCCACCTTGGCGTGCGCGGCGGTGACCGCGGTACCCAGCCCCAGCTGCGCGAGGGCCTGCGGGGCGCCCATCGCCAGCAGCGCCACCGCCTCCCGGGAGGTGAGGCCGTCGAGGCGCGAACGCCAGCCGTCGACGAGGCGCACCCCGCCGTGGCGGCCGGTCTCGGTCCAGATCGGCACCCCGGCCTCACGCAGGGCGCCCAGGTCGCGGTGGAGGGTGCGCTCGGAGACGCCGACGGCCTCGGCGAGCTCCGGAACGGTCGCGGCCGAGCGCCGCTGGAGGATGAACAGGAGGGCGACCAGCCGTTCCGCACGCACCCTTGTTAGGTTAGCCTTCGTGAGCGCCTTATGACCCCTGACCTGGGGAAGCCGGTCGTCAGCGTGGCGGAGCTGCGGAACCTGATCCCCGATCCCCACCCCCACATGAAGCAGAAGTCGATAGCGGTGATCGACGAGGAGACCCGGCGTTTCCTGTCGTTCTCGACGTACTTCCTGCTGGCCACCGTGAGCGCCGACGGGCGCCTCGACGTGTCACCGCGGGGCGAGAAACCCGGCGGTGTCCTGGTGCTCGACGAGCGGCACATCGCGTTCGGCGACCGGCCGGGCAACCGCCGGATCGACAGTTTCCAGAACATCGTCGAGCGCCCGTCGGTCGGCATGTTGTTCCTGGTGCCCGGCTACCGGGAGACCGTGCGCCTCAACGGGCGGGCGACGATCGTGCGGGACGCGCCGTTCCTGGCCGACCTGCCCGGCTCCCGCCTCGAGGTCGACCAGGCGACGTCACCGCGGCTGGCGACGGTCGTCGAGGTGGAGGAGATGTTCCTGCACTGCGGGCAGGCGCCGACGCGCGGCGGTCTCTGGAAGCCCGACACCTGGGCGGCGTCGGAGAACCTGCCGACGGTGAAGGACATCTTCTACAGCCAGTCGGCGTACTGGCCGGAGCCGCTCCCGGGCGTGGAGAAGCGTTATCCGGCGGTCTGACCATCCGGTCAGGAACCCTTGATCGTGGCCCGGATCCAGTCGGCGGCCGCGTCCACCCGAGCGGTCGTCTCCTCCAGGTCGTGCGGGCAGTCCGGGCCGGTGCTCTCGGTGGAGACCACCTCGGCTCCCTCGGCGGTCTCGCGGAAGTACGGTGCCCCGGAGTCGAACAGGCACGCGCCGGTGCTCGGCGACGGCTCCTTGCCCGAGACGCCGACCGTCGCGTCGGCCACGCTCGCCACCTCGACCAGCCCGGTCTGCAGTTGCTCGGCCGGCTGGGCCGAGACCCCGTCCAGCGCGCCCCACCCGGTCAGCCGCAGCACCTCACCCGCGGTCGGGGCCGACGTGGCCAGCCGGACCGGCTCGATCCCCTCGACCGGCCGCTCCAGCTTCGCCAGCGAGATGTCGTTCACCGGCGACTGCGCCACCTCGACGACCGGCACGTCCACCCCGCCCTCACCGGTGGCGTGGACCCGGCCCAGCGTCGCCACCGTGTCGTAGGGCACCGGGCCGCTCACCAGGTTGCCGTCGACGTCGTGGAAGCAGTGCCCGGCGGTGAGGATCCACTGGGGAGCCACCAACGCCCCCGAGCACGCGCTGTCCCTGGTCGCGCCGTCCGGGGTCGGGATGCCGGTCATCGTCAGCTTGGTCGAGAACTGGTACTGGCCCTCGTCGACCGGGACCCCGTTCGCCACCGCCTGCGCGGGCGCGCCCCCGACGAAGAGGACCGCACCCACGGTGACAGCGGAAAGAGCGAGAGCCGGGAGCGAGCGCATGAGGACCCTTCAGTCGGTGATTCGTCGCTACCTTCCTAGCGTGGAACTGAGCGTAACGCTCGTGAATGGACGGATTTCTGTCAGCCGGTGTGAGCGGAGTCGCCCCGCGGTGGCGGTGGGGTGCCGTGGTGCCACCACACCGCGCCGCACTCCGCACACGCCAGGTGCTGCTCGTCGTCCGCCTCGACCCCGCCGGCGTCGTGGGCGCACCACGGCCGGCCCCGTACGATCCAGCTCCACTCGATGGCGGCGCTTCCCACCGTGACGCCCATCACTCCACGTTAAGCCGGATCCGTCGGCAGTGATCCGGTTTGCCGCGATCCTGCCGCAGCGGTGAACACTTTGCCGGGATTGAGGATGCCGGCCGGGTCGAGGGCCTGCTTCACGGCGCGGTGCATCGCCTGCACCGCGGGCGCCAGCTCCTGCGCCAGACCGCCGCGCTTCAACAGCCCGACGCCGTGTTCACCGGTGACCGTGCCGCCCAGCTCCAGTGCGTCGGCGATGATCTGTTCGAACGCGCCCTGGGCCCGGCGTCGGGCCGCGTCGTCGCCGGCCGGGGTGATGATCAGCGGGTGCAGGTTGCCGTCACCGGCGTGAGCGACGTTGGCGATGAGGACGTCGTGACGCCGGGCGGTGGCCTCGATCCGGCCGAGCATCTCCGGCACCGCGGCGCGGGGAACGCACACGTCCTCGGTGAGCACCGGGCCCAGCCGTTCGAGCGCCGGGTAGGCCAGCCGGCGGGCCGCGAACAACGCGTCGGCCTCCTCCTGGTCGGTCGACCGGGCCGCCCAGGTGGCGCCGGCTTGTTCGAAGCAGGCGAGCATCGCGGCCGCCTCCTCCTCGCCGGCCGGACCGGGTGCGTCGGTGCGGCCGAGCAGGATCACGTCGGCGTCGGCCGAGAGGCCCATGTTCTTCCAGTCGTCGACGGCTCGCAGGCAGTGCCGGTCGACGAGTTCCAGCGCGGAGGGCACGAGTCCGGCCTCGCCGACGGCACGGACCGCCTCGCCGGCCGCGACGAGCGAGCCGAAGTACCCGGCCACCGTGTGCTCCGGGGCGCGCGCCGGGCGCAGCCGCACGGTGATCTCGGTGACGACGCCGAGCGTGCCCTCGGAGCCGACGATCAGCCCGGCCAGGTCGTACCCGGCGACGCCCTTCGCGGTGCGGCGGCCCAGGCGCACCAGTTCGCCGGTGCCGGTCACCACCTCCAGCGCCAGCACGTAGTCGCGGGTGACGCCGTACTTCACGCAGCACAGCCCACCGGCGTTGGTGGCGACGTTGCCGCCGATCGTCGACCAGGGCGCGCTCGCCGGGTCGGGCGGGTACCACAGGCCCTGCTGCGCGGCGGCCGCGCGCAGGTGGTCGTTGACGACCCCCGGCTGGACGACCGCGAGCCGCTCGACCGGGTTGATCTCCACGACGTCGGTCATCTGCTCGGTGGAGAGCACGACGCACCCGTCGACCGCGTTCGCGCCGCCGGAGAGGCCGGTGCCGGCCCCGCGCGGCACGAGCGGCACCCGGTGACGCAGGCAGGCCTGGACGACCGCGCGCACGTCCTCGGTGGTGCGGGCCCGGACGACCAGCAGCGGCCGGCCGGCCGGCGCCCACTCGGCCTCGTCGTGCGCGTACGACGCCTGCACGTCCGGGTCCTCGATCAGCCGCTCCGCGCCGAGCGCCACCCGCAGTTCGTCAACCAGCATCATCGTTCGATCCTGCCCCGGCGGGCCGGGTCCTGCCCGACAGCTGGGGCAGGAGTGTAAGAGATGCTGCCGCGGCGGGCCGGAACCGGCAGCATCGGGGGCGTGCTGAAACTCGACGTGATGCTCTCGGACTCCGTCGTGGACGCCGCCGACCGCGCCCGCGCGCTCGAAGCCGCCGGTGTCGACGGCGTCTTCACGTTCGAGAACTCGCACGACCTGTTCTTCCCGCTGGTCGCCGCGGCGCCCGTCAGCGACCTCGACCTGATGACGAACGTCGCGATCGCCTTCCCGCGCAGCCCCGTGCACCTCGCGCACGCGGCCTACGACCTGCACCGGCTCTCCCGGGGACGGTTCCGGCTCGGCCTCGGCTCGCAGGTGCGGGCGCACGTGGAGAACCGCTACGGCGCGACCTGGAGCCGGCCGGTCGACCGGATGCGCGAGTGGGTGCTGGCCACCAAGGCGATCCTGAACAGCTGGCAGGACGGCACCCGGCTGGACTTCCGCGGCGAGTACACCCGCCACACGCTGATGCCCCCGACGTTCAACCCGGGCCCGAACCCGTACGGCGTCCCGAAGATCCTGGTCGGGGCGCTCGGCCCGCGGATGAACCGGATGGCCGCCGAGGTCGCGGACGGTGTCCTGGTGATGCCGTTCAACTCCGCGCGGCACATGCGTGAGCGCACCTGGCCCGCGCTCCGGTCCGGGCTGACCCGGGACCGGTCGGAGTTCGAGGTGACCGCCGAGGTCATCGTCGGCGTCGGGCGCACCGGCCCGGAGCGTGCGGTCCGCGGGCTGCTGGCCTTCTACGCCTCGACGCCCGCCTACCGCCCGGTGCTCGACGTCGAGGGCTGGGGTGACCTGCAGCCCGAGCTCAACGCCCGCTCGAAGCGCGGCGAGTGGGCCTCGATGGCCGAGCTGATCACCGACGAGATGGTCGACACGCTCGCGGTGTGCGGCACCCCCGACCAGGTCGCGGCCGAGATCGTCGCCCGCTACGGCGACTGCGACCGCGTCTGCGCCTACTTCCCCGGCTACGCGATCGACGACGACCTGATCGCCGACGTCGCGGCCGCCTTGCGTTCAGTCGTTCGGCCAGGTCACCCGGGGCGGATCGGCTGACCGACCCGGTCGCTACCGTGGGCCGCCTCCGGGGCGAAAGGTGACCGATGGCGGCGCATGACGCTTTCATTACCTATGCATGGGCCGAGGGCACCGGCGTAGCGTCCGCACTCCAGCGCGCGATTCGAACGATCGGCACTCCGTGGTACGGAACCGGCACGCTGTCGGTCCACCGCGACACCACCGACACCGAACCGAGCGGTTCCCTGCGCTCGGACCTGTTCGCCGAGCTGGACGCCTCCCGCTACCTGATTCTGCTCGCGTCACCGAAAGCGGCCCGCTCCCGCTGGGTGGAGCGCGAGGTGGGCCACTGGCTCAGCGGCGCCGGCACCGTTCCGTTGCATCCCGGCGACGCACCCGCCCCGATCGACCGGCTGATCCTCGTCCTGCTCGACGGCGAGGTGCACTGGGGCCGCGACGACTTCGACTGGTCGCGCACCGACTGCCTGCCCCGCGCGCTCTCCGGGCGCTACGCGGCGCTTCCCCGCTACGTCGACCTGCGGTGGGCGGTGGGCCGGGAGGACCTCTCGATCCACGACCCGGACTTCCGGTCCGAGGTGGCGACCATCGCCGCGCCGATCGTGAACACGCCGCGCCGCGACCTGCTGCGCCGGGACGTCCGCGAATCCGGGCGGGCCCGGCGCACCGCGCTGAGCACGATCGCGGTGCTGGCCCTGCTGCTCGTGGTGTCGCTGGTCGCCGCGGGGATCGCCGTCGTCGACGGCCGTTCCGAGGCGCGGGCGCACGAACGCGCGGCCGCGGACGTGCGTGCGACGGCGGCGAGCGCGTTCCTGCGCGACGCCGTGCGGCTGCGGACGAGCGACCCGGGACGCGCGCTGCAGACCGGCCTCGCGGCCCGCTACCTCACGCCGGGTCCGGAGGCCTCGGCGGCGCTCACCGAGGCGTTGCGCGCGACGCCGTTCGCCGGCGCGGTGAGCACCGGCGGCCCGGTCGACGCGGCCGTGCTGACCCCCGGCGCCCTGCTCACCCACGGTCCCGGCGACGCCTTGTCGACGTGGCGCCTCGACGAGTTCCAGCGGCGGGCCCGCGCCTCGGCGCCGGGGGTCCGGCTGGCCGCGAGCGAGCGGATCGCCGCCGTCGACACCCAGCTCTGGGACCTCACCGGCACCCCGCGTCGCGTCGGCACCGTGCCGCTCACCGGCGTCAGCGCGCTCGCGTTCTCCCGGGACGGCCGGGCCCTCGCGACCGGGGGAGAGGCCGGCCAGGTCCGCCTCTGGGACGTGTCGGCCCCGTCGGCACCGGCACCCCGCGGGGTCATCGGCGGCGGCACCGATCCGGTGACCGCGGTGGCGTTCGGCGACGACCTGCTGGCCTACGCCCGGAGCGGGACGGTGCGGATCTGGACCGTCGCGAACGGCACGCCGACCGCGCAGCTGGCGACGATCGACGGCCTGCCCGACGTCGCCGACCTGGCGTTCAGCCCGGACGGGCAGCGGCTCGCGGTGGCGACCGGCACCGGGGTGCGGCTCGTCGACCTCACCGAGCCGTCCGCGCCCGGCACGCCGGTCGCGGTGCGCGGAGCCGCCCGGCCCACCGTCCTCGGGTGGTCGGCGGACGGGAAGCGCCTGGCCGGCGGCGGCGCGAACGGCGGCGTGACGGTGTGGGACACCGGCACCCGCGCCGCCGTGACCGCGGTGTCCGTCCAGAAGGGAGACGTGCTCGACGTCGCGTTCGACGGCGCCACGCTGCTCAGCGTCGCGGCCGACGGGAGCGTCGTGCGGTGGGACCCGGCCCCGGCCGCGGTGCCGGACGGCGACGCCGCGCTG
The DNA here is from genome assembly GCF_039524755.1 of Cryptosporangium japonicum. Classification (NCBI taxonomy): domain Bacteria; kingdom Bacillati; phylum Actinomycetota; class Actinomycetes; order Cryptosporangiales; family Cryptosporangiaceae; genus Cryptosporangium; species Cryptosporangium japonicum. Next base: position 53,252 of record NZ_BAAAGX010000014.1, read on the forward strand.
ACCGGCGAGGCGTGCCGCCGGGCCGGCGGATCGCTGCCCCGCGACGTCTGGGAGTCCTACGCACCGGGCGTGGAGTACCACGACACCTGCGCGCCCTGACCCGGTGGCGCGAGCGCGCCACCGGGCCAGTGCGGTCGGTCACGACTCGGTGGTTCCGGAGTTCGAGCCGGTCAGGTCGTAGACGGTGACACCGCCGACGGTCGTCGCGGTGAAGTTCTCCTCCACCCACTGCGTGATCTGCGACGACGTCCCCTCGGAGCGGTTACCCCCGAACCCGCCGCCGGCGGCGACGAAGTAGTGGATCTTTCCCTCGCTCACGTACTGCTGGAAGGCGGCGAGCGTCGGGGTGGGGTCGGTGCCGTTGAAGCCGCCGATCGCCATCACCGGGTCGCCGGTGGCCAGCTGGTAGCCCGACGCCGCGTTCGACCCGACGGTCGCGGCGACCCAGGTGTACGTCGAGGCGTCCGCGTCGAGCAGCGCGGTGAGCTCGGCGCTCGGCGTGCTGCCGTTGAGGAGGTTGCCGCCGCCGCGGTTGCCGCCCATCGCGAACCGGTTCCCACCGGGCATCTGCTGGTTGCCGGTGCCGCCCGGGAACTGCTGGTTCCCGTTTCCGCCCATGAACTGCTGGTTCCCGTTCCCGCCCGGGAACTGCTGGTTTCCGGTCCCGCCCGGTAGTTGACCCGGCTGGCCGCCGGGGAGGGCGCCGCGGTTGCCCATGCCGCCGGGCCCGCCGCCCTGGCGTCCGCCGAAGCCGCCGGGACCACTGGACGGGCCCGCGCTCGGGATCGCCCCCGAGTGCGGCTGCGACGCGGTCTGCACCGCGTAGGCGGCGGGACCCGCGACGCCGAGCAGCAGCGCGGCCGCCGCCATCGCGATCGCCACCCGGCGCGCGAGCCGGGGCGTGAACGCGAGGCCGGCCGCGACGCCCAGCCCGCCGACCAGCACCACCCACCGCAGCCACGGCTGCCAGTCGGCCCGGCCGAGCAGCACGAACGCCCAGATCACGGTCGCGGCCATCGCGACCGCGAGCACGGCCCTGGCGGCGTCCTCGCCGCGCAGCGTCCACACCGACACCGCGCCGATGCCGACCACCGCGCCGATCGCCGGTGCCAGCGCCACCGTGTAGTACGGGTGGATGATGCCCTGCATGAAGCTGAAGACCAGCCCGGTGACCACCAGCCAGCCGCCCCAGAGCAGCACGGCCGCCCGGGTCCGGTCGGTGCGCGGCGCCTTCGCCGTGAACCCGAGCACCGCCACCAGCAGGATCAGCGCCGCCGGGATCAGCCAGCTCGCCTGGGTGCCGAACTCGGAGTTGAACAGGCGCAGGAGGCCGGTCTCGCCCCAGGAGCCGGCGCCGCCACCGCCGGCCGTGACGCTGCCGGCCTCGTCGCCGGAGAGCCGGCCCAGGCCGTTGTAGCCCAGCACCAGGTCGAGCACGCTGTTGGTCTGCGAACCCCCGATGTAGGGGCGGCTCGACGCCGGCCACAGCTCGACGATCAGCACCCACCAGCCGGCCGCGACGACCAGGGCCGCGAACGCCACCGCGAGCTGGAACAGCCGCCGCCGCACCGACGTCGGCGCGACCACCAGGTACACGATCGCCAGCACCGGCACGACGACGAACGCCTGCAGCATCTTGGTGAGGAAGCCGAACCCGATCAGCACACCGGCCAGCGCGAGCCACCGGGTGCCGGCCCGCACCGCGGCGGCCTCGATCGCGCGCATCGTCGCGTAGACGGCGCCGATCAGCAGCAGCACGAGCAGGGCGTCGGGGTTGTTGAACCGGAACATCAGCGCGGCGACCGGCGTCAGCGCCAGCACCGCACCGGCGATCAGCCCGGCGACCGGCCCCGACCAGCGACGAACGGCCAGGTACAGCAGGCCGACGCCGGCCACGCCCTCGAGGGCCTGGGGCACCAGGATGCTCCAGGAGTTGACGCCGAAGAGGCGAGCCGAGATCTCCATGACCCACAGCGCGGCGGGGGTCTTGTCGACCGTGATGAAGTTGGCCGCGTCCGAGGAGCCGAAGAAGAAGGCCTTCCAGCTCTCGGTGCCGGCCTGCACCGCGGCGGAGTAGAAGCTGTTGGCCCACCCGGACGAGCCCAGGTCCCAGAGGTACAGCGCGGCGGTGCCGGCCAGCAGCGCCAGCAGCGCCGGGCGGATCCAGCGCGGGTCCTCGTCCCGGCCGCGCAGCAGCCGGGCGAACCGGCCCCGCGGCCGCGGGGCGGCGGGTTCGGCGAGTGCGGGCCGTGGCCCGGAGGTCAGAGCGGTCATCACGGTTCCCGGATCGGAGTCGTGCGCCGGGGGTGGAAGACCCAGGCGCGGAACAGGAGGAAGCGGAGGATCGTCGCGGCGAGGTTCGCGCAGATCAGGACGGCCAGTTCGACGCCGCGCCCGGGAGCGGCGGTCACCGCGTGCAGCACCGAGAGCGCGCCGGTCGTCAGCACCAGGCCGAGCCCGAACACGAGCAGCCCTTCGACGTGCTGCCGCCCGCGCCGCCCGGCGCCCCGGACGCCGAACGTGAGCCGCCGGTTCGCGGCGGTGTTGGCGACCGCGGTGACCAGCAGCGCGAGCAGGTTCGCGGTGAACGCCCCCACGACTCCGCGCAGCAGCACGTAGAGCACCAGGTAGGCGAGCGTGCTCGCCACTCCGATCCCGCCGAACCGGAGCAGCTGACGCACCAGCCGCGACTCGACGCCGGGAGCGATCTCGGGTGACTTCATCGAGGCCCGCACGGTGTGCAGCGGCAACGCGCCGGTGGCCAGCCCCCGCCCGAGGCGCCAGACGCCCTTGAGGTCGGCGACGGCCGTGGCCACGATGTCCACCCGGCTGTCCGGGTCGTCGACCCAGTCCACCGGCACCTCGTGGATCCGCAGCCCCGCGCGCTCGGCCAGCACCAGCATCTCGGTGTCGAAGAACCAGCCGGTGTCCTCGACCAGCGGGAGCAGGCGCGACGCCACGTCGCGCCGGATCGCCTTGAACCCGCACTGCGCGTCGGAGAAGCCCGCCTGCAGCGTGCCGCGCAGGATCAGGTTGTAGCAGCGCGAGATCACCTCGCGTTTGGCGCCGCGCACCACCCGGGAGGCCCGCGACAGCCGGGTGCCGATCGCCAGGTCCGAGTGGCCCGAGATCAGCGGCGCGACCAGCGGCAACAGCGCCGCCAGATCGGTCGACAGGTCGACGTCCATGTAGGCCAGGATCGGCGCGTCCGAGGCCGACCAGACGGCCTTGAGCGCGCGTCCGCGGCCCTTCTCCGGCAGGTGCGTCACCGCGACGCCGGACAGCTGCCCGGACAGCCAGTGCGCGATCGCGTAGGTGTTGTCGGTGCTCGCGTTGTCGGCGACGGTGATCCGGAACGGGTAGGGGAACGTCGCGGTCAGGTGGGAGTGAAGGCGCCGCACCGAGCCCTCGATGTCGTGCTCTTCGTTGTAGACCGGGATCACCACGTCGAGCACGGCTCGACCGGCCTTGGCGGCGACTTGTACCGCGTCTTCATCGAGGGTCGTGATCGTCATGCTCCGACGATCGACCGCGGACCTGTCGAGGAAATGGGGACGAGCTGGGCTCTCGCTGTGAACCTAACTACTAATGTGCTAGTACTTTAGTAGACACGAAGGAGGTCGCATGACGGCGACGGTGGAGGCGACGGGGCTCGGCAAGCGGTACGGGTTCCGTCGTTGGGGTTTACGCGACTGTTCGTTCGCGGTCCCGCCCGGAAGCGTGGTCGCGCTCGTCGGCGCGAACGGCTCCGGCAAGTCGACGCTGCTGCGCCTGGTCGCCGGGTTGACCCGGCCCAGCGAGGGCGTCGTCCGGGTCGGGGGAGCGGTACCCGGCCGCGCGCGTGACCGGATCGCGTACGTCGGCCAGACCAAACCGCTCTACGACGGGTTCACCGTCGCGGAGATGGTGCGCTTCGGTGCGGCGACGAACCCCGGGTTCGACCGGCGCGGCACCACCGAGCGCCTCCGCGGCCTCGGCGTGCCGCTCGACCGGAGCGTCGGCCGCATCTCCGGCGGGCAGCGCACCCAGGTCGCGATCGCGCTCGCGCTCGGCAAACGCGCCGACGTGGTCCTGCTCGACGAGCCGATGGCCGACCTGGACCCGCTGGCCCGCCCGGCGCTGCTCGGCGAGCTGATGGCCACCGTGGAGGAACGGGGCTGCACGGTGATCCTCTCCTCGCACGTGCTCACCGAGCTGACCGACGTCTGCGACTCGCTGCTGCTCACCAACGAGGGGTCGCTCCAGGTCTCCGGGAAGATCGACGACCTGGTCGGCGGCCACCGGCTGCTGGTCGGGCCGGCCGAGGTGTACGCCGGGGGCGACCGGGTCGGCGCGAACCCGGTCGTCTCGGCGCGGACGACCGAGCGGCAGGCCACCGTGCTGGTGCGGTGGCTCGCCGAACCGGTCGACCCGCGGTGGGCCGTGCACGAGGTGACGCTGTCCGACGTCGTCCTCGGCTACCTGCGCAGCCCCGCGGCGTCCTCGGCTCCCGAGCTGGTGGCGGTATGAGCGCCTTCGCGACCCTGACCTGGCTCAACCTGCGCCAGTTGCGGGGCCCGGCCGTGCTGTCGGTGCTGCTGGTGGCCGCGTACGCCGCGGTGGTCACCGGCCCGCTCCGGCTGGCCTCGTGGTTCCTGGCCACGGCCGATTTCGGGCAGCCGGCCACCGTCGTCCCGCTGTTGTTCGGCGCCGGTGTCGCCGCGCCGATGCTCGCCCGCGAGCAGCAGCGCCGCACGATCGACCTGGCCTACACCCAGTCGGTGCGCCGGTCGACCTGGCTGGTGGCCCGGATCCTGCCCGTGCCGGTCCTCGCGGTGGCCACCGCGCTCGGCGTGCGCGAGGCGTTCCGGCTCCCACCGGGCAGCTACCTCATGAACACGGTCTTTCTCGGCAACGGCCCGATCCGGATCGGGTTCGTGCTGTTCACCGTCGCCCTGGGGTTCTGCGCGGGCGCGGTGCTCGGCCGGACGCTGCCGGCGATGGCCGCCACGGTCGTGGGTTTCCTGCTGATCTGGTTCACGCCGGCGGTGCCGGCGATCGTCCACCTGTTCGTGCCGGAGGAGAACACCGTCGTCGGGGTCCTGACGCCCCGGGGCGTGTTCGTCTACGCACTGGTCCTGTACGTGTTCGCCGCGGTCCTGCTCGCGGTGACGTTCGCCTGGATGACCCGGAAGGTGCCGCGCTCATGATCTGGGTGACCTGGCGTCAGCAGCGCACGCTCCTGGCCACCGCCGTCGCCGTCGCCGCCGGGATGGCGCTGATCGGGCTGCTGGAGCACCAGGGCCTGGTGGGCCACCTCGGCACCGGCAGCACGTCGCGGGTGTTCGCGACGTTCCTTCCGGCCGCGCTCGGCGTGTTCTGGGGTGCGCCCCTGCTGGCGCGCCCGCTGGAGAACCACACCGCCGACCTGTTCTGGCCGCTGGCCCGCCTGCGCTGGCTCGCGTTCTCGTTGCTGACGCTCTGCGCGGCGACGCTGGGCGTCGCGCTCGTCGTGCGCGCGGTCGTGGCGTGGGTCCTGGAAGGACGGTTCAACGCCCACTACCGGTACGACGTCGTGTCGGTGGCCGCGCTCGGCTTCGCGGTGTTCGCGGTCACGCTCGGCGCGTTCGTCGGCGCGGTGATCGGGCGGGTCGAGCCGGCGATGCTGGTCACGCTGCTGGTGTACGCGTTCGTCCGGTTCGTGGGCGGCCAGGTGCGCGACGGCGACGGGGCGTGGGGGCGCTGGCAGGAGGTCCGCTGGGCCGAGTTCGGCTGGTACGGCGCCGCGGCTCTGCTGCTGATCGCCGGGACGTTCGTCGTCGTCGCACGGAGGGGAACCTCGTCGTGATCGAGTTCCGGCTGGACCGGACCTCCGGCGTCACCACCTACCTGCAGCTGGTGCAGCAGGTGAAGGACGCGCTGCGGTTGGGCGTGCTCTCGGCCGGCGACCAGCTGCCCACCGCGCGCGCGGTGGTCGCCGCGCTGGCCATCAACCCGAACACCGTCCACAAGGCCTACCGCGAGCTCGAGCGCGACGGCCTGGTGGAGTCCCGGCAGGGGCAGGGCACGTTCGTGACCCGATCGTTGGCGTCGCCGGCGCTGGACGCCCATCCCGCGCTCCGCGAGTCGTTGCGTGAGTGGCTGGTCGCGGCGAGGGCGGCGGGCCTGGACCGGGAGGCGGTCAACGCACTGTTCACCACGGCGACCCGCGAGGTGTTCAGCGAGGTGGCCTGAACCGGTGCCCGCGCGGCACCCGGAGCGGGTCGAGGACCGCTCCGGGCGCCGCGGACGACCCGGTCAGGCGCCGCACTCCCGGCCGCTGACCGGTGCCGCCGTCCGCGGTGACCACACCGGTTCCCCGGGTGCGGGCCCGACCCGGACCTCCAGGCATTCGTCGCGTCGGGCGGCGGCCTCGATCGCCACGGCGGCCTCGTTGATCACCACGCTGCCCGCGGCCCGGCACACGACGGTGGCGATCCGGGCGGTGACCTCGTGGCAGATCAGGGCGCTGAGCACCCCCACCGCCTGGCCGCGCGCGAACCCGTCGTCCGGGATCAGCGCGGCGATCGTCCGCGTGGTGGTGCGGCCGACCACGACCCGGCAGCCGCGTCCGTCGCAGCTCGTGCGCGCACCGGCCGGGCCGTCGGCCGCGTCCAGGGCGTGCCGTGTCCGCTCGCCGGCGAAACCCACCGCCGGCAGGCCGCGCAGCCGCTGGAACGTGGTGACGGCGGTCATCGCGGTGGCGTCGAACGTGCCGCCGTGGCCGGCCGGAACACCGTGGGCGGCCAGCCGGGTCCGCAGCACGTCGACGCAGGCGCCGGTGGAGGCTCCGGCGGTCGCCCGTGGGCCGCGCAGCGTGAAGCAGTCGCGGCCCAGCCGCCAGGCGCCCGGGTCGCGGGGGAGGTCGGCCAGCGCGTCGAGGGTGCCCTGATCGAGCATCCCGGTCGCCGGTCGCCCCTGCTGCCGCTGGAACGTCCGGACGTACTCCGCGGTGCGGTCGAAGTAGCCACCGGTGACGTCGATCGTGGCTCCGCGCAGACGGAGCACGCGTTGCAGCCGACGGACGCACGCGGGCCGGCGATCGCCGCGCTTCATCGGCCCGCACTCGGTCAGCCCGCCGGTGTCCCGCCGCGCGTCCGCGGAGGACTCCGCGCCGCCGGACGGATCCGCACCACGGTCGACGACGAGGGCCAGCGCGCTGAGCACGACGAGGATCGAGAGGACAGCGCGCAGCGTCATGCCGTGCGCTTCCGCGACGCCGCGACCCCGGCGTGGAACGCGCCGGCCAGCCCGAGCAGCAGCAGGTTGGTGACGAGGTCGGCCAGGTTCACCCGCAGGGTGTGCTCCGGCCCCTGGAAGAAGCCGGTGACGAACGTCCCGGCCGCGTACACCAGCGGTGCCCACCGCCGCGGGCTACCGGCCAGCCGCCGGTTGCGGGCGATGAGGATCGCGCCGCCGAGCGCGCCCACCGCGGCGGTGATGCCGCCGATCGGCAGCAGGACGGTGTCCTGGTTCCCGACGGCCAACGAGTGCACGCCCCCGGCGAGCAGGACGGTCAGGCCCAGCGCCCACAGCGCGAGGAACCCCCGGCCGGCCGCGCCCGGGCCGGCCTCGCGCACGACGAACAGCGCCAGGACGAGCACGAGCAGCCCGGCCAGCGCGGCCGCCCCGACGGCGTTGGCCGCGTACCAGAGGCCGGTACCGCTCGGCGGGTCGCTCAGCGAGAACGCCCACGACACCGTGAACAGGACGGCGCCCAGCGGGCCGATCGGTGCGGCGGCGGACACGAACGGCCCGACGTCGGTGGTGTCGTTCGAAACGTCAGTCATGGCAGTCACCTCACGTGAGGGAATTCGACGTGCCGATCGTGTGGTTCCGCCCTTCCCGGACGCCTGAGGCGGCCCTCCCGCGGGCCCTCCCGACGATCCGGGAACTTCTTCCCGGCGCGAGGGCACGTTCGACGGACGCCGCGTCGCCGGCGCGCCGCCGATAATCCAGGGCATGACCGGTGCGGAGGCGTCGAGCCCGATCACGGTGGTCCTCGCGGACGACCATCTGGTCGTGCGCCGCGGGCTCGCGGCTCTCCTGCAGACGCTGCCCGGTATCAGCGTCGTCGGTGAGGCCGACAACGGCCGCGACGTGCTCGCCGAGGTCGCCCACCAGCGGCCCGACGTGGTGGTGATGGACCTGCGGATGCCGGTGCTGGACGGGGTCGAGGCGACCCGCGCGATCGTGCGCGGTCACCCCGGAACGGCCGTGCTCGTGCTGACGATGTTCAGTGAGGACACCCAGGTGGCGGCGGCCCTGCGCGCCGGTGCGCGCGGCTACCTGCTCAAGACCGCGACGCAGTCCGAGATCGAGCACGCGATCCGGGCGGTCGCCGCGGGCCAGGTGATCCTCTCCGGCGACGTCGCCGGCGGCGTGCTCCGGGCCGGGGCCGACGAGCAGGCGCCGGGCCCGTTCGGTCGACTCTCCGCGCGCGAGCGGCAGGTGCTCGACCTGCTCGCCGGTGGAGCGAGCAACGCGTCGATCGCCGGTGCGCTGTACCTGTCGCAGAAGACGGTCGCCAACCACCTGTCGTCGGTCTACCAGAAGCTGGGGGTGGCCTCCCGCAGCGAGGCGATCGTGCTGGCTCGCGACGCCGGTCTGGGCAACCGTGGCTGACCTCCGGGGCCATCGGGTCGGCGCCGCGGCGTCCGGTCTGGCCGGGCTCGCGCTCACCGCCGGGACGCTGGTCGCGGCCGGGGCGTCCGGGGTGGGATGGACCGCGTTCGTGCAGATGTACGCGCTCACCAACCTCGTCATCGGGCTGAGCTTCCTGGTGCCCGGCGTCGCCATCGGCTGGCACGTCCGTGGCAACCGGGTCGGGGCGCTGCTGGTGGTCAGCGGTCTCGGCGCGCTCAGTTCCGCGTGCGCGGTGGTGCTCGCGTACTACGCGCTCGGCCACGACTGGCCCGAACCGGTGATCCGGACGCTCGTCACGGTGTTCATCGGCGCGTGGCAGCTCGGTCTCATCTTCCTGTTCAACTTGGCGGTGCTGCTCTTCCCCACGGATCGGTTGCCGTCGCCGCGCTGGCGCGTCGTCGTGGTGCTGGTGGTCGTCGAAGGGCTCTACCAGATCGTCACCGGGATCCTGTCGGACGCGCCGGTGCACGACGACCCGAGGGCGACGTCGATCCTCTCGGTCGGTCTGCGCGTCGAGGGCACCCGCCTCAACGACGTGCTGGGGTGGCTCGGCATCGTGCTCACGCTGCTGCTCCCGGTGAGCCTGGTGGTCCGCTACCGGCGCGGAACCGAGCAGGTCAAACGCCAGATCCTGTGGCTGCTGCTGGCGCTGCTGGTGTTCTTCGGGATCAACGCGCAGCGGTACCTGGGCGGCGACGGCGCGATCCTGCTGCTGCTCAGCTTCGTGGTGATCCCGGTGGGCATCGGCATCGCGATCGTGCGGTACGAGCTGTTCGACATCCGGTTCGTGGTGTCGCGTGCGTTGGCCTACACCGCGACCGGTGCCGTGATCGTCGCCGTCTACGTGGCGCTCGTCGCGTCGCTGTCCCCGGTCGTCGGCGAGGGCGTGCCGGTCGGCGCGGCGCTCGTCGTCGCGTTCGCCTTCAACCCGATCCGCCTCCGGGCGCGGACGCTGCTCGACCACGCGTTCTACGGTGGACGCAGCGACCCGGCCCGGACCGCCCGGCGCGTCGCGGCGCGGCTGCAGCAGTCCGACGAGCTGACCGACGTCCTCGAGCGGGCCCGGGAGGCGCTGCGTCTACCGTGGATGGCGTTGCACCGGGCCGGCCCCGACGGAGCGCGGCTCGCCGAGGCGGGCACCCGGACGGCCGGCCCGACGGCGCGGATCGGGCTCGACTACCGCGGGAGCACCGTCGGCGACCTGCACCTGCGGTTACGCAGCGGCGAGACGGCGTTGCACGAGGCCGACCGCAACGTGCTGGAGCTGATCTGCACGCCGCTGGCGATCGCACTGCACGCGCTCGCACTCTCCGAACAGGTCCGGCAGGCGCGGATCGCCACCGTCGAGGCGGGCGCGGTCGAACGGGTCCGGCTGCAGCACGAACTCCACGACGAACTGGGGCCGACGCTGACCAGCATCGCGTTCCGCGTCGACGCGGCCGCGAACACGCTGGCCCGCGACGCCGACGCCGCCGGGGTGCTGATGCGCGAGATCGGCACCGACCTGCGCGACGCGATCGACGGGGTCCGGCGGATCGTCTACGGTCTGCGCCCGATCGAGCTCGAGGATCTGGGGCTCGTCGGCGCCATCCGCCAGCGCGTCACCGCGGTGACGGCCGAGGGGCAGCAGGCGGTCGCGATCGAGCTGCGCGCTCCCGACCACCCGCTCGACCTGTCGCCCGGGGTGGAGCTGGCCGCCTACCGGATCGTCATGGAGAGCATCACCAACGTTCTGCGTCACTCCGGCGGCGGTCGCTGCACGGTCGTCATCGCGGCCGGCGACGGGCTCGAGCTGACGATCACCGACGACGGCGACCCGCCGCCGGAGTGGCACCCGGGCCTGGGCCTGCGGTCACTGCGTGACCGGGCCGAGGAGCTGGGCGGCACCGCCGAGATCGGGCCCGTGCCCGGCGGCTGGGCCGTCACCGCGCGCCTGCCCCGCGGACACCGGGACCCGGTCCACTCCGGAGGCTGAGCCGGTCAGGCCGGGACCTGGCTCATCACCTCGGCGGTCAGCGCCACCGAGCGCAGGCGTCCCTCCACGGTGGGGGCCTGGTGCGCGGTGATCAGCTCGTCGGCGTCGGCCTCGGCCTTGAAGTTCTCCAGGTACGTGCGGACGTCGCCGGGCGTGCCGATCGCGGCGTAGGTCATCATCGCGTCGAGTTGCTGGCCGGCGCCGGAGGCCAGCAGGGCGTCGGTCTCGGCCTCGGTGAGGTTGCGGCCGCGGCCGAAGAGCAGGCGCGCGCGGGAACGGCGGGTGACCTCGTGCTGGGCCCTGGCGTCCTCCTCGGTGTCGGCGGCGAGCACGTTCACCCCGGCGATGACGTGGGGCTGCGCGAGCTGCTCGGAGGGCTGGAACTTCTCCCGGTAGATGCGCACCGCCTGGGTGAGGGCCTGCGGCGCGAAGTGGGACGCGAACGCGTACGGCAGGCCGAGCGCGGCGGCGAGCTGCGCGCCGAACAGCGAGGAGCCGAGGATGTACAGCGGCACGTCCGAGCCCTTGCCCGGGAACGCGTTGACGCCCGGCACGCGGGTGTTCCCGGTGAGGTAACCCTGCAGCTCCTGGACGTCCTGCGGGAACGACTCGGCCGACTGCGGGTCGCGGCGCAGCGCGTACATCGTGTTCTGGTCGGAGCCGGGGGCGCGGCCCAGGCCCAGGTCGATGCGGCCGGGGTACATCGCGGCCAGCGTGCCGAACTGCTCGGCGATCGTCAGCGGTGAGTGGTTGGGCAGCATGATGCCGCCGGCGCCGAGCCGGATGCGGCTGGTCTTCGCCCCGACGTGCGAGATCAGGACACTCGTGGCCGACGACATGATCGCGGCCATGTTGTGGTGCTCGGCGTACCAGACCCGCTGGTAGCCGTGCTCCTCCGCGGTCTGCGCCAGCGCGACGCTCGCCGCGATCGCGCTGGAGGCGGACTCGCCCGCGCCGACCGGCGCGAGATCGAGGATCGAGAGCGGCATGGGCATGGCGGGCGCCTTCCGGGACGGTGAGCGGAGACTGTCTCCGTTTACACCGTAGCCCGCGCTCCGCCGGACCGCCGGTGCGGCTCGGTGCGGGATGGCTCAGCGCAGGCTGCGCAGGATGCTCACGACGCGGCCGAGGATCGTCGCGTGATCGGCGTCGATCGGGGCGTAGTGGGGGTTCTTGGGCAGGAGCCGGACGTGGCCGTCCTCGACGTTAAGGACCTTCACCGTCGCTTCGCCGTCGAGCATCGCGGCCACGATGTCGCCGGTCTCGGCCGTGGGCTGGCGACGCACGACGACGATGTCGCCGTCGCAGATCGCGGCCTCGATCATCGAGTCGCCGCGTACCCGCAGCGCGAAGAACTCGCCGTGGCCGACCAGGCTCGCCGGCAGCGGCAGCGCCTCCTCGAAGTTCTCGTCCGCGGTGATCGGCGAGCCCGCGGCGATCGCGCCGATCAGCGGCACCAGCGTCGTGCCCGCCCCCGCGTCGCGGGCGTCGACGGCCCGGGCGGCGCGGCTGTCGCGGCTGATCAGGCCGAGTTCCTCGAGGGCGCGCAGGTGGTGGGCGACCGAGGAGGTCGAGCGCAGGCCGACCGCGGTGCCGATCTCGCGGATGCTCGGCGGATAGCCCTGTCGCGGCACCGTCCGGCGGACGAAACTGAGGATCTGCTGCCGGATCGGCGTGAGTTCGGGCGGTGCCATACACCAACCCTACGACATTTTTTCGATCACATGTACTAATGCCTGGTGGTGCCACGCTAGGAGGTATGGGGATGCGAACCCGGGCGGTGGTGCTCGTCGTCGCGATCGTCGTGGGTGTGGTGGGGTGCTCCGCGGACGAGCCCGCGCCCCGGGCCACTCCCGGCCGGTCGGCCGGTGCGGCGTCGTTCGTGGCGCCGGCGCTGGCGTTGCCCCGGGTCGCGCCCGGGGCCCCGTGCCCGCTCACGAAGTCCCGGGCCTGGTCGGGGCCGGGGCAGGCGGTGCGGGTGCTCGGCGAGGGGCCGCTCTACCCGATCGCGGACTACTTCGGCGAGGGCGGCGCCACGCTCGAACTGCGTCCCGACGACAAACAGCCGGACGGCACCTACGGGGAGAAGGTGCGCTGGCTCAGCGTCGGCTACACCGGTCCGGTGCTCATCCGCGGTGGCCGGATCGACGGGACAGGCCGGGCCGGCGCCCGCTTCCTCTACTGGGGCGAGCCGCGGGACGGCGGCTGGTTCGCCGTGCTCCCGGACGAGGAGGGCCTCGAGTACGTCGACCTGCCGGGCGCGACGACGGTCAGCGGCCCCGGCTGCTACGCGCTCCAGGTCGACGGTACGAACTTCAGCCGGACGATCGTGTTCAACGCGGTTCCGAGCCGCTGAACCGCGCCCGGACCGCGGCGGCTCGGCGGGCCAGGACGGTGTCCGGGTCGAAGCCGAGCTGAGCGATCGTCGTCCGGGCCGCGGCGACCACGTCCGCGAGGCGCGCGGCGGTGTCCCCAGTTTCCCCAGTTTCCCCGTTGTCCCCGTTGTCCGACCGGGTGGACGCGGCCCGCCCGACCGCCGCGGTCAGCCCGAGCAACGCCCCGGCGACGTCCCCGGCCTCCGCGACGTCCGGAGCGGTCGGAGGGCCGGGCTCGGGCAGGCTGAGCGAGGCCGTCGTCGCGGCCAGCACGACGTCGGCCAGTTCGTCGGCCACGTCGGCCGGGGTGTGCGTGCGGCCCTTGCGGGGGTTCTGGCCGGTCACGCCGATCCAGGCCGCCCACGCCTCGCCCAGTTCCTCGGCGACTTTGCCGACCCGCACCGACACCTCGCCGGGCGACCGCCCGTTGTGCGCGTCGAGCCAGGCGACGGCGGCGTGGGCCGCGGCGGTGACATCGTCCATCGCGGCGGCATGTTACTCGTCAGTAGTGAGATCCGCAATTTCTTCTATCTCTCGTTTTGCCGCCTTATCGTCCCGTCACCCCTGACGAACTCGATGAGGAGTTCCATGAAACGTCTACTCGCCACGCTCCTCCTGGCCGTCGTCGCCGCCGTGACGCCGACGGCACCCGCGAGCGCCGCGCCCCCACCGCAGGGCCCGGCCGGCGACGCGTTCTACACCCCGCCGTCCCCGCTGCCCGCCGGGGCCGACGGCGACGTCATCTGGTGGCGGCAACTCCCCGACAACCTCATCAACCGGGGCTACCTGCTGCTCTACCGCTCACGCAGTGCGACCGGCGCCCCGATCGCGGTCTCCGGCCGGGTGCTCGTCCCGAAACTGGCGTGGAGGGGGCCGGGTCCGCGCCCGATCGTCTCGGTGGCGAGCGGCACCCGCGGCATCGGTGACGGCTGCGCACCGTCGAAGTTCCAGCCCGACTACGAGAAGCCCCTGCTCATCGACGCGATGCTGCGCCGCGGCTGGGCCGTCGCGATCACCGACTACGAGGGCCTCGGGACGCCCGGCACCCACCCGTACGTGGTCGGGCGGTCCGAGGGGCGCGGCGTGATCGACGCCGTCCGGGCCTCGACGCGCCTGCCGGCCAGCGGGCTCACCGGCGGCGGGCCGGTCGCGTTCTCGGGCTACTCGCAGGGCGGCGGCGGCGCGGCCTGGGCCGGCGAACTGGCCCCGGGCTACGCGCCCGAGCTGAACGTCGTCGCGATCGCCGCCGGCGGAACCCCCGCGGACCTGGACGCGGTCGCGACGTCCCTCGACGGCGGCATCGGCTTCGGGTTCGAGCTGCTCGCGGCGCTCGGCCTGGACGCCGCCTACCCGGAGCTCAACCTGCCCGCGTACCTGAACGACCGCGGCCGGGCGCTCTACCAGAACCAGCGTGACGCCTGCGTCGACCAGGTGCTCGGCTACGCCTTCCAGCACATCGCCGACTACACGACGACGAACCCGCTGGCCACCGCCGCGTGGCAGGCGCGGCTCACCGAGAACAAGCTCGGGTCGACGCCGCCGCGCGCACCGGTGTTCCTGTTCCACGGCACGCACGACGAGATCATCCCGCTGACACAGGCCCGGACGCTGCGCGCCCAGTACTGCGCGGCCGGCGTGAACGTGCGGTGGGCGACGTTCGTCGGCGAACACGTCAGCACGCTGATCACGTCGGTGCCGTCCGTGCTCGCCTTCCTCGGTGACCGTTTCGCCGGCCGACCCGCCACCGGCAACTGCTGATCCCGACGCGACGAGCGGCGGCGTCACACCCGAGGCCGCGCTCGTGTGTGTCAGGATTCGGGGGTGGGCAGTGAGGGTGAGGTGCCGCTGGGCGGGCGGGTGACCGCGGGGGTCGTGCGGGTCGGTGACACGGTGCGTCGGCCGGTCGGTCCGTGGTCCGATGCCGTGGACGGGGTGCTCCGGCACCTGGAGCGGGTCGGGTTCCGTGGCGCGCCGCGCCTGCTCGGGCGGGACGAGCGGAACCGGCAGGTGCTTGAGTACGTGCCGGGTGAGCTCGGGAGCCCGGCCGGCACGTACCCGGACGCCGAGCTCCGGCAGATCGGGGCGTTCCTCGCCGACTTCCACCGCGCGGTGGCGGGCTACGTCGCACCGGAGGGCGCGGTCTGGAACCGGGTCATCCCGCCCGACCGCGACGAACTGTTGTGCCACCACGACGTCGCTCCGTGGAACCTGGTCCGCTCGCCGCGCGGGTGGGTGCTCATCGACTGGGACACCGCGGCGCCGGGGTCGCGGCTCTGGGAACTGGCGTACGCCGCCCAGACCATGGCCGGTCTCGGCCCGGGCCGGCCCGCCGACCGGGCCGCCGAACGCCTGGCCCTGGTGGTCGACGGGTACGGCCTGGACGACGCCGACCGGCCCGCGCTGGCCCGGATGCTGGGCCGCCGGGCGCGAGCCATGTACGACCTGCTGCGCGACGGCGCCGCCCGCGGCGAGCAGCCCTGGGCCCGCATCTGGACCGAGGACGGTTCCCACTGGCGGACGACCGCCGACCACCTCGACCAGCACGTCGACCTCTGGACCCGAGCCCTGACCCGCTGATCACAGCGGCCGATCGGTCAGGCACGGGCCGGAGAACCTCAGGACTGCCTCAGATGGCCACATCGGACGGTGTGGCCGTGCTTCGCTGGTGCGCGAAAGCCGATAACCAGTGGGAACCGCCACAAGCGGAACACCGTGTAGGAGGCAACGATGAAGCGATGGATCGCCCGGATCGCTGTTCCGGCGTTGTTACTGGGTGGAGCGATGAGCATCGCGCCGCCGGCGGCGTCGGCCGCGCAGTGGGTGTACGGCGGGACGTACTCGACGCAGTCGCAGTGCAAGTCCATCGGCGCCAGCCGCGTCCGGAGCGGCCAGTACGAGACGTACCGGTGTGAGCGCGACGAGCCGTTCTGGACGCTGCGCGGCTTCGTGAACTGATCGGATCTCCCCGCCGGGTGTGAGCTTCTCGCACCCGGCGGGTGGCCGCGCGTACGTCATCATCACGGGGTGACGAATCGAACGACGGTCGTCGTGCGGGACGCCGAGGCGCGGGACTGGGCCGGGATCTGGCCGATCATCACCGAGGTGGCGCGGGCCGGCGAGACGTTCGCGATGGAGTCCACCCCGGACGAGGCGACGATGCGGGCGCAGTGGATGACCCCGCCGCCGGGCCGGATCGTCGTGGCGTGCGGTGCCGACGGTGCCGTCCTCGGCACGGCGAACATGTACGCCAACCGGCCGGCCCAGGGATCGCACGTCGCCTCGGGCAGCATCATGGTGGCCGCCGGAGCACGGGGCCGCGGGGTGGGGCGCGCGTTGGTGCGCGAGATGATCCGCTGGGCCCAGGGCTCGGGTTACGCCGGCATCCAGTTCAACGCGGTCGTCGAGACGAACACCGCGGCCGTCCGGCTCTACGAGTCCGAGGGGTTCGTCCTCATCGGGACGGTTCCCGGCGCGTTCGCGCATCCCGGGCGCGGTCGCGTCGGGCTGCATATCTTGTGGCGGCCGCTCGCGGATTGAACGCGGGGGAATGGGCACGCCCACCGGTATGCCTCTCAACGCGCAACCGCCGGGTCGGCGGGGCACCGTCGGTCATCCCTACACCCCACTGACCCTGCGGCTCGTGCTCGCCGCGTTCGGGCTCGTGCTCTGCGCCGGGTTCGCGGTGTTCCTGGTCACCGCGGGGCACGCCGTTCCGGGCGCGGTCTTCGCGCTGTTCGCGGCGGTGGCGGCCGTCGATCTGGTGGTCATCGGGCTCCGTCGGCGGGCGGCCCGCCGTCAGTGACGCCGCAGGGCACCGAGAGCCGCCCCCAGCTCGGTGCGTGAGTTGATCTCCAGCTTCCGGTACACCGCGTACAGGTGGGCGCCGACCGTGCGCGGCGACAGGAACAGCCGCTCGGCGATCTCGCGGTTGGTCAGCCCGTCGGCGGCGAGCGTCGCGATGCGCTCTTCCTGCGGGGTGAGCGCGGAGCCGGGCCGCGGTGCGGTGCCGGGGCTCTCCTCACCCGCCGCGCGGAGCTCGGCGCGTGCGGTGTCGGCCCAGCCGGTGGCGCCGATCCGGTCGAACGCGTCGCGGGCGGTGCGCAGGTGCCGCCGGGCCTCGCTCACCGTGCGCCGGCGGCGGAGCTGTTCGCCGTGGAGCAGGCCGGCCCGCGCCCGCCAGTACGGGAGCACGTTGTGTTCCGGGGAGATCGCCTGTTCGAAGGCCTCATCGGTGCCGGCGACCGCGGCACGGGCGAACACGAGCATCGACGCGTACACCGGCGACTCGGCCAGCCCGGTCCGCCCGGCGATCCGGTCGATCGCCGCCGCGGCCTCGTCGTGGCGCCCGATGCGCACGGCCACGTCGACGAAGTGCGGGAACGCTTCGCGGTCGCCCCACGACCAGTGCCGGATCGGGCTGTCCGGGTCGAGCACCCGGCGCAGGTGCTCGAACGCACGCTCGAAGCGGCCCCGTTTCGCCTCGGCGACCCCGTCCACGATCGCGCCGATGGCCTGGAACGGGTTGTAGTCCAGCGCGAACGCGGTGTCCGGGTAGCGTTCGCCGACCGTGGCCGACCGCACGTCCTCGCCGAAGTGGGCGCGGATGAGCAGGTTCTGGGCCTGGACGGACATCGCCAGGAACGGCTCGCCGACCTCCTCGGCCAGGCGCTGGGATTCGTCCACGGTCTCGATCGCCCGGCGGCCGTCCCCGGCGTGGAAGTGCTGGGACGCGACCGTCTGCAGGAACATCGCCAGCGCCGCCAGCTGACCGGTGCGCCGTAGGTCGTCCTCGGCGGCGCGGGTGAAGTCACGCACCCGCGCGAACGCGCCGGCGTGGTCGTAGGCCAGGGCCAGCAGGCGGGCTCCCTCGGGTTCGGCTTCGCCCGGGGTCATGGCGTCGATGCGGGCCCGGACGATCGCCGAGTTCGCCCCCGGCGTGCCGAACGCCATCAGCCACAGCAGCCGGGGGTCGTCGGGCGCGGCGCCGTACGTCGTCACCCGTTCGATCATCCGGCTCCAGGCCGGGCCCTCCGGCGTCGAGCCCCAGTAGTGGAACGCCATCGTCACCAGGACGTTGATCGCCTGGTCGGCGTGGCCGGCGGCGAACATCTCGTCGGCGATCGTGATCGCGGTGGCCGGTTCGCCGCGTTGCAGCGCGCCGCCGGGCAGGAGTTCCTGCAGCCAGGCGACCCTGGCCAGCAGGCTCCGGTCGGCGGTCCGGCGGGTGACCTGCTCCACCAGCGCCCGGCTCTCGGCGACGCGGCCGGCCTCCAACGCCGCCTCGGCCGCCAGACACGTGCGGCGGGCCTGGTCGTGGGCGCCGGGGCTGAGTTCGGCCGCCCGGGCGTAGGCGGCCATCGCGGTGCGCGGGTCACCGGACTGCCGGGACCGGCCGCCACCGTTCTCCAGGTGCTGGGCCAGCTCCTCGTCGGGTTCGGCGGCGGTCACCGCGAGGTGCCAGATCTGCCGGTCGGTGCCCGGCGGCAGGATCGCGGCCACGGCCCGGTGCGCGCTCGCCCGTTCCTGGACGCCGGCGCTCTGCAGGACGGCGCTGCGCACCAGGGGGTGGCGGAAACGCAGGTTCCCGCTCTCGCGCCGCAGCAGCCCGTACTCCACCAGCGCGGCGACCGCCGGCGCGTCGACGGCCCGGCCCGACAGCCGGCCCGCGGCGGCGACGAGTTCGCTCTGCCGGGCGTCGGCACTGACCGCGGCGACGAGAACGAGCGCGCGCTCGACGTCGCCCAAGGCATGGAGACGGCGGGCGAACGCGTCCTCGAGGCGGCGGCTCAGCGGGGCGCCGACGTCCGGCTCGAAGTCACCGCGGCGGGCGGCCGCCCCGAGCTCGATGAGCGCGAGCGGGTTGCCCAGCGCGTGGTCGAGCACCCGGTTCCGCAGGGGCTCGGCCAGCTCCGGGGCGTGCTCGGCGAGCAGCTGCCTGGCGTCGTCGCCGGCGAGCGGGTTCAGGTGCAGGGTGCGGGCGTCGCCGAAGGTCAGGCTCTCGTCACCGCCGGGGCGGGTGGTCACCAGCAGCGCCACCGGGTCGGCGGCGATGCGCCGGGCCACGAAGCCCAGGACCGTGCGTGTCGACCGGTCGACCCAGTGCAGGTCCTCGACGACGAGCAGCAGCCCGGCGCCGGTGGTGCGTTCGGAGAGCAGCGTCAGCGTCGCGAGGCTGATCAGGAACACGCTCGGCGGCGGCCCCTCGCGCTCCCCGAACGCGATCCGCAGCGCGTCACGCTGCGGCGCCGGCAGCTGCTCGACGCGGTCACGCAGCACGTGGACGAGCTGGTGGAGGGTGGCCCAGGGCAGGTCGGCCTCGGTCTCGACGCCGGACATCCGCAGGACGGTGAGACCGCGCCAGCGGGCCTGGTCGACGGCGGCGTCGGCCAGCGCGGTCTTGCCGACGCCGGGTTCACCGTCGACGAGCAGGACCGCGCCCTGGTCGGAGACGCCGGTGAGGAGCTCCCGGACGGCCGCCGTCTCGTCGGTACGACCGATCAGGCGGGAGCTCGGTTCGGTCACCCGGTCATCTTGGCATCCGTCTAGGTCGGTACCGGAACCGATCTAGGTCACGGCGACCGAAGCGACGGCCCCCGCGGATTCCTAGCGTTCGAGGAGCACTCCGGCCCGTCCCCAAGGAGCCTCGCTGATGTCTTCCCGACCCACCGTCGTGCTGGTCCACGGCGCCTTCGCCGACGCGGCCAGCTGGGCGCCGGTGACCCGCATCCTGCTCGACGCGGGGTACGCCGTCCGGGTTCCGCCGGTGCTCAACCGCAGTCTCGCCGACGACGCCGCCTACGTCCGCTCGTTCGTCGAGCAGATCGACGGGCCGGTGCTGCTCGCCGGGCACTCCTACGGCGGCGCCGTGATCACCGTCGCCGGCGTGGCCGAGAACGTGGTCGGCCTCGTCTACGTCTCCGGGTACGCGCTGGAGGAGGGCGAGAGCCTCGGCCGGCTCCAGGGCGGTTTCCCCGACTCCGAGCTGGCCGCGAACCTCGTCTACACCACGTACCCGAGCGGCGGCTCCGAGCCGGGCACCGACGTCTCGGTGCGTATCGACGCGTTCCCGGCCGTCTTCGCGGCCGGCGTCGACGTGCGCACTGCCGAGGTACTCGCGGTCTCCCAGCGGCCGCTCTCCGCGGTCGCGTTCGGCGAGCCGGCGTCCGCGGCCGCCTGGAAGACCAAGCCGGCCTGGGGCATCGTCTCCACCGCCGACCACACGATCAACCCGGACGTCGAGCGCTTCGGCTACCGGCGCGCGGCGCTGCGCGCGGTGGTGGAGATCGACGGCCCGCACCTGGTCATGCAGAGCCACCCCGAGCAGGTCGCGACGGTCATCACGGACGCGATCACCGCACTGGCCTGACCTCACCCCGGAAGGAACCTCCCCTCATGGCCGGCAACCCCAACGGCATCTCACTCGAACCCGCGGCCCAGGCGTTCGTCGACGCGACCGCCGAGCCGCCGTTCCTCTACGACCTGGGCCCGGTCGAGGGCCGCAAGGCGGTCGACGGCGTCCAGGACACCGAGATCGACAAGCCCGAGATCGACGACGAATGGATCACCGTCGACGGCGGGCCGACCGGCTCGGTGAAGACACGCATCGTCCGGCCGAAGGGCGCGACCGGGCCGCTCCCGGTCGTCGTCTACACCCACGGCGCCGGCTGGGTCTTCGGCGACGCCCACACCCACGACCGGCTCGTGCGTGACCTGGCGGTCGGCGTCGACGCGGCCGTGGTCTTCCCGGAGTACGACCGTGCGCCCGAGGCGCGGTACCCGGTGGCCAACGAGCAGTCCTACGCGGTGGCGGCCTGGGTCGCGCGGCACGGGGCCGAGCACGGGCTGGACCCCGGCCGGATCGCGATCGCCGGTGACTCGGTCGGCGGCAACATGGCGATCGCGCTGACGCTGATGGCCAAGGAGCGCGGCGACGTCACGTTCGCCGGGCAGGTGCTGTTCTACCCGGTCACCGACGCCGCGTTCGACACGAAGTCCTACCACGAGTACGCGGACGGCTACTTCCTCTCCCGCACCGGCATGCAGTGGTTCTGGGACCAGTACACGACCAGCGCGGAGGACCGGGCCCGGATCACCGCGTCCCCGCTGCGCGCCACCCCCGAGCAGCTGCGTGGCCTGCCGCCGGCGCTGATCATCAACGCGCAGGCCGACGTGCTGCACGACGACGGCGCCGGGTACGCCGACAAGCTCCGCGCCGCCGAGGTGCCGGTGACCCACGTCACCTACTCGGCAATAATTCACGACTTCGTGATGGTTAACGCGATGCACGACACGAACGCGGCGAAGGCGGCGGTCGCGCAAGCCGTCGCGTTCCTCCGCAACGCACTCACCACGGATGGGAAATCATGAGCAAACCCACGATCGTTCTCGTCCACGGCGCTTTCGCCGAGTCGGCGAGCTGGAACGGCGTCGTCCGGCTGCTCCTCGACGCCGGCTACCCGGCTGTCGCGGTGGCCAACCCGCTGCGCGGCGTCGCCGCCGACGCCGAGTACCTGCGTGCTCTGCTGCCGACGATCGACGGCGATGTGGTGCTGGTGGGCCACTCGTACGGCGGCATGGTGATCTCGAACGCCGCGGTCGGCGCCGCGAACGTCAAGGCGCTGGTGTACGTCGGCGCGTTCGCGCCGGAGGCCGGGGAGAGCGCGGGCGACCTGGCCGGCAAGTTCCCGGGCGGCACGCTGGGTGACACACTGTCGCCGGTGACGCTCTCCGACGGGACCGTCGACCTCTACATCCAGCAGGACAAGTACCACCACCAGTTCGCCGCCGACTCGTCCGCCGCCGACGCGGCGGTGATGGCGGTGACCCAGCGTCCGATCACCGAGGCGGCCCTGGGGGAGGCGTCCGGTGAGCCGGCCTGGAAGACCCTGCCGTCGTGGTTCCTGTTCGGGTCCGAGGACCTGAACATCCCGGTCGAGGCGCACCGGTTCATGGCCGAGCGGGCCGGCTCGCGCCGGACGGTGGAGCTCGCCGGCGGCTCCCACACGGTCGCGATCCCGGAGGCGGCGGCGCTCGTCGAGCTCATCGAGGAAGCGGCCCGGTAGGTCGTCCGCG